>JAYEJL010000144.1:0-9128 GCA_034660555.1 Thermotogota bacterium
GAAATTCTTAATGCATACCACAGTTTATGGAAGATAGAAGAATCCTTTCGCATCATGAAGAGTACATTGGAAGTAGAACCGGTATTTGTCTGGACAGAGCAAAGGATAAAGGGACACTTCATGATGTATTTCATAGCCTTTCTACTTGAAAGAACACTGGAGTTTCAGCTCAAGAGTAATGGACACAGTGCCAGTCCAAGAAAGATACGAAAAGCCTTAAATGCGCTGAATTTTGTTGAGATAGAAATAGAAGGTAAACCATACTACGTAAAGACGAAAACTCCTTCACTGAGCAACAAGATTTTACGTTCTCTTCGTATTGCTCCACCTAAGAATGTTGTACGTCAGATTCCTTAAAAAAATAACCTTAAAACATCATAATCCATTAAGTGTAATTACAAAATGTCACGCTTCAAATTTATGATCCGCTTTTTATGGGTGTTTCAAAAATCCAACTGTTAAACTCAGGAAGAAGACCTCTTTCTTGCCTTCTTGGCACAACCAGACCTTATACCCGTTTTTTTGTAAGGTCTCGCCTTCTTATGTTTTTGAACTTACGTACAACCAACAACCTACTATCGTACAACGTTTTTGCTTTTAAAAAGTTCACACACCCAGCCTTCGGCAGCCCTCTCGAAGAGGGCATTAGAACCAATCGGTTCACGGACAACGGTTCACAGTTCACGTGTTTTATGAGGTATTTATTTACCAATCGATGGACGAAGCGAGCCGCAAGGAGAGCGCTGGACGATGGACCAAGCGAAGCGTTGGACGTTATTTACTCTCGGTCTCTCGGATTCTCGTCCCCTTGGTTTTTCTCGGTCTTTCGGAGCATCGTTTTGCATTTTTTGAACTTACGAACAACCTACAACCTACTGACGCACAACGTGTTTTTTAATTTTATGGACGAAACGAAGTGATGGACGTGTTTTTATCTCTTGCCATATCCTATACCCCAAACCCGAATTTTTATAAAGTCTCGGATTCTTGTTTTATGTTTCATCTCATCATCTGCTTTTGACCTAACATGTCGTAAAAAACAAAGAAACCACTACCTGTAGTTCCTTGCGGTTCTCATAAAAGCAGCTATGTTTTCATGTGGAGTTTCCAGTGGTATGTCACACCCTGAACTCAGTATAAAATTGGGTACACCTTCCATATTATTGAGAAGTTTTGCAGTTGCTATTTCAACTTCCTTTTCATTAGATTGAAGAAAGATCCCTACTGGATCTATGTTACCTATTAAGTAAACATCCTTAGGTATCTTCTTAGCAGAGTTCTTAAGATCTACCACACTATCCAAACTGAGCCCGTAAGCACCACTGTTTCCCATCATATCGATTATATGCTCAGTATTTCCGCAGATGTGATAGACAAGGGGAGTTGAAGTATTAGATTTAAGTTCTTCGAAGTAATTAAGCGCAAAGCTATTAAATTGTTTTTTTGATAGAAGTACTGCTGTTGGTTCAAGAACAGCTATCAAATCAGTACCATTGTCTATTAGTGAGTTAGAGTATTCGTTCACCACTTTGGTACAAAATGCTATCACTCTCTGTGCGAAATCGGGCTCCTCTATGAGTTTCATGCACAGATCAGTTACACCTACTAGTTCACCAGCAAGGCTAAATGGTCCGATCACGTAACTACCCTTTATTTCTGGCAGTTCATTAGCCATCCTAGCTGCAACATCAATGAAAACTTTCATTCGTTTAGTTACACCTTTCCAGGAATTTTCGATAGAAGACAACTCTTCAGGTCCTTTAACCGGGTGTTTTTTAACATATGGATTGTCATCTTCGGGGAAGGCTATTTCAAGGCCTAAAGCTTCAGCTTCAACAGTCAGGTCCATCATGAAAAATAATCCATCAGGCTGAAAATCGTTCATAAGTCTGGACAAAGATTTGAATTGAATCTCAGCGTTTGTAAGATTTTCTCTTAGTGATGTATCGGTGAGCCTTGCTCCCGGCGCCCCAAGCAAAGGTATAACAGATCTTTTTTTTGACATTGTTATCCTCCATAAATGTTGATTTTCAGTAATATCATTAGGAATTAAAGATTCAATATTTGCTTTTGGAAAAACCTTTGTAATGGATTATTATTATTTCCTATCACAAATTGTGTCCATTCAAATTATCTCATCCGTAATACGTTTTGCTCCATCTTCTATTTCAATTTCATAAGAATCCAGCTCGATATCAAACTCATCTTTGTATTCATTAAAAAGATCATTTTTAATTGTTTTTAATTTATCTTTTTCGCAGATAGCGAGAACCGAACCACCAAAACCAGCGCCAATCATTCTGCATCCCGTTACTCCATCTGAATATCCAAGTGTATTAACAATAAAATCGATTTCTTCACAGGATACTTCATAGTCCATGGCAAGTGATTCATGAGACTGGATTAGAATTCTTCCAAGATTCTCAAAATTTGAGTGGTTAAGCATATCAACGGCTTCATGAACTCGTTCGTTTTCAGATATCACGTGCATAGCCCTTTTGAAACCAACTTCGCTCATATTTGAACGACTCATAAGAATTTCTGTTAATTTGACATCACGATAGCTCTTTTTCCCTAGTTCCTTTAGTGCATCATGAGCTTCCTGGCGTCTTTTATTGTATTCCCCGCCAGATAATTTGTGATCGATGTTGGAATTGAAAACCACCAAACTGTAGTCTCCCGTTTTTACAGGAACATAATCATATTCAAGACTCTTTGTGTCAAGAAATATGGCATGTTCTTTCTTTCCACGAACAGCAATGAACTGATCCATAATACCGCACTGAACACCAACAAAATCATTTTCTGCTTTTCTTGCAAATTTTATTCGTTCCTCTTCAGTTAAACACAGTTCTAAATAGTCGTTTAGTGCAGTTATTATTGACACCTCAAGGGCTGCTGAGCTGGATAAACCTGCACCTTTCGGAACATTTGATTTGATTTCGATTTCAAGGCCAGGAAAAGTGACGTTTTTTTCATTCTTTAACACCCAAAAAATACCCTTAATGTAATCTGACCAGTCATTAGCTTTTTCGGTATTAGAAACATCGAACTCCGCAGTTCCGTATTTCTTTGAATTAACCCTAATTTTTGAACCATCGATTTCCTGAATACCTGTCTGCGTGAATCTGTTTATTGCCGCAGGTAAAACAAAACCATCATTGTAATCAGTGTGTTCACCTACAATGTTTATTCTTCCAGGTGCAATGTAAAATCTTTTTTCCTTCATTAATCTACCTCCATTTCTTTTAGTTGTTTGGCAATATTTTTAGGATCAGCTGGATTTATAAAATTCCAACTTCCAGTTTCTACACTGGCCATCCATTTTATTTTGTCCTTACTTCTTTTTGGTGGGCAGAATTCAATATGAAAATGAAACCATTCATCGTAAATTTCTCTTGTATTGACTGGCGCGTTGAAAAGCATCATCATATAGGGAAATTCTTCTTCGAACAATTTATCATAACG
Organism: Thermotogota bacterium; assembly: GCA_034660555.1. Lineage (GTDB taxonomy): Bacteria > Thermotogota > Thermotogae > Petrotogales > Kosmotogaceae > JASMTM01. The sequence goes on from JAYEJL010000144.1 coordinate 3,469, forward strand.
CTTAACAGTATCCAGTAATAAATTGCCCAGATGTTTCTTTTCATTTCCTGTAAGATCTGTGATCGATGAAACATGTCTTTTTGGATAAACGTGAACTTCATAAGGAAATCGTGCGTAAGGAGGAACAAGTGAAAAGAACGACTCATTTTCTTTGATAACGGTTTCTTCGTTCAATCCTTTAATGAAATTGCAAAGCGAACATTCACCGTTTTCGTAATAACTCAATTTCATTTGACGAACTTTTCTTTCCATTCGAGGGGGTATATACGAAAAAGCGTATAACTGACCGTGAGCATGGTTCAGTGTTGCTCCTACCTCTTTTCCTCTATTCTCAAAAATGTAAATATATTTTATATCTTGTATTTTGGAAAGCTCATTGTATCTGTTGCACCATACTTCAATGAATTTGTGCATCTGATACTCAGACATATCAGACACTGAAAGATCGTGTTTTGATGTGTACATAATAACTTCGCATTTTCCAAGAGCTCTTTTTTTCTCAAAATGTTCTTCATTTTCAGATGTTTGTGGAGGATTAAGGGTAAGGGAAGGAAACCTGTTGTCGAAAACTACAAGATCATAATCTCTTTCAATTTCTAATACTCCAGGGCACAAAGGGCAAGCATTCTCAGGAAGAACCGGCCGGCTACTTCTACCTGATGATATTATCACCCATTCTCCGGTAAAAGGATTTAATCTTAGTTCATGCATTAGCTTAACCTCCTTATAAAAGGATAGCACTAATTAAATCCTTTAAGCAAATGAAAAAGGTGGGGAAGGGCCACCTTAGTTGACAGTTATTGTTATTTTATTCCTTATTAAGAAACACCAAGGATTTTATCGATCTTATTCTTGTCAAAACCTACTATTACCTGATTTCCCATGATTACAACGGGAACACCCATCTGACCACTTTTGCGGTACAACTCCTGAGCTTTCTTTTGATTTTTACTAACATCTACATCCTTAAAGGGCACTCCCAGCGATTTGAAGTACCTTTTCACTTTTCTGCACCATGGGCATGAAGGAGTAGAATAAACTGTTATTTTGGTATGCACTATTTCACCTCCTATACCCTTAATGGGTATTTATTTTGATTATATCAATAGTTTTTAGGAGTGTCAACGATCATAGAGTTATTAATACTATTTCAGGAAATGTTAGAAATCGCAAATGAAACCATGAACCAATCGCCGAAGTTATGAATCCTCTGGTCCCTTGATAATCAAAAAAACCTCTAATTTCGCTTATTTCGTTTCTGTAGAACAATTTGGTAATAAAGGGTATATATACCTGCCCGGCATGGGTGTGTCCGCACAGATATATTTCTGGTTTTGTTCCGTCGAACCGTCTTATTGAATGCGGATAGTGACCCATTAATATCAATATATGAGACGTAAGCAATTCATATTGTTCGTTCAAGGGCATTCCTGCGATGCTTATATAACTTTTCTCGCCTCTAACCACTGCGTCAGTTCCGTTAAGAAGAGAGATGTTAGCCCTGTTATAAATATCCAGTATTTTATTCTGTGTAAAGTAATCCCAGTTTCCTATTACTGCATAAACGGGAGCAATAGAAGATAGTTTGGTAAAGAATCTTTCAAGATCTTCGTAGTTAGTGTTTTCAGTGACCGCGTCTCCTCCAAAAAGTATGATGTCCGGAGAAAGATTATTGATTTTGTCCAATATGCGATCATGAAAACCAGTGTATACATTCATATGCAAATCACTGAAAAATACAATTTCCATACCATAATCAGAGGATAAATCAATTTCTTTTAGAACTATCATATTGGGTTCTACAAGAAATGAATATAATAGAAAGACAATTACGATAGCCAGTACAATTTTCAACAGATTTTTTCTTTTTTTTCTTTTTCATAAACAGTGGCTCCAATCATATTAAACTCTCAGATGTCTTTTTCTAATTAGCAATAAAATTATATAATAAACGTACATGCTGGGTCATCTGATGATTTGGAGGATTATTTATGGATATTTATGAAACCATAAACAGTAAAAATGATGAAATAGCAAAAAAAGTTTATGAGCATTACAAAGAAATTGATCCAAGATACAAAAATGATACCTTTAAGGAAAAAACCATTCAGGATGTAAAATATAATCTTTCCTATCTTGCCACAGCGATAAAATATAAAGATCCGAATATATTTGCAGACTATATTGACTGGTTCAAACAATTAGCTGAGGGATATGGCCTTAACTTCAAGATGTTTAAAGACAGTCTGAAATATATGGCAGAGATCTCGCCAGAGTTTTATTCAGATGATGTTGCTGAGTTCATAAATAAATATGTAATTGATAAAAAAATGCTTAATCGCAGAAAGCAAAAGGGAGTAAAGCGATAATTCAAAGATAAGGATGAATTCATTTGAAGAAATTATTTGTAACCGATATGGATGGAACATTTTTTCTAGGCAACAGAATTCTACCTGGTGCCATAGAATATGCCAATACGATCAATGGAATAGGAGCGAAACTTGTTTTTCTCACCAATAACTCTTCAAACACAGAAGAAGCATATATAGAAAAGATGAAGGGATTCGGTTTCCCTGAAGGGACCTTTGATATTTTTACCTCCATTGAATCAACGACCCTATTTCTAAAGAAGAAATTTCCAGGCAGAAAGATTTTTCTATTAGCTACCCCTAATGTAGAGAAAGCCATTGCATCGCAGGGAATTATTCAGGAAAAAGAGAAGCCCGATGTTATCGTCATGACATTCGATACAACATTAAATTATGAAAAAATAAATGCATTCTGTAAATTTGCAAGAAAAGGTCTTCCCTATGTTATTTCACATCCGGACATTAACTGCCCCACACCGGAAGGTCCCATTCCCGATGTTGGCAGCTTTATTGCTCTTGTTGAAAGGTCAACAGGAAGGAAACCTGATTACATTTTGGGCAAACCGGATATAAAAATTCTAAAAATGCTCATGGAAAAATATAATGTCGAAAAAGTTGAAACCCTTATAGTTGGAGATAGACTTTATACGGATATTAAATGTGGACTGGATGCGAATATTGATACAGTACTCGTTCTGACAGGAGAAACAAAAAAAGAAGATTTTCCAGAAAAATTGCCAGAAAAATTGTTCGTAGTTAAAGATCTGAAGGAACTTCTTGAAAAATACAATGAGTTCTTTATCGCCAATAATGGTAGAAAAGTGTATAATTTTCGAAGGAGGTGATACTTGTGTGGATTGGACTAATTATACTTGCAGTTGTAGTAATAGTGGTTCTTTGGATTATAGGTGTATATAACTCGCTAATTTCAGTGAAAAAACGTGTTGAAAATTCATGGGCACAGATAGATGTTCAGTTGAAAAGAAGGCATGATTTGATTCCCAATCTTGTCAATTCTGTCAAGGGATACATGAAATTTGAGAAGGAAACGCTTGAAAATGTTATAAAAGCCAGGAGTCAGGCGGTTTCTGCTCAGGGAATGGATGACAAAATAAAGGCAGAAAGAGAACTTGGTGGAGTGCTTGGAAGATTATTTGCTGTTATGGAAGCATATCCAGATTTAAAGGCCAATCAAAATGTAACTCAGTTAATGGAAGAGCTTACCACAACAGAAAATAAAATATCCTATTCCAGACAGTTTTATAACGACACAGTCACAAAGTTCAACACAAAAATTGAGGTGTTTCCAAATAACATAATTGCTGGCATGTTTTCAGACAAATTTCAACCATTCCCTCTGTTTGAGATAGTTGAATCAAGTGAACGTGAAGTTTCAAAAGTAGATATAAACATGTGAAAAGTTGATTTTTTATGACATTTACGATTGATTTCCATGAAGAAGAAAAAAAGAATGTAAGAAAAAGTACACTGCTCATTTCAGTCTTCTTTATCATGATGGCAGCTTTTGGTCTGATAATAGACTTTGTCTTTGGAATGCTGCCAATATTTACTTCCACATTTATCTTAGTGGCGTGCGTTCATGTTATCATATCAGTTTTCGCAGGTCGGAAAATGGTTTTAAGATCAGTTAAAGCTCGCGAAGCTAATCCTAACGATGCAGAAGAAAAGCAGCTCATGAATATTGTTGAAGAGCTTTCATTAGCTGCAGGAATGCCATCACCTCCTCCTGTATATGTTGTTGACGATGATGATACGGTTAATGCTTTTGCTACAGGCTTCAAAAAAGAAGACGGCATAATTTGTGTAACGTCCGGACTACTTAAAAAACTAGATCGTGAAGAAACATCCGGCGTTATTGGCCATGAACTCAGTCATATAATAAATAGAGATATTCTTATTATGACCTTAATTTCTGCACTACTTGGTGCTGTTGTAATGATACAAATAGTTGCATTGAGAGGTTTAAAATACAGTTTTATATTTGGTGGTGGTAGAAGGAGGAGAAGTAAAAACGATTCAGGTGCTTATATATTGATTTTACTTGCAACAATTGTAGCTCTGGCAACATTATTTTCATTTCTTGGAAGATTGTCTCTATTGGCTGTTTCAAGAACCAGAGAATACTTTGCGGATGCAAGATCTGTCGAGTTGACAAGAAATCCCCATGGACTTTCTTCAGCATTGAGAAAAATTGCCGGAACAACTAAAAAGATGAAAACTGCATCTGTCGCAACAGCTCATCTTTTCATATCCGATCCTTTAAAGAGAAGAATAAATGAAAAAGATTCTTTCTTTGCATCATTATTCAGTACACATCCCCCAATCGCAAAAAGAATTTCTGTGCTTGAAAATCGTCCGGTAGAACAGGTTAAAAAAGAGTTGTATGGGAGAATAAGTTAAGTGTCGAGATAAGAGATTTGAATACTGAGATCCGACAAATTCAAAAAACGTTGTACGATAGTTCGTTGTAGGTTGTTCAGAGGTTCAAAAGAAGTAAAACAAGATATAGATTAAAAAAACCAGATTCACACCTTCCCCCCTGCTTCGCAGGTACCTTCCTCAAGGAAGGAATCAAATACGAAAAGACGAGAAGGACCAAGGGGACGAGAGTCAGAGAGCCCGAGAGTAAATAACGTCCAATACTTCGTTTGGTCCATCGTCCAACGCTTGCCACTGGCAAGCTTCGTCCATCGACTGGTGAATAAACACTCATAAAACACGTGAACCGTGAACCGTCTTCCGTTGTCCGATTGGTTCTAATGCCCTCTTGAGAGGGCTGCCGGAGGCGGGTGTGTGAACTTTTTAAAGACTAAACATGTTGTACGTCAGTAGGTTGTGCGTTGTACGCAGGTTCAAAACAACTCTAGACCAATTGATATGCGATCTGAGAAACAGGCGGATATGCGAGCTTCGCGGATATAATTAAAAATCGGTTTTGTGCTTTAGGGTCTGAGGAATGAATGCAAAAAAAGCATTAATTTTTAAAATGTCCATATTTTTATAGCAAAGAAATCTTTTGATTATTTTTACACTGGAAAATACAACAGTGGAGAAACGTAACAGTATATACTTATAACTTAGAACGAGCCTGTGGTTAGAGTATTAAGAGAAAGGTAATAAAGGAATTCTAATTTTCTAAAATGAATTCACAAATTAGAAAAGGTAAAGTAAGGAAAGATGTAACTTGACAGTGTAGTAAGTGGATGGTAATATAGGGATTGCGCTAGAATAGAGCGGATGAGAGGGTCATTGAAAAGTGGATAGTGATTC
>JAYEJL010000145.1:0-1774 GCA_034660555.1 Thermotogota bacterium
TGCTTCAACATCTGGGGCTAAAACTGCCTTCGAGATTATCAAAGAACGGTAAAATGTAGTGAAGACTTGAAGTAATTTTTGTTGAAAATACTTAACTTAGCAGGTCCAAGTGTCGAACTTGGGCTAGAAAGCATTAACATTCAGAAATCATAAACTTAAATTGTTGGTGTCATCCTGAAAAATTTTACAGTTTGAAAATCTAGTGCTTAAAAGAAACAAGAATAAAGAAAAAAAGAATTAATCAGCAACGAACTAAACGAACTAAAAAAATTAGGCTCCTCATGCGAATCTGTGCACCCAATCCGGTTCTTTTAGCTTACCCATGCAATGCATGAGTAGTGTTGAAAAGGTTTTGGGAGATCGATATCCTCTTGCTTGATGACTAATTGCTTTTGCATTATTGTTCATTGCTTCTACAGCACCATTATCGATAGGCAATTCAGAGTATGCCAGGATTCCCTTTTCATGTTTTCTGACAAGCCATGCAAATTTTCTCATTGGCTCAAGCCGTGAATGAGTAGCCCACCAGAACCATTGATCAAGAAATTTTTTTGTTTTTTCTTGATCTGTATATGTCCAAAATTCTCTGAAATTTTCTTTAAGCAAGTAAGCCCTGTTGATTTTCAAATTTAAATTCTCCAAATAACTGAATCGTTGTTTTTGTTTATCTGTCAAATTCCAGGGATTCTTAAGCCAAATATATCGGCTTCCCTTCAGAAGTTCAGGGTTGATTTTCTTTAGATCTTCAGCTTCTTGTTTCCGTACATCATTGACTGCATGTAAAAGATGACGGATAATATGAAATTTATCAAAGACGATTGTTGCATCAGGAATAAATCCCTTAATTGCTTTCAGATAAGGATCCCACATGTCACAACATACTCCTTTGATATTCTTTAAGTTATCTTTGCCCCATTCCGTTAAAAAAGCTTTAATATTTTCATATTTACGTCCCTCAAAACTGGCCAACAGTTTCTTGCGAACAAGATCATAAACCTGAGTATGATAAACCATGCCCTTTTTACGACTGATCTCATCAATGCCAATAATACCCGCTTCTGTCTTGTCTCGACAGGCAAGTCCAAATTCAACGACCTGTTTAACAGCAGAATAAACGGCATTCCAGCAAACATTAAACATTTGACTTACAGTATTCATTGGAAGCTTTCTTGCCCAGCTTGCCATAGTCAAACTTAAAGGAACAGAAAGACAACTCTTACCATTGCTCCATGGAATTGATTCGACTTTTATTCCACAATATTTGCATTTGACACGAGCTGGTCGGTAATAAATGTATACAGGTATATTCCACAAAGGCACATGCCTCCACTCTCTTTGTTTCAATCGATCTCTGACTTTTTGCCTCGTCCCGCAGCCGGAACAGGTGAGCTTCCGACCATGAATAATATCTAAAAAAATGATAATCTTCTGAGTGCTTCCAATAACTTTTTCCACACGGTGATTCTTGATTCCCAGTGTATTTCTTATTATCTTTTTAATGAGCATGGGACCTCCTATAACTTTATAAGACTTTAAGTGCCTTATAATTTATAGGTATTTCCCATGCTTTTCAATAACTTATCAGTTTAATGTTGTGCACAGATTCGCATGAGGAGCCAATTGAATTCATTACTGGGCAGGCCGTCACTTTCATAGAATCCCCGAAGTTCTTCGGTGTTGGGGTTGAACTGAAAGAGTCCTCTGTTGGTGCTGAGCCATAAATGTCCATCATTATCTGTTACTGCTCCATATATTGTTTCTTGTCTTAAGGCGT
>JAYEJL010000146.1:0-9057 GCA_034660555.1 Thermotogota bacterium
TGTAGTTGTTGTTGTAGCTTCTTTCAATTTCATTTTTGAAACAAGAACAGGCTTACTTGTAACATCCCGTCCTTGTTTCAAAATTTCAACTGTGCTGGCATCACAATAAATCTCATTGAGAATAGCTTTTGGAATAGGTTCAGTTAAAATCATTCCCTTTTGCCAAACAGAACTGCCAGCTTTCAATGTTTTTCTTATACGTACTTTTTCGATTTTCATGTCGATTGCCTCTCTCTTAACTGCTATTAAGGAGCAGTTGTTGTTGTTGAACTACTCGTTGTAGTAGTTGTAGTTGTCACAAGAGCATCACCAGTTGTTTCCTTAACATCCAGAATATACACTGCATCCCTTTGATAAAGAATTGGAATACCCTTATCCTGAACACGAATATAAACTCCTTCTGGGTCCCACTTCTCATTCTTATCAGTAAACTGACCATAATGACGTGCAAGACCAAACGGAGCTTCTTTGTACTCAGCAATGGGCTGTCCATCAACTTTGGTTGCCATCATAACAAATTTATCATCTGGTATGAAGCATTTACCCATAGTGACGTAATCTTCGCTTGCTTTGTATGCAGATGAAAGACCCTGAGAAAGCTGAATCATATTAGTTTCAGTAGTAATACCATAAATCCAGCGATCTTCATATGTTCCTGCACTTGCATCATAGAAACGAATCTTCTGGCCTGTTTCAAAGTCGGAAACATCATCGACCTCAACCCAGGACTGCCCAACGGAAACAGCAGAAGTCAACCATGCACGAATCTCATAGCGTTCATCGTAAATAACAAAATTCGGAATGTCCAAAAGGGCACCCAAAACTTTAGAATTCACACCAATAATATCATGCAGATTTCCTTTGTAAAGACCACCATCACCAAAGGCATTCTTCTGAAGAATGCCACGTAGGGTAGTATCATTTGCCATATATTTCAAGACAGTAGAATTACAAACTGCTAAGTCAACAATACCTCCACAGTCATCAGAAATCTTCTTCTTACCATCCTGAATATCACTAAGAATGACTGAAGTTGCACCATCATCCCAATTATAAGCACTCGCAAGAGTAACTTTATGATCATCAGGAATATCATAATTAACAGACGCTTTAACTCCCCCTTTTACAGCATAGTCAAAACTGCCGTTGAAAAGCATCTGGGCAAACATCCACTCTTTCCTACGGTTAGACCGGTTAGAAAGCAAGGCGAGTTCCCTTGCCAAAGTTGCAGCGGCACTTTGATGTTCAGCAGTTGTTCCTGCTTTTCTCAAATTGTTCAAGAATTCTTCATCAAAGTACATCTTCTCTTTCCAATAGGCTGCTTCAGCAGAGTGTTTAGCAATCCCGTGGGGGGCTGTTGTAGGAGCTGGTGCTCCAGGCGGAACAAAAGGAGTCATTCCTCTACCGCCTCTCTGACTTTCCCATTTAACTGTACTCGATGGGGAAGCTGAAGAGCCAAAAATATTCATTAGTGTCAAATTCGGAGGTGACATAAAAGTCTCCATAAACTTTTGAAGAACTTCCAACCTCAGAATTGATATATCACTTGAGCCTGTAGGCATAGTAAATCACCTCCTTTATCTGATATATACATATTGACCATACGAGCCAGCCGATAAATCGGTAATAGCCGCAGAGTCAAAATTAGTTAGCATTCCATTATAAAGCACACAATTACCAAGAATCATAGTACTAAGAGCACCTTTCGCTGAACTACCTGTTCCTGTATCCACTGTTTTTTCAAGAATACCAACACAAGTGTCGTATCCTTCAACAGCAATATAAGCAAAACGAGCAGTTGTAAAACTTGTACTACCAGTAACATTTGTAACTGTAATAGCTGCTCTATTGGTATATGTAGTGCGGTCAATAGCCGTAATAGCTCCAAGATTTTCAGCAGTAGTTGTATCATCTTCAATATAGATATCATCGCCAACTTCAAACTTGTAACTATCATCCAATGTGGTATAAAGTATATTGGATGAAGTTCCAGAATCAGTTACCAAAAATGCAGCAGCAGGACGAACAGCCTTGCCATCTGGTGCAGCAGCAGGGTCATAAGGAAAAACTTTTGCTTTCTGACCACCAGCAGAGCCATTTAAGGCTAATGCAGTTCCCTGTTCCAACTTACCATAACCTGGCATAATTGTTACAGGAACTTTTAATGCTGCTTCTGGTTCGGAATAATACAGACGTTTGTAGTCTGTCTGCAATCCATAATTAACTTGTGGAATATCCATAGGCATAATCAATCACCTCCTCTTATTTTTCTTCCAAAGGTTTTTCACCAACCTTTTTTCTTAACATATTAACATCATCATCAATGCCTTTCTGAGTTTTGGCTAATTCAGTTTCATCAACTGTCTTTTCCGTAAATCCAGCACCAATGACCTTGGAGGTAACACCTCTACTCTCCCAGTCCTTAATCTCAGCATTCACTGCCTCTCCAAACTTCTCGACATTAAGAATACCCTCTTCAGTAAATTTCACATGAGACACATATTGACGTACTTTCTCAAACAATGTCTCAGGGATATCACTTTCAGACAGTTTCTTTGTCCAGATGCTATCAGCAGATTTCCTCAGCTCATTCTCAGCACGAATAGCCTCTTTCTTCTCAAGCTCAAGAGTACGATCAGTGAGTTTTTCGTTCTCAGACTTTAAATCTTCTTCTTTCTTTGAGAACTCAGTCTCTTTTTTTGCAAACTCGACTTCAGACTCTTTCTTTGCCTCAAGCTGAATCTCCTCTACCAATTCTGGGTGTTTCTCTAACAGTTCTTCTTTAGTCATAGTTGTCACCTCCTTCTTTCTTAGTTTAAGTTTAACTTCTGGCTCTTCTTGAGCCAAAATTTCATTTTCTTCCATATCTATCTCAACTTCCTCTTTTGAGAAAGCTGTTGCGTTTGTTTTACTGTCCCATCCAAAAACACAGACAGAAGCTTCTTTTAGCTCCCATTCACGAAAAACTGTTCCGGGACCTTTAAGAGTAATTCCATTCACTTCTACAGAAGCATCCTCAGAAGACAGTCTTTCAACCACTGTTGGGTTGGCATAAACAGAAGACTGATAAGGAAATCCTTCAGCAGAAAGTTTCTGAAACTCTGCACTTACCTCTGTATCAACAAATTTTGTTGTATCAGGATTTATTTCAAGTCTTCCATTACTTAAAATAGGTTTATCTGTAAAAGCAATTTTCCTGTTCGTATCATGATTCTCAAGAATAGGGAATTTTGCATTAAATTTCATTCCACTCAAGTCAAGAGCTAAATCCCCCCAATACCAGTGGTCTTTTATAATTCCACCACTATAAGCTGTCATTTTTAGCTTAGGCTTCTTCTCATCCCCTTCACCAAAAAATTCAGTAAAAGCATTGCACCCTTCTCCCATCTCTAAAACTCTTAATGCACCTCTTGGAACTTTTTTCGTTGCCATGATTATTTCTCCTTGTTAGTCTCCTTGTTAGTCTCCTTGTTAGTTTCCTTCTTAGCATTCTTTTCTTTTGGTTTTTCTCCTTCTGCTTTTTCTTGAGCTGATTCAGCATCAACCCCCTGCTCATAAACAAGTTCAGGGTATTTTTCATCTTCAGTGGCTTTCCTCAATCGTTGTCGACCATAACCACCAAAACCAAGACGCTTTGCAACTTCGGAGTTAGCAATTCCTGCTTGTTCTGCTACGGGACCATGTTTGACTCCAAGCAAACCTTTTGCTCTTCCTTCAAAATCAATCGTTTCAGACACAGGATAAGTTACATCTATTAACTGCTCAGGACGTTTCTTTATTTTCCTAAATATTGGTTTCTTGCTATTGTCAAAGCCAACTGCTTCTCTAACTGAAAAATGCTTAGGGAACTTCCCCATTTCCCCTTTTAAGAAGAACACAGCAGACCAAAAGTCATATTTCAGCCATCTATCAAAAAAAGCTATTTCATCAGCAGTTCTATCCGACATTGGTCCCCTTGAAGCTTTAACAGAGGCATATGTTCCTTTATTTGTACCAGTAAGAATATCATCAGGTTCATTAAGTCCACTTGCTACCATTTGGAGAATATCCGTATCTTGCTCTCGTATAGAAGTCAAATTAGGGTTCTTTGCTTCCATTTTCATCCCAGGAGGAAGAACTATAGTGCCACCTGGCGTCTTTTTAGACAAAATACCAGTTTTTCTTTTATCCTCAGCAGACAGGCTTAACCACATCTTAAACGCTTTTGCATCTTCCATTGTCACTATCCAAGCATAAGCTCCAGACGATTTCTTATGGTCAATCTCATATTTCTTCAAATTTTCGTAATGATTTATCCATTCAAGAGTGGTTCTAAGATAAGAAATAGCTCTACGAGTAACAAAACCTTTGTCAAAAGAGACAACAAATTGACGGAAATCCTTGAATTTCTTAAAGATTTTCTTCCTACTTTTGCTTCTTGACTGTAATTTTGAGTCAAAATGTTGACTTTCAGAAGCTATTTTGATCAATTCGGGGTATCTGGCAATAAAAATGCTTGGTATTTGTCTTTTTCCCCCTCCAGCAAGGTCAATTATGTAAAAAAGAGGCATAACTGTCTTATCAGGGTGAAAAATGATTCCAGTATCATCCTCTCCACTCGCTGAAAGCATACCAGGGTCTAAAAAGTCTATTTCAACAAATCCATCTGAATGACAAGTTAATATAAGAAACAATTCACCTTCAATATTCATTCTACCAACATACTTAGGCCAAAAATTATAAAGACGATTTCGAGGGTCAAGTTCAATCTCCTCAATCGCCTGTTGTATATCAAATATCTCTGATGTTATCTCAAAACCAAGTCCTGTCAATCTTCCTACAAGACCCCTTACTGAAGTATTCACATGAGGGTTCTTATGAAAGCGTCTGAAGCACTCTTCTTGCAGTACTTTCCTCGAGTAAGAACTATCTTCCCTACTTACAGCACTTGAAGTAGAAAAACCATCAGCATCCTTCTCATTCAAGTCTTCATTCCCATATTGCCATGGCATAGAAAACTGAATAGAGGATAAGACTTCGTCCGGCATATCTTCCAAATATTTAAAAATTTCTTCTTGTTTCATTTTCATAGATTAGCCCTTTATATTAATTTTTATTGTTTGTCAAGCATAATTCCCTAACAACCCTTTTTGAGGAACAGATAAACCAAAAAACATACTTCTATTTCTTGCTCTAAAATCATCAACACCCAATGCTTTTCCTCCATACATCGTCCATGCGGAAGAAAAAACAAAGTCATCCTGTATTCCATACTTCTCCAGTTTTTCCCCACTACCAAACCAACCAGATTTTTCATTTTCCTTCATATTATGATCAAAAACTTCCATTTCTTCATCTCTTATATCTTCCTTCTTTGACCCTTCTATAGCAAGTGATGGGCATTTCCATCTTCCTTCTTTCACAGCAAGCAGAAGTTCCTTAAATGCTTCCTTCTGTCTTTCATAGTTAGGATACACAGATTCAAATCCTATATCTCTATCTTTACACCAATTCTCAAAGTTCTCCAATCTATAACGCTCACCACAAAACGTATCAATACCATCAAACTCATCGTGAATCTCTTCAAGAATCTCTTTAGCAGTATCAGCAGAGTGATTATCAATAAGAGCAACATGTAACATAAAATAGATATATTTAGGGGCAATATCAGTTAAAATAGTAAATGGTCTTGAACGACTATGAGGAAGTCCTTTTGCCATAACAGTAATAACAGAACGAGCAAGCCCTCTAACAGCTAAAGGGTCACCAAAGTCTGCTCCTGTTAAAATAGACCAGTCAGTATCAAACAAGTTCCCTAATTCCATTAAGTCTTCCATAGTTGCCATTTGAATATTGCTGAACTTATCCTTCAAAGAATAGATGCTATTTACTGGTTTAAATCTGTTGTACAATTTAGTTATCTTTTCCTCTGTCTCTAAAACCCCATCTTCAAAACCCTTCTCTTCCACTTTCTTTACAACCTCTATAAGATGGTTTTTCTCTTTTAATAACTGATGCATTTTGCTCTGATTTAACAATTCACCATCAGCACCAATCATTTTTGTTCCTTCAATCATTTCATCTGTAAATATCCTTTGTATTCCAGCACTCCACAGATTAAGGAAATAACGCTCAAAATCGCCGAAAGGAAACTTAGCTTTATAATCAGAAAGCTGTGTTTCTGTCATATAAGGATTCCAGTAATCAGCAAGGTCACCATGCCTGGAACACCTATATGAAAAGTAAACTTTTTTGGTTTTCCCTTTCCTTGCATTCTCATACAAAGTATAAAGTACGTGAGTCTTTGAAGAAACAGTTGAATCAATAACCCCCAGAGCATTTGGGATATTACGAATACTGCCATCGAGCTGTGTATAGAACTTAGGATTTTTCATATCAAATATTTCTGAGAAAGTGTAACCGGTAATATTTGATACAATACCAGTAAAAGAGGATATAGAACGGATTAATGAACGAACATTTCCTTTTGCATCTTTAATGCGGATTTCCTTTTCTTGCAGATTTTTCTTCCCGCCAACTATTCTTAATAATTTAGGACTAAAAAGAATTATATCTTTCATAATATCAAAATGAACAAATTTTATCTGGTCTTTAGAATTAGCACCAAGCATTATCTGTTGTCTAGGCCAGTTAAAGAACTTCCATAACTGAATAAGACAGGCTATTAAGCTCTTACCCTCCCCTCTCTGCCAGCAGAATACTATATTAGAATAAACGAATCTCTTATTTTCCATCCTGAGAGCTTCTTTTAATATTCTATGCTGGTTTTCCCATATACTCTTATATGATTTTCCAGTCTCAGGATTTGGTTCAGAAGGAAGATTCCCTATTGAATACCACACTGCAACATCAGAACCTTCAGGATAGATAGGTACAAAGATATAGTCATTGCACCATTTTATCATTCCTTCCCCACCATCTCTGTAACCTATCTTCTTTGGCAGTTCTATCCTTTTTCTTCTTTTTACCATTCTTTTCATTTAAGGACCTTTCTCTATGTATTCTTTCCCCTCTTTCAAAGCTTCCATAAGACCATCAATATTATCTGTATCTATAATAAAGGATTCTTCTGTATCAATATATCCTGTAAACAACATTACAATAGATGCTTTTATACGATGCCACATTCTTTCAAAAAAATTCAAATCTCCCCAATTAGAACACCAAGCTACTTTCTTATAAAAATTTAGGAAAACTGTATGTGGTATATTATCTTCTATCTCAAAATGAATACCTATATCGTGCTCATTACTGCCACAACCACAAACTACACGATAGAAAATATCATTATCAGATTCCGCTGTTTTCATAACATTTTTACTTATCATTTTAATTTCCTTTCTTCTGTTGTGCAAAGATAATATCCAGCTTCCTTAAAATAACATCCCTTTTTTTCATATTTAGTGTCCTTTCCAACAAGAAGGACATCTATAATATTCCCATCTTGGAAACCAATGACCACAATCACACTGCATCATTTCTGCCATTTTATTACCAGACTCTTTAATAGCCTCTAAATTAGGAGGGGTAACAGATTCACCATAACCAAAACGAGTAAAGTTCTCTTTCACCCTTTCTATTGGACAACTAAGTAAAAAAGAACTTTTCATGGGACAAGTTAAAGCATGTTCTAACGAAATAGCGTATATTCCACAATTACAACCAAATTGATTAATTTCATTCTTTGCTCTTATCATTTTAATTTCCTCTTATTTAATTTAACTTTCTTTTGTGTCTCTTTTAACTCTGCTTGCACCTCTGCTTCCATATTGTCATAATAATTATCAAAATCACTTTCATTAACAGGATTATCAATTAGTCCTATATTCTTCCAGACCATATCAATAGACCTTAACGTTTCCCTAATTTCTTTATACACAGAATGCATCTTCACTCCTGTTTTAGTTTCAACTTGAGGTGATAAAAGACCAGCTTCAAGAACATACATACGTGCAAGAGCAATATACAAGGGCATAAGATGCTGACCAATTCTGTTCTTTTGTGAATTGGTAAGTTTTAATCCATGGTTATTCAATATATTATTACTTGCGGAAGACACTATCCCTTTAATAACTCTGCAATGAGTCCTCCGGCATTCAGTATAAGGACATCTTGCACTTAAAGGACACTCTTCTTCATTACAGAGAGGAATAGGAGCCCATTCATATAAAGGCATCCCTTCTTCCCTTCCTCTTGACACTGACAATGAACCAAATTGATTATTACAGTCTTTCATGTTTATTCCCTCCCTTTCATTTTATATATTACTTTATACGTACTAAAAAGATCAAGTAAAATATGAAAGCATAGAACAATGTATGCGTAGAATGCTGTAAAGTGTCTTTTTTCTATTTTTCCTATAAGTGGATTCAGCTTTGTTGTGTTGTGGTGTAATGGTTTATGGAATGGGAATGGTGGTGTAATGTAATGGTAATGTAATGGGAATGTATTTAGTGTTTTTTTCTATGTAAAATTTTGTGGTCGAGACTCAGTATGATTACAGCGTGTCCAGTATTTGCTGATTAAGTGAGGGGCTTCTACGTCTTATAAAGTATATTATGTAAACTTTAAGCTTTATTGTATGATTTAATATAACTATATTAGTATATATTGCAGTATAGTATGTAATAATATAACAAGGTGATACTATTGTTTAATCATCATATGATTAAATGATTATATCATCATATGATTACATAATTGCGTCAATCATCAAATGTGCCCGTCTCCGCTCGCTCTATAAACTAACATAAAATAAAATTAAAATAATACTATAAAATAAAATAATACTATAAACTATATTAGTATCTATCAAAGTCAAACTCTATACAATGCAACCGTTAACCATTGCACTATATCCATCTTATATCCTACAATGCCAGGCTACTTACTTATACTTGCTACTATTTACCTCCAATATTTAAAATAAAATTTTATTGCATTGAGTATTGAGTAACGTCTTTTCCCATGTAGGATTAAAATAGAGAACATATTACAGAACTGAAGATTGATATCATTATTTTTAAACAGTCTTTTTAATTGTTTTGTTTGTTTTAA
>JAYEJL010000147.1:0-38572 GCA_034660555.1 Thermotogota bacterium
CCATTGGAGTGATATTCTCTCGCTTCTTTTGACCTCTTTGGTTCCAACAGATAAACCCTTCTCTCTTTTTGTAATAAATAATCGCTGATCCTGTTGAAAGTTTCCTCAATTACAAAAACAGCATCTTTTGTCACTGTTTCTAGTAATTTCTCAAAACCTTCTACATTATCTGTAATCTTAAATGATTTCTCTTTCTCCATAGAATAGCAAGCATGAAAGTACTTTGACCAAATGAGTACAGTTCAATTGATGTAGCGTTCCTGGGTTTCCCCGGATATCCCACTATAGGTCCTTTTGTACTCCCAGAAAGGAAGAGGGAGAATGAAGGCAAGTCACTCATTGGTGAATCTCAAGGAAGTTCCTCTCTTTCTTCTGACTGCCTCCTCTATTGTACTCCTACATCTCTAGAGGAGAATATAATAGCGAGAAGCCGAGAAGGTTTTAAATATTTTGTTATTGGTGATTCAGAAGCAATAAGGAATAGTGTACATTGATTAGAAATGTATTAACAAACCCTGTATCTTTTTAGGATACAGGGCATTTTTATGGAAGTATTTCTAATTTTCCTTGCGATATTCCAGCAATAGTTTATCGATTTTTTGTACTTCGTTTTGTTCTTTTTTCCAGAATTCTTTGGTTTTTTGTGAATCGAGTTCTTCGACGGTTTTATTTTGCTGCTCTACCCATGTATAGTACTTTAAGTTGTGCCAGCGTTTTCTGTTGTCCATGGTGCCCTCAAATATCCAGTCTGTTTTTGCATCAAGGAACATTGATTCATAGCGGTGTTTTGCTTCACTTTCAGTTAATTCTCCGTAATCCTTTGTCAACTGATCCATTACCGTTCTGTAGCGATCAATATTATCTGTTGCGATGGTTACAATATTGTCTTCAGAGGTCATGTTGTAGTATTTTGCCATTTTTATTGCGCCGATAATGTTAGCCACACTTGAGATACCAAGTGTCTTTGATAATACTTCAACATCTTTATCCTTAAGAAGTTTCTTAAGGAATGTTTTTCCAACAGGATCTGTTAGAACCTGAAGCATTTTCTTTGATTCAATGTCATCAACGGCGACAACTGCGTCATTATTCATTACATTGTGTATCCATGTGACATGCTTGTCTCCAATACCCTGTATATCATGTCCTCCGTAGCCATTAAGTGAAATCGTGGGACACTGTATTGGTTCAAGGGCTACGTTTTTTGTGTCGGGAAAAACTTCTTTTATTCTGTCTCCACAGGCAATGGTTCCACCGGAACCTACCCCGGCTACAACAGCAGCTATTCGACCATTACCGAGTTTCAGCTGTTTCATTAATTCCAGTATGGTATTTCCCGTAACGTAATAATGGAACCTATAGTTTCCAAATTCGGAAAACTGGTTGAGTATCCTGACACGATCGGGGTCTGCAGCCTTCAGTTCCTTTGCTTTGTCATATATTTCTTTAACATTGGATTCGCAACCGGGTGTTGCTATTACTCTGGCTCCATATTCTTCAATTAAATCAAAGCGTTCTTTAGACATTTCTTCCGGGAGAATAACTACTGTGTCAAACTTCATCCTGCATCCTACCCAGGCTCCACCGATGCCGTAATTTCCAGTAGAAGGCCAAATGAGAGTATGGTAGCTGGGATCAACTTCCCCTTTTAGAACAAGTTCCATCAAAATGGAATATGTGGCACCCACTTTATGACTTTCACTTGGAAATTCAGAACCATAAAGGTAAATTATATTTGCCTCAACGCCGGTTAATTCTTTTGGTAAAACGACGTAATAAACCTCATTATTGACATTTTTCCATGTAATGTTGTAAAGATTAATCGGATCGAGAGGATCCTTATTTCGCATTTCCCATGCCTTTTTACGAATATCTGGATTAATTTTTTCAGGATGAAGCATTTCTTCAAATGTTGGTCCTAAAACAAATTTCTTCATTAACTATCCTCCTTAATTAATTTTAGTATGTATTCTGAAGTAGCAGGTATTCTTTTGACACGTTTCCCAATAGCTCTGGAAATTCCATTCGCTATGGCTGCAGGTGTGGGCATCAATGAAGGTTCGCCAATACCCTTTGCTCCATAGGGGCCCTGTGAATAAGGATCTTCTACAATATCTACTTCAAGAATTTCCGGAATATCCCTTATTGTGGGAATAATATATGTATTAAAGTTGTCAGTCATAATCTTTCCATTTTTTATCTTTAAATCCTCATAGATTGCATAACCCATTCCCTGAACAAATCCACCCTGAATTTGTCCAACGACGCCTTCTGGATTGAGTGCTTTTCCAACGTCATGACTTGTGAAACCCTTAATCACGCTGGTTAATCCTGTGATCATGTCTACCTCAACAAGCACTATCTGACTGGCGTATGAATAGACAATGTATGCTTCTCCCTGACCGGTTTTTTCATCCCAACGTAAACTGGGTGTTTTGTACCAACCTGTTTCAACAAGTTTCACATTTCTTTTCGAAGCTTCAGTAATCAGTTCGATGAAGGATAATTTGTTTCCGTTGTTGTCGTAATAATAATTGTCAGAGTAAATAATATTTGATAATTCCGAACCAAACATATTCGAAAACAATTCTAATAATCTTGTTCTTAAGTCAATACATGCCTGTCTAACTGCATTTCCTGAGTATATTGTAGTACGTGAGGCAACGGTTGGTCCGCTGTCAGGAACAAAGGCTGTATCGGGCTGGTGCACATTGATAAAATCTGTATCTATTCCCAGTTCTTCAGCAGCGATAAGTGCAATAACTGTTTTTGCACCCTGCCCCATTTCTGTACCACCAATTCTTACATTTACCGTTCCATCTGAATCTAACTGCACATGGCCCCCAGAAGCGTCAAGGTGTTGACCACCAGCACCCAGACTCACACCGTAAAAGATATGAGAAACTCCCAGTCCTCTTTTCCTGTCATCATTTTTATCATTGAATTCTTTAACCTCTTCTTTTAAGTGTTCCCAGTTTGATATCCTGGACACATTCTTCAAAGTCTTTTCAGCACCAACACTTTCTTCTAACAACTGGTTTGTTGAAGTCCTACTCGCTTTTTTTAATGTGTTTTTTAATCTTAAATCTATGGGATCAACATTAATTTTCTCAGATATTTCGTCCATCATTGATTCCACAGCAAATAGAACCTGCGGACTTCCAAATCCTCTGAAAGCGCCACATGGAATTTTGTTTGTATAAACACCGTATATGTCCACAGAAACGTTTGGTATCTCATAGCTTCCTGCTGCGTGAACCAGTGATCTAAAGATTACAATGGGTGAAAGTGTCGCATATGCTCCCATATCCATATATGCTTTGATTTCCATGGATTCCAGTTTACCATTGTTATCTACGCCGATTTTATAGTGAGACTGTATGGGATGTCTTTT
Organism: Thermotogota bacterium; assembly: GCA_034660555.1. GTDB lineage: Bacteria > Thermotogota > Thermotogae > Petrotogales > Kosmotogaceae > JASMTM01. The sequence goes on from JAYEJL010000147.1 coordinate 3,395, forward strand.
TGAAGTGGTTTGAATATCTGTTTCACGAGAATATATTAGTTTTACGGGTCGATTTGTTTTGTAAGAGGCAACTGCTGCGTAAGTTGCGACATATGATGGAACGTCTTCTTTGCCACCAAAGGCTCCACCGGTTTCGGATTGTATAACTCGAATATGATTGAAAGGTTTGTTGAGCACTCTTGAAACATGCTTTTGAACATAATAAGGGCACTGCATTGTACCATAAACTGTATATCCATAATCAATATCTGGAACAACAACAACTCCCTGCGTTTCCAGATAGGCGTGTTCCTGGTAAGATGCATAGAAATCATCTTCGAAAATATGAGACGAATTCTCGAATCCTTCATTTATATCACCTTTTCGAATGCATTTATGTATAGCAATATTTGTATTCTCATGGATTTTAATCTTGTTATCTACACCCTGTTCAAGTGTAAAAACAGGCTCCAAATCTTCTACATCTACTTTTACTTTTCTTGCTCCTTCTTCAGCTGCTTCACGTGTTTTTGCAACAACTATGGCTACAACATCGCCATAATAACGAACTTTACCTCCAATGGGAACAATACATGGCATATCGTCAAAAACTTCTCCAATCTGGTTATCTCCGGGGATATCTTCATGAGTAATAACGTCTACAACTCCATCAGTGCTCAGAGCCTTTTGATAATTCAGATCTTTTAAAATTCCGTGAGCAGTTTTTGCAAGTACGAGACAGCAATGAAGCATTCTATCGAAGTGAAGATCATCTGCAAACAGTGCGATCCCCTTTGCTTTCTGTAATGAATCAACTCTTTTTGTTTTCTTACCTATAACAGTTGAATGTTTCCCCATATCAATCCCCTTCTACGAAAAGTGAAACAAATTTTCCTTCAGTAACATTCACAAGACCGTTTGTTGTTATTTTGAGTTCAGGGATAACCGAGAGCTGAACAAATGAAAGAGCCATGAAAAGATCGGGTAAAATACAGCCATAGCTCTCCAAAACATCTTTTAGTTCTCCTAGTTTTTTTGCGACTTTTTTACCGGAAAATTCGGACATCAACCCGGCAATAGGTAAAGGCAGTTCTTCAATTATTTTTCCAGATTCCGCAATAACGAGACCGCCCTTCAAATCGATTACCCTGTTTGCTGCAGTTGCCATATCTTCTTCATTGACGCCCATAACGGATAGATTATGCGCATCATGTCCAACAGAGGTTGCTACAGCACCTTTTTTGAGACCTGTACCGCTGACAAGCCCCATAGTGTATTGTTTTCGTTTGCTGTATCTGCAAATTGCTGCCAGCTTAAGGATATCTCTATCAAGATCAGTGACGATATTTCCATTGTTGACCGCTGGTTCTTCAATTCTCTGATGTGTAAAAACCTGTTCACCCTGCAATTCAATAACACGTACAGGTTTATCCTTAGATTTTACTACAAAATCGCTGGATTCAAAATGAGGGCATCTAAAAACCTCTACATTGCTATCTGCCTTAACTTTATCGCCAATATCTTTTATTAATTTTCCATCCTTAGCTACAATTTGTGAATCTTTCATAACAAATGATACATCAAATTTATCTAAGTCGTTTACGATAAGTAAATCTGCTTTATATCCAGGTGCAACAGCTCCCATTGACCTCAAATTGTAATGTCGTGCTGTGTTGATCGTTGATGCTCTTATTGCAGTAATTGGATCTAAACCCCATTCGATGGACTTTCTTATCATGTAGTCTATATGTCCTTCATTCAAAATATCATTTGGCTGTTTATCATCAGTACAGAAAGATATAAAGGGATATGTTTTTTCATTAACTAAAGGCAGCAGTGGTAGAAGGTTTCTGGCTACACTTCCTTCTCTTATAAGGATCTGCATACCTCTGGAAAGTTTTTCCTTTGCTTCATCTACGGTTGTGCACTCATGATCAGATTTAATAAAAGCGGTTATATATGCATTCAAATCTTTACCCTTGATACCTGGTATATGACCGTCTATCTTTTTGTATTTATGTCTTAATAGTTCAATTTTTGCTATTGTGGCTTCATCACCGTTTATTACTCCAGGATAGTTCATTACCTCACCAAGACCAAGAACACGGGGGTGTTTTTCAACAAAACCTATCATGTCCATAACAGAAATTGATGCCCCGCTTGTTACCATACCTGACTCGGGAACAGCTGAGGGAAGCATGATGTATAAATTAAGCGGTATTCCTTCTGTTGACTTTAGCATATACTCAACACCATCAAGGCCGAGAACATTTGCTATTTCATGAGGATCAGCAATAGCTGTTGTCGTACCTTTTGGAAGAACAGTACGCGCGAATTCTACAGGAGATAGCATTGAAGATTCAATGTGTAAATGGCCGTCTATAAGTCCTGGAACAACATAGGCACCATTAACATCGATTGTCTTTTTGCCATCATTGTAATCACCGATTCCAGCAATACGTTTTCTAAAAAGAGCAATATTGTTTTTCTCAATTTCTCCGCTAAAAACATTTACTATTCTGCAGTTTTTTAGAATGATGTCTGCGGGTACTTTGCCCCTTGCTACTGGTAATATGTCGATTATATTCAAAGGAATCCCCCCTAATTAACAAATACCTCCCGCACGGGGAGGTATTCATTCAAATATTGAGTGTGCTTGCTTATTTTCTATTTCGGTCAACAACTTCTCAACAAATTCTGAAAAACCAATACCTGATAAATTTTTTCCACTTCGCAATCGAACCGTAAGATTTTCATTTTCGACTTCATTATCTCCAACAATAACCATGTAGGGAATTTTCTTCAGCTGCGCTTCACGTATTTTGAAGTTGGTTGATTTCTGTCTGTCGTCAACTTCTACTCTGATGCCCTGTGAAAAAAGCTTTTTGGCAGCGTCGTTACAATAATCTATATGTCTATCTGCAATGGGCAAAAATGCTACCTGAGTTGGTGCAATCCAAGTTGGAAAAGCACCACCGTAGTGTTCTATTAGGATTCCCAAAAATCGTTCAAGAGAACCAAAAATCGCCCTGTGAATCATAACTGGCCTATATTCTTTGTTATCTGATCCGACATAAGTAAGATCAAATCTTTCTGGCATTAGAAAATCTAGCTGAATTGTTGCACACTGCCACTCTCTACCCAGTGAGTCCTTTATATGAAAATCAATTTTTGGGCCGTAAAAAGCACCTTCGCCTTCATTGATTACATAATTTAAATCAGTTTTATCAAGAGATTCTTTTAAAGCTTCTGTAGCTATATCCCAAATTTCTACTTCTCCCATATAATCTTCAGGCCTAGTACTCAATTCAGCTCTATATTCAAAATTAAACGGGCTGTATATTTTGTCGACAAACTCTATTACTCCACTGAGTTCATCTACCAGTTGATCGCGAGTACAGAAAATATGAGCGTCATCCTGAATAAATCCTCTTACTCTGAACAATCCATGTAACACGCCGCTTCTCTCATATCTGTGTACCTTGCCAAATTCAAACATTCTTATAGGAAGATTCTTATAACTAACGGTATCTGCATTGTAAAGCAAGATGTGTCCCGGACAATTCATGGGCTTAACCGCATATTCTTGCTCTTCCTTTTCTGTAAAAAACATATTGTCTCTGTAGTGATCCCAGTGACCTGATTTTAACCAAAGTTCACGGTTCATTATGTGAGGTGTGGTCACTTCTTTGTAACCATCTTTCTTGTGCATTTCTCTGGAAAATTCCATAAGTTCGTTTAACATAACCGTTCCGCCATACTGAAACAGTGGCATGCCAGGGGCGTATTCATGGTTAATTAAAAACAGCCCGAGTTGTGGCCCAAGCTTTCTGTGATCTCTTTTTTTAGCTTCTTCAATCATCTTAAGATAATCTTCAAGCTGTGATTTTTTTGAGAATGCAACACCATATATACGCTGTATCATCTTATTTCTTTCATCGCCTCTCCAATAAGCGCCTGAAACGGAGATCAGCTTAAAATATTTTATTGAGCCAGTAGAGGGCATATGAGGGCCCCTGCACAGATCAATGAACTCGCCCTGTCTGTAAAAGCTAACCGTTTCTGCATCAAGATCTTTCACAAGCTCAATCTTGTAAGGTTCATCAAGCTTTTCTAAGTATTCTATGGCTTTTTCCTTGTTCATTACTGTGCGCTCAATTGGAAGATCCTCTTTGATAATTTTATTCATTTCTTCTTCGATATTCTCCAAATCTTCTTCCGAAATGCTTATTTCACCAAGATCGAAATCGTAATAGAAACCATTTTCTATAACAGGGCCAATACCAAGCTTTACATTATTGTCCCCGTAGATTCGCTTAACTGCCTGGGCGAGTATATGTGACATTGTATGTCTGTAGAATTCAGCAGCTTCGTTGTCGTTATCCAATATGAGTTTAACTTTGGATCTTTCAGGCAATTCTCTATTTAAATCCCATAATGAATCATTAACTTTTGCGCCAATTGCCCTTTTAGCAAGACCTTTGGAAATTTCAAGGGCAACATCTTTTGGTGTAACCTTATGATCAAATTCCATTATCGAACCGTCTGGTAATTCAACTATATAGTTCATTTTACTCCTCCTTACGATCTAATCTTCAATAACAGCTGTGGCTTCAATTTCAATTGGTGCATTTTTTGGTAATTCTGAAACTCCTATCACAGCTCTGGTAGGTCTATGATTTCCAAAATACTGTTTGAATATCCTGTCTACCTGTGAAAAGAGACTTATGTCGGTTATATATATTTTAACGTTGATAATTTCATTTAATGATGAACCACCTGCTTCAACAACAGCTATTATATTGTTTAAAGCCTGTTTGCAAGCACCTTCAAAATCTTCCTTCAAAGTACCTGTAGAAGGGTCGAGGGGTATCTGGCCAGAGACAAACATCAGTTTATTATAAATTATACCCTGGCAGTAGTGACCAACTGGAAGAGGAGCTTTTTTGGTTTTGACTTCCCTCAACACACTATCACCTCCATTTTTCGTTTATTATACCATTTTAAAGAGTCTATTAAATAAAAAATCATGGCATTTAATGCAAAAATTTCAGTGCTATAATTGTATAAATACTTTTGGAGGAGGTTGAGAAATGATCGACATTAATGAGTTGTTGGAATCGCACTGAAGGTTGAAGGTACGGGTTACTCATTTTACAAAAAACTGGCAGACAGAACGGAAGGAGAAAGAAAAGAACTATTTAACAGACTTGCAGAACAGGAAAGGGAGCATGGTGAAACATTCAGGAAAATTCTTGGAAAATTTGAGTCAAATGAAGAAAATACACGATTTGATGATGAAGTTGCCGGTTATTTAAAGAGTCTGGCAGAAGTTTCCGTTTTTTCTAAGAAAGATGCGGAGAATCCTCCAGAAAAATTGGAAGATACAGTTTGTATAGCCATAAATGTCGAGAAAGATAGCATTGTATTTTATTCTTAATTGATTGATTATGTACCAGAAAAAAGCGCCCTTAAAAGAGTCATTAATGAGGAATAAACACACTTGAGGGCCTTTTGAATGAATTTAAGAGATAAAGGTGTTACCGGTTTATCTAGAGTGTCATTTGATTTTACTTTAAAAGATGAAAACAGTAAGACAATCGATAGCGAATTTATAAAAGGTCGATATTCTTTAGTTATTTATGTTAAAGATCTCGATTCAAAAAATAACAAAAAAATGCTGGGTTGTTTTGATAAAAAAATCGATATTTTAAAGAAAAATGATATTCAGATTTTTGTTATCACTGAACTGCCACCAGAAAATATTTCACATTACAAAAATTCGGAAGAACTATCATTACAATTTTATTCATGGAGAAAGCCTGATGAATTAAAACATTTATTAATTGATGAGAGCGGTGTAATCGATAATATGGTATTACTGTTCGATCGCTGGGGAGTAAAACGTGGTTACTGGAAATCTGTTAACAATGAGAAGCGGGTTGTTGAAATCACCAAAACAGCAGACAGACTTGTCATAAGTGACAAACTATTAAGTAGGACCATATCTTTAAGGCGGGCACGAAGATCCTTTAGAGAAGAAAAGGTTCTAAGAAAGGATATTGAACGGTTAATAAAGGCAGCCCATTTAGCACCATCGTGCTTCAACAAACAACCATGGCGTTTTGTTGCAGTGGATGATATGGAAACACTTGAAAAGCTTCATGAATACATTCCTGATGGAAATAAATGGATGCATAAAGCGCCGGTTTTACTTATTGTTTATTCAAGACAGGAAGATGACTGTGATCTCAGTGACAACCGTAGCTACTATCTTTTTGATACAGGACTTGCTGTAGGAATGTTGCTCACCCAGGCTACAAAAATGGGTTTATTGGCACATCCCATTGCAGGGTATAAACCAAAAAAGTTTGAGAAAACTCTTGATTTACCTGATGATTCTGTTTTGATAACAGTAATAGCAACTGGTTATCAGGGTGAATCTTCGTTACTCGATGAAAAGAGTCAAAAAGGTGAAATCACAGGCAGAAAACGCAAACCCGTTGAAAGTGTATTCAGCTGGCATAAATAGTTTGTTTTGATTTCTTGTTTATCCTAATATTATACTGTTGTAAATGTAATATATGTAAATCGAAAATAAAATTATGCCACCAATTCGTCCCAGTTTTTTTCTTTTGAAGCTGATAACAGGCAAAAGAATGACAAGGGATGTAGCAATAACTATATCTATCAATACAGGTCTATCAGCCTGTATTGTTTTTATTGATGAAGCTGTTCCCAAAACAAGAAGCAGATTAAATACATTTGAGCCGAGAATATTACCAACTGCAAGATCCTGCGATTTTTTGATGGTTGCTGCTATTGAAGTAACAAGTTCGGGAAGGGATGTTCCTACAGCGATTATAGTTACACCTATTAATGTTTCACTGACGCCAAAACTCTGAGCCAGAAATGTACCTGAATTTACTACAAAATTTCCACCTGATACAACAGCGATTATTCCACCGATGGTTGACAACCAGGCCAGAGCAATATTTTTTTCCAGTCTGGAGAGATCTTCTTTGTCAACACCCTGCGAAACCAGATCCTTTTGAAATTTTCTGTCTTTTTTTGCCATACTGAAAAGGTAGTCCATGAAAATGATAAAGAAAGCAAGGAGAACAACAGCTTCAAACCTATCAAGGATGTAGTTATCATTGAGCAAAAGCATACCTGTTGCAATCGAAGTGAGAATAACGAAAGGTATTTCTGATCTAAAAGTTGATTTTCGAAAAGAAATTGGGGAAAAAATTGCTGTGAATCCCAATACCAATGCGATATTTGCAACATTAGAACCAAGAACATTTGCTATTGCGATTCCACCTGATCCTTTGAGTGAAGCACTTACACTAACTGCGAGTTCCGGTGCGCTTGTTCCAAAGGCGACGACAGTAAGTCCAATGAATAATTCAGAAACACCTAACTTTTTGGAAATTGCGGCTGAACCCTCTACTAAATAATCAGCACCTTTTACAAGCAATATTATTCCAACTAATAATAAGATGATGTTTAGTATCATGTGTCCTCCATTTGTACCTATTGATAATTTACTAAAACACCTTGCAGAATAAAATCCTGCAAGATGTTTATAATGATAACTACATAATAAACAATATGTCAAACAATACTAATACTAAAAGTTAAATAACGGTTAAATTACTTCCAGTTCTTTTCCAATCTTTTCAAATCTTTCTATAGCGTAATCAAGATCATCTTTTGAATGTGCTGCGCTTATCATGACCCTGATTCTTGCTTTATCTTTTGGTACTGTTGGATAGCCTATTGACTGCGCAAAAATACCCTTATTAAAGAGTTTTGAGCTGAAGTCACTTGACAACTTTGCATCGTATAGCATAACAGGTGTAATAGGTGTTTCGCTGTGACCGGTATCAAAACCAAGTTCTTTCATCTTTGTTTTGAAATATTTAGCATTGTTCCACAATTTTCTAACGAGTTCATCGCTTTCGCTTAATGTTCTGACTGATTCAAGTGCAGCAGCTGTTTCAGCTGGTGAAAGTGAACTGCTAAACAGGAAAGGTCTTGCCCTTTGTCTGAGGAAATCAATAAGGGTTTTACTTCCAGCAACAAAGCCACCTACAACGCCGAAAGCCTTGGATAAGGTACCCACCTCAATGTCTACATCTTTATTTACACCAAAATGATTGGCTATACCTCTTCCATGGCTACCCAATACTCCTTCGCCATGGGCGTCGTCTACCATCAATATGGCGTTATATTTTTTGCATTTCTCAGCTAACTCTGGAAGCGGAGCCAGGTCTCCATCCATTGAAAATACGCCATCTGTAATAACCAGTAATTTTTTTGCTCCAGCATCTTTTGCTTCCTTCAGTTTGGATTCAAGATCGTTTGCATCTCTATGTTTCCAGACATAACGACTCGCTTTAGATAATCGTACACCGTCGATAATACTGGCATGATTAAGTTCGTCAGATAGAATTGCATCTTCTTTTGTTGTGATTGCTGGAATCACTGCCTGGTTTGCGTTGAAACCTGTTTGAACAACAAGGGTATCTTCAACTTCTTTGAATTCAGCAAGAGCTTTTTCGAGTTCTTCGTGGATTGTCATTGTTCCTGCAATTGTACGAACTGCACCTGGACCGACACCCCATTTGTCTATTGCATCTTTTGCTGCTTTCTTTAACCTTTCGTCATAAGCCAGTCCTAGATAATTGTTGGAACAAAGGTTCAGAACCTTTTTCCCATTTACTTTCAACCATGCGCCCTGAGGGGTTTCAAGTGTTCTGATTCTGTTTAATAAGCCGCTTTCTTCAAGTTTTTTCAGTTCTTCTTTAAATTCAGTGAATTGAAACACAGTAACACCTCCAGTTATTTATTCTATATCAAGAACTACTTTACCAGCTTTTCCATCAAGCATTTTTTTTATGCCTTTTTCCCAATCTTCAAATTTCAATTCATGGGTAACAATAGAGGATAGATCAACACGGTTGTTTTTTATCAATTCAGTAGCTATCTGCCAGGTTTCAAACATTTTACGTCCGGTAATCCCAAAAAGCTTGATACCCTTAAAGATAACCAGAGAGTTTATGTCAAAGGTGATTTTTCCGGGGAAAACGCCAAGAATAGATGCGGTGCCACCATTTGTTAGCGATTCCAAACCTTGAATGAGAGCATTTTCATTACCAGACATTTCGAGCAAAATATCTGCTCCATTGTCATTGGTAAGTTGTTTGACTGAACTCGTTATATCAGTTTCAGTTGGGTCTAATACATAATCAGCTCCTGATTGTTTGGCTAGTTCTTTTCTGTATTCCATTATTTCTGTAACAATTATTTTCGCCGCGCCTGCTGCTTTAGTGATTGCTGCTGCCATACATCCTATTGGTCCAGCACCGGTGATCAGAACATTTTTTCCGGCCAAATTTTCTACAAAGCATGTATGTATTGCATTGCCAAAGGGTTCCATGATTGAAGCGTATTTTTTTGGAAAGTTTTCAGGTAGCTTCCATAACACAATTTCTGGAACCTTAATATATTCTGCAAAAGCCCCATCTCTATGCACTCCAAGAATCTCCAGATTTTTACAAATGTGCATTCTGTTCGTTTTGCATTGAAGACATTTTCTGCAGGGAATATGCGTTTCAGATGTAACAATGTCTCCTACTGAGACAAGCAAAACATTACTTCCGGTTTTAATCACTTTTCCGGTGAATTCATGTCCTGCAATCTGGGGAGGTTTGATATTTTGTTGAGCCCATTCATTCCATTCATATATATGAAGGTCGGTACCACAGATAGAAGCCTTGTTAATTTTTACAAGGGCTTCATTTGGTGCAAGATCATCAGGAACTGGAACATCTTTCATTTTGAAGCCTTTACCAGGTTTCTCCTTAACTATGGCTTTCATTGTATTGGCCAAAGATAACTACCTCCTTTTGTATTGTCATTAAGAGTTTAAAACAAATAGTAATTTAAAGGAAATTTTAATATTTGCAACTAAAGGCTTCTGGCTTGTTTCTAGTTTGAATTCCTTTTTATATCGTTGATGTACTTTGTTAAAAACTTACTTATTTCTTGAAGTGTATTAAGTGTCATATATTTTGCACGCGCGACTCTGCTTTTTTTTAAACCTTTAGTATATGCAGCGAAATACTTCCTTGATTCAAAAATGCCCTTTCTCTCGCCAAACAAATCTATTAGCATATTTAGCTGTTTTCTAAAAACAATAATTTTTGTTTCATCTTCAACGGGTTTATATTGTCCTTTTTTTAGTAGTTCCTTAGTTTGATGAAAAATCCAGGCATTACCGATTGCACCTCTTGCTACAATAACACCATCTACGCCATATTCATTCAAAGAAATTTTAATGTCTTCGGGTGTAAATAGATCACCTGATCCATAAATCTTAATACCGGAATCTTCTAAGAGTCTTACAGCTTTTTTTATTGAGTCCCAGCTGGATTTGCCATAAAATCTCTGTTTCGAGGTTCTTCCGTGAATAAAAAAAGCATCCGGATGTTCTTCTGCAAGCTGTGTAACGATCCACTCAATCTCATCCTTATCCCAGCCTAACCTGATTTTTACAGATACCGGAACATCAGCTGAGTTTTTAAGATTTTTCAGCATTTTCTTCAGTCTATCAAGATCCTTCAATAATGCACTACCAGCACCTTTTTTTATTACCTTTTTTACAGGACAAGCTGCATTTATGTCAAACCATGTTGCAATATCCTTGAGTTTTTCAGCAGCTTTCCCGATGCAATCAGGATCACCGGTGAAAAGTTGTATCCTGCATGGTTTTTTGGGTATGATTTTTAAATTGCTAATATCACCCCGTAATATACTCTCACAACTTATCATCTCGCTGAATACAAAATCAGCACCATACCCTAGAGCCAGTTCTCTCATAGCTTTATTAGTATAACCAGCTAAAGGTGCCTGCCCTATTTCATAGCTTTTCTTCATAAAACGTAACAACTTCTTTGCTAATCGAGCATGGTATCATGCCAAGGACACTTTTTTTGTTTATAATGCGTTTGCGGATCAAAGATGATGAAATATCAATTGACGGTGCATCAAAGAAAATAACTGTTTTATGTTTTTTTTGTTTGGTACTGTTTGTGTGTGTTCTTCTCGGATATACACATATTGTAGTTGAATCAAGGATTTCTTCATTTTTGTACCAGCTTTCCAGATCATTGTAACTATCTTCACCAATAATCAAAAAAGGTTTAGTACTGAATTTTTCACCGAAGTGCTTCACCGTTTTTACGGTGTATGATGTGTTCGAATTCCTTCCTTCATAATCATCTACTTCAATTTCATCAAAGTCTGAAAAAACTGTGTTCAGCCACTGCAAACGCGTATTGTAAGGAGCAAATGTGCCTTTTTTATGTGGGGGGGTATAGGCGGGAACAATAAACAGTTTGTCTAGTTGAAAATATTCTATTGCATAAGAAGCAATGATTAAATGACCGTTATGAACGGGATCAAAACTACCTCCAAATATTCCAATTTTATTATTCCTTGAATTCATATTCTTTATCATTTATTACCACCGTATCTCCTTCTTGAATGCTTTTTTTCTTGAGCTCTTTAGTGAGTCCATGATGTTCTAATTTTCTTATAATAAACTCTTCTCTGTTTTCAGGAATGTTGAATTTTTCAGTGTAATATTGTACTAAAGGTCCTTCAACAACATAATAACCCTTTGAGTTTTTGGTAATATTTATTACATTTCCTTCAGGTATAGTCCTTGATACTGGTTTGACCTTAGGTTTCACAACTTCAGGGAAAGAGTACTCTCGAAATCTCTGATAAAAAGATTTGGTTTTTTTCAGATTCTCTATGATTTTCTTTTTTAACTCTTCGATATTGTATCCAGTAACCGCAGAAATCGGAGTGACTTCTTTCCTTATTTCTTTCTCTAATTTATTTATTATTTTATTCATTTCTTCTTCAGAAAGAATATCAGATTTATTTGCCACGACCAATTCATTTTTCTCTGAAAGTTTCTTACTGTGGGCCTTCAATTCATCTCTTATATCAAAGTAATCCTTAAAGGCTTTCCTGCCTTCTGATTGAGATAAATCTACAAGATGTAAGAGCAAACTGCATCGTTCCACATGTCTTAAAAAAGTGTCTCCAAGTCCAGCGCCCTGATGAGCTCCTTTTATTAAACCGGGTACATCAGCAATAATATAACCGGTATGAGCTGAAACCTTTACAACACCAAGATTGGGAACAAGTGTGGTGAAATGATAATTGGCTATTTTTGGTTTTGCATTGGAAATTCGAGAAATTAACGTGGATTTGCCAACATTGGGAAAACCTATTATACCGACGTCAGCAAGCAGTTTAAGTTCCATATAAAGCAACTTTCTTTCACCCGGATCCCCCTTTTCAGAGATTTTGGGAACCTGATTAACGGCATCTGCAAAATGGGTGTTCCCTCTGCCACCTTTGCCACCACGAGCAACACAAATTATTTGATTGGGATCCTCAAAATCTGCAAGTTGTTCACCGCTTTTTTTGTCGAAAATCACGGTGCCCACAGGAACATTAATGATGATGTCTTCTCCATCACTACCTGACATTTTTGCACCCTTTCCATTTTTGCCTTTTTCTGCTTTGAAATGTTTCTTATATATGAATTCATTTAACGTATTTTTTGCAGTTGTTGACCTGATAAAAACATGACCGCCATTTCCTCCATCTCCACCATCTGGACCACCATGGGGTAGGTATTTTTCCCTTCGGAATGAAACAGCGCCATCGCCGCCTCTGCCAGCCTTTACGGTGATTTTTGCAGTATCGATAAGATTCTCACTTCTGAAAGCCATAATACACCTCCAAAATGCCTTCATATGTTATAATAACACTGTTTGCTGAAGGGAGGAAGACATCATGCCAAAGATAGTTAATATCGGTTTTGATTCCTTCATAATAACCGATAAAATACTTGCCGTTTTACCCATTGAGAATTCAATTGTGAAACGTCTTAAACAGCATGGAATAGAAACCGGAAAAACAGTTAACTTAACCTTTGGGAAGAGGACAAGATCGGTTCTGATTACAGACAGCGGTCATATAATGTTTTCTTTTCTTCCTCCAGAAAAACTCATTGAAAAATTATTCAACGATGAAAATGAAGATAAAATAGACCGGGAGGTTTAATGAAAGGTGGATGTAAAAAATATGCCAGTAGTACCTTATGTAGTAGAGAACAAAGGAAAGGGAGAAAGAATTTACGACATTTTCACGAAATTACTTAGCGAGCGAATAGTGTTCCTGGGATGGCCTATTGATGACGAAATATCCAATATTATAGTTGCGCAGCTTTTGTTTCTTGAATCTGAAGACCCAGAGAAAGACATAAGCATATATATAAACACGCCGGGTGGTTCTGTGAATCCAGGACTGGCTATCTATGACACAATGCAGTATGTAAAATCTGATATTGCAACTATATGTATTGGAACAGCTGCTTCAATGGGAGCTGTCATACTTGCTGGAGGAAGCAAAAATAAACGTTTTGCACTCCCTCATTCGAGAATCATGATACATCAACCCTGGGGTGGTTCCGAAGGAACAGCAAGAGATATTGAAATAAGAACAAAGGAACTACTTACCATAAAGGATCAATTAAATAATATTCTTAGCCTTCACACAGGACAGGATAAGGAAAAAATTGAACGTGATACTGATAGAGATCTTTATATGAGCTCTGAAGATGCTGTCGAGTATGGGATTATTGATAAAGTCATTGAACATCAAAAATTAAAGAGCTCAGCAAAGAAGTAGTTAGTTGAATAATGATCTGCCGGCGCGTGGTGCCGGCTTTTATCGTTATTTTGGAGTGTTAACATGAGCGAAAAATTAACTCCGATGATGGAGCAATATCAAAATATAAAAAATAAATATGAGGATGCAATTCTGTTGTTCAGGCTTGGTGACTTTTACGAAGCTTTTTTTGAGGACGCGAAGTTGCTTTCGGAAGCAACGCAGATTGTTCTTACCTCTAGAAATGGGTATCCCATGGCCGGGGTCCCCTATCATTCACTTGATCAGTACTTAAAGAAATTGATTGATGCCGGATATAAAATTGCTATTTGTGATCAGATTGAAGAAGCTTCAAAAAGCAAAAAACTTGTTAAGAGAGAAGTTACCAGGATAATAACGCCTGGAACAATAATAGAAGAGAATCTTTTAAACTCAGAAGTTAACAACTATATTCTGCTTGCTTCATTTTTAAACGATCAATACATACTTGTGGCTGCTGATATTTCAACAGGAGATATGGGGATTGCTTCATCTGAAGATTCTGAAGATATTTCTGATATCATAAACAAATTGAATCCTTCACAATTGATATTGCAGGAAAATCTAAAAGAGCAGAGGAAATATATTGTACCTGCTAACAGTGATATATTTACAGAATACCTTGAGGATTGGAATTTCGCTTATTCATCAAGTGTCGAATATATAAAGAGTTTTTATGACATAGTTTCTCCAGATTTCCTTGAGCTTTCTAAAGAAGAAATAATAGCTCTTGGCGCTCTTTTCAAGTATCTTGAGGGAACCCATCTTGATGTGTTAAAGCATTTGAACTATCCTCGATCGTTAATGGGCACAGACAGTATGTATATTGATAGTGATACTATTGAAAATCTTTCTCTATTTCCATCCAGGAAAAAAGGCTCATTGTACAGTTCAATTAAAGCAACATTAACTTCAATGGGTTCACGTAAACTTAAAGAATGGCTGCTCAATCCACTAAATGACCGGAAGAAAATCGAGAAAAGACTTGACTACGTTGAAGCACTGTTTCATGACGGTGATATTTTAAACAACATAAGAAGCTGTCTTAAAGAGGTATATGATATTGAACGTATCGTATCAAGGCTTGCAACGGGTAAGGCTATTCCCAGAGACTTGCATTCGTTGAGAAAGACACTTCAAATACTTCCAGAAATTACGGAGCAACTTAGCTCAATGAGCGTTTTTGATGAAATAGTAAGTAATTTTCCAGATACACTGGAAGAATTGTCTTTGCTTGAAAATGGAGTAATGGAAAACCCTTCATCAGTTGTGGGAAGTGGTGAAGTTGTTGAATATGGATTTAACAAGGAACTCGATGAGCTCAGGGAATTACTAAATAATTCAAAGAAATGCTTGAAGGAATTTGAAAGAGAGGAAAAAAGAAAAAGTGGCATAAATAATTTGAAGGTTAAATACAACAAGGTTTTTGGCTATTTTGTGGAAGTTCCCAAAGGACAAACTGATAGAGTGCCAGATTATTATACGAGGAAACAGACGCTTGTTAATGCAGAGAGGTATATTACGCCTGAGATAAAAGAATTCGAAGAAAAAGTACTAGGTGCAACAGAAAGAATAGAAGATCTTGAACGTGCAATTTTCAACAATTTATGTGATGAACTGAATAAATCATTGAAGAAGTTCAAGCAAATTTCTGAACTGCTATCAGAATTGGACGTTTATCAATCCAACGCTTATATTGCAAGAAGAAGCAAATACTGTAGACCATTATTCACGAAAGAAAGAAACATGTATTTGAAAAATTCCAAACATCCTGTTGTTGAAAACTTTGTTAGTGATTTTGTAAGCAACGATATTTACTTTGATAAGGAAAACTCCTTTTACATTTTAACGGGGCCAAATATGAGTGGTAAATCGACCTTTATAAGACAAGTGGCACTCAATGTCATAATGGCTCAGATGGGTTCTTTTGTTCCTGCTGAAGACGCTGTCATGCCGGTGTATGATAGAGTTTTTACCCGTATAGGTGCTCGTGACGATCTGGCTGGAGGAGTATCAACATTTCTTGTAGAAATGATGGAAACTGCGACTATATTATCTAAAGCCACTGAAAACAGTCTGGTTGTGCTTGATGAAGTAGGAAGAGGTACAAGCACATTCGATGGTATAAGTATTGCATGGGCAGTTTCCGAATACATATATGAAGCTATTGGGTGCCACACTGTATTTGCAACGCACTTTACAGAATTGACAGAGTTGTCTTCTATGTATGAGAATATCAATAATTTAACCATAAAAGTAGCTGAAAGAAATGGGGAAATCATTTTCTTGCACAAGCTAAAAGCAGGAGTTGCAAGCAGGTCTCATGGTATAGAAGTAGCAAGACTTGCAGGTATACCTGAGTTAGTATTAGAAAGGGCTTCAGAGATACTGAAGGTGATTGTAAAAACCAGCGCCATAGACAAAACTGTCAAAGTGTTGTCAACAGACGAGCTAACAAAAATAAAGAAGAAAAAGAAAAGGAAAATGCACAGGGATCAAACAACATTGTTTGACAATCAATGAAGAGGCTGAGTGATATAATTTAGTATGTGTTGACAATATTGATGGAGGTTAAAAATGGAAAGAAGATTGCAGAATTTAAGAGAAAAGATGAAAAAAGAAAAACTTGATGCGATTTTGATTTATAATTTCGAAGGCAGTAACAGAGCGACAACATGGTATTTATCTGGATTCTCAGGATCATTCGCAGTTTTATTTATTACATTTGACGGGGAATATGTAATAACTGATTCCAGGTATTTCACACAGGTTCAGGAACAATCAGATTTTGAGCTTATACCCTATACAGATGGAAAAGAACAGTTGAAAAAAACGTTATCAGATCTGTTCAGAACAAATAAAGTTTCAAGAATTGGATTTGAGTCAGAAAGAATAACTTACAATCAGTTTCAGGAATATGTCGAAAATCTTAACTCAGAAAAAATTGAAATTGACGAGATCATTAAAAATATGCGCTCTGTTAAAACAGACGAAGAAATAAAAAAGATTAAGAAAGCTGTAAAAGTAGCAGAGGAATCTCTTGAGTCTTCTTTGGAGTATATTAAACAAGGTAATACAGAGAATGAAATTGCTGCCAGAATAAATTATGAAATCTATAAAAGGGGTGGAAAGCCTTCTTTCGAAACCATTGTTGTGTCAGGTAAAAGAAGTGCACTAGTTCATGGTATGCCATCTGACAAGAAGGTCGAGAACGGAGAGTTTGTACTCATTGATTATGGCGCTATGGTCGATGGATACTGCTCTGATATTACAAGAACCTTTCTGGTTGGTGAAGCTACTCCCAGGATGGAGAAGGTTTACAAGATTGTGCAAACAGCCCAAAAAAAGGCAAGAGAAGCGGCAAAAGCTGGACTCAGAGGTGTTGAATTACATAATGTTGCAAAGAAGATAATCGAAGATGAAGGCTTTGGTGAGTATTTTGGCCACGGTTTAGGTCACGGCCTTGGAATGGAGGTTCACGAAAGTCCTGGTGTCAGTACAAGAAATGAAGACCCCCTACCGGAAAACGCTGTTATTACGATAGAACCAGGAATATATATACCGAATGAATTTGGTGTGAGAATTGAAGACGATGTTGTTATAAAAAAAGGATATTGTGAAGTTCTCACATCGCTTGATAGGAATCTGAAATCATTGTAGCGGTTTGGGGGTATAAATTTGATAGATGTTGGTTCAATAAAAAAGGGTATGGCCCTGATTATAGACGATGAAATATATATTGTGCTTGATGTTAATAAGCACTTTACAGCTCGTGGAAGTGGAATAATAAGAACTAGATTGAAAAATGTAGACACCGATTACGTTAGAGAGTATAAATTTAACAGTGGAGACAAAATTGAAGAAGCACAATTAACATTAAGATCAGTACAGTATCTGTATAAAGATGGAAAACTCTACTATTTTATGGATTTGGAAACTTTTGAGCAGCACCCAGTTGAAGAAGAAATGGTTGGAGATAGTATTTATTATCTTAGAGAAAATATGGAGCTTTATCTTCAACTACATGATCATAAACCCATTAATGTTGTTCTGCCAAATACCGCGGTACTTGAAGTAGTTGATACAGCACCGAATTTCAAAGGTGATACTGCTTCAGGTGGGGGAAAACCCGCAATATGCGATACAGGTTTAAAAGTTACCGTACCCTTTTTTGTTGAAAATGGAGATAAAATTAGAGTAAATACCAAAACTGGAGAGTATGTAGAAAAGGCATAAAATATAAGTATTTTTAAGGAGGAATGGATATGAAATATGGAGAAAATGAACTGGGAAAGATTGAAATTTCTGATACTGTCATAAAGGATGTAGCCATACATGCATACATGGAGTTCAATGGACTGGATACCAATAATCAGAAGAAGAAAAAGGAAGCCCGGGGAAAGATTGAGGTTGAAACTGATGAAGGAGAAGAAGGAATAAACGCAATTAAAATCACAGTAAATACACGTGTGAAATATGGTGAATCTATACCTGAGTATTGTAGACAGCTTCAAAAGAAAATAAAAGAAGATGTTGAGAATTTTAGCGGAATAAAAGTCGATGAAGTATTCGTAAGGGTTTCTGATATATTTGAAGAAGTTGTTGAAGAGCAGGAACCATCAGAAGAGGAGGAAACAGAAGAGTAAGTATTCTGATGAAAGTTTATGAACTATAATAGGGGACGAATGTACGGCAGAAGAAGAATGCGCGATATAGTTTTTAGGGCAATATATCAGTATGATTTCCACAATGACATTGATATTACCAACAAATTCCTTGATGATGAAATTTCGTATTGCCTATTAAGTTCTGATCTCGTTAGTTTGGCTAAAAGGTATTTGATAGGGATAATTGACAACAAAAGCCATCTGGACCAGATAATTGATGAGTCGCTTTCTAATTGGACGTTGAACCGTCTGGCCTCAGTCGATAAAAATGTGTTGAGACTGGGAACCTATGAACTAATTTATGAGGATGATGTTCCAATAGAAGTCACACTAAATGAAGCCATCGAGATTGCAAAGATGTACGCCACTCAGCAGGATGGAAAATTTGTGAATGGTGTTCTGGATAAAATTGCCAAAAAGTACGCAAAGGAAGAAAAAAGGAAACTCTAAGGAGGGTTTACATGGAAGATATTGAAATAGCGCAAAAAGCCACGTTAAAACCTATAAAAGAGATCGCGAATAGTTTGGATATTCCAGAATCATCGTTAACACTGCATGGCGATTACATAGCAAAGGTATCTCATCGATTACTCCAGAATCTCAATCAAGAAAAAGACGGAAAGCTCATACTGGTTACTGCCATGAGTCCTACTAGTGCAGGCGAAGGAAAAACCACAAATTCAATAGGCTTGAGCATGGCTCTGAATAAATTAGGCAAAAAATCCATGGTAACGCTTAGAGAACCTTCTGTAGGTCCAATAATGGGCATAAAAGGTGGAGCAGCAGGAGGAGGATATTCTCAAGTTTTGCCCATGGAAGATATTAACCTACATTTTACCGGTGATATGCACGCCATTTCATTGGCCCATAATCTTTTATCTGCTGTTATCGATGCGCATATAAAATTTGGAAATGAGTTGGGACTTGATCCTACAAGAATATATTGGCCACGAGCCATGGACATGAATGACAGAGCTTTGAGAGGGATTATTATTGGACTTGGCGGACATTCAAATGGTTATCCACGTGAAGACAGCTTTATCATCACAGCTGCTTCTGAAATAATGGCCATATTGTGTCTCACAACAAGCATAAGTGATCTTAAAAAGCGACTCGGAGACATCGTGGTAGGAAGGAATTACTCAAGAGAATTCGTGAAGGCAAAATCGTTAAAAGTGCATGGTGCTATGACTGCTCTTTTAAAGCATGCTTTAAATCCAAATCTTGTTCAGACTATAGAAGGAACCCCTGCTTTTGTTCATGGTGGACCTTTTGCAAACATTGCCCATGGAACAAACTCACTTATAGCTACCAAACTTGCTTTAAAACTCAGTGATTATGTGGTAACAGAAACAGGATTTGGTGCAGAACTTGGAGGAGAAAAATTCCTTGATTTTGTAAGCCAGACTGGCAAATTCGAACCTTCTGCGGTAGTTTTAGTGGCTTCGATGCGTGCACTTAAGTCTAACGGTGGAGTTTCTGATAAAGAACTTGATAATGAAAATATCAAGGCGTTAGAAAAAGGTTTCGGGAATTTGCGTATTCACTACGAAAACGTGAGAAAATACAATATTCCAGTTATAGTTGCTTTGAATAAATTTGATAATGATACAGAAAATGAAATAGAAGCATTCTCAAAGTTATGTGAAGAAAATAATATAGTTTATGAAAAATCAGATGTATGGAAAAATGGTTCAAAAGGTGGAACTGAATTAGCTCAGAGAGTTGTAGATGAAATAGATAGTAGTAATGAAAAGAATTTCAGACCGCTATTCTCACTTGATGAACCAGCTGAAGAAAAAATTGAAAAACTGGCAAAAGAAATTTATCGAGCAAGTGAAGTCAATTACGAATCCTCAGCGAGAAAAAAATTAAGGTTATTCAAAAAACATGGTTATGGAAATCTACCAGTGATAGTCGCAAAAACACAGTATTCCGTCACTGATAATGCAGACATTAAGGGTGCTCTTGGTGAATATACATTTAACATCAGGGATCTTACCCTATCTGCTGGTGCAGGATTTATTGTGGCTGTGGCTGGAAGTATTCTCCTTATGCCAGGATTGCCAAAGATACCGGGAGCTACAAAGATTGACGTTGATGAAGATGGGACAATCAGTGGATTGTTTTGAGGTGGTATTATGAGAAGAATTCTGTCCGGAAAAAAATTGGCAGATTCAATATATCAAAAAATTGAAGAAGCGATAAAAAAGCTTGATAAAAAGCCAAAAATGGTTATTTACACAAGCGAGCCAGATAAAGCCACAAAGTCATATATGAAAAGTATAAGTAAACAGGGTGAAAAGCTCAATTTCGAAATTATTGAACGAGAAGCGTCGAAGGAACCGGAAAGAGATATTGAAGAGCTTAATGACGACGATTCAATTGACGGGGTTATGGTAATGCACCCACTGAAAAATGTTCCCCACGATCTAATAGCTGAAAAGCTAAATGCTGAGAAGGATATTGAAGGAAGAACAGCAAAAAATTTTGGCTGGCTAGCACTTGGTAAACCAATTTTTAAACCACCAACTGCTGAGGCAGTTATGAAGATATTGGATTATTATAATATTGATCTCAAAGGCAAAGACGTGACAATCGTGGGGCGTTCAACAACAGTAGGAAAACCCCTGGCATTGTTGATGTTAAAAAAAGGTGTGGATGCAACAGTAACTGTTTGTCATTCAAGAACACAGGATATTGAAAATAAAATGAAAAATTCGGACATACTTATTGTGGCTGTTGGGAAGGCGTATTTTGTTTCTGAAAAGGAAGTAAAACGTGAAGCCACAGTAATCGATGTTGGTATAAATTTCTTGAATGGTAGAATGGTGGGAGATGTTAACTACGATCAGGTAAAAGATAAAGTGAGCAATATAACACCTGTACCTGGTGGTGTTGGAACTGTTACAACAGCACTTTTGTTTGATCATCTTGTAAAAGCTGCTTTAAGGAATTTTGGTGATGATGATGGGTAATTTAGAAGAACCTTTATTCGAAAGGCTGAAGAAGTATTCATATGCAGAACTCAATGCTCTAGCAGATAACTTTAGGGACTACATCATCAAGGTGGTCTCAAAAAACTCAGGTCATCTGGCTTCCAATCTGGGAACAATTGAGTTAACCATTGCTTTGTATAGAGTTTTCGATCCATCTAAAGATATTATTATATGGGATACAGGGCATCAGGCTTATACACATAAGCTTTTGACTGGAAGATATCATTCGTTCAAAACCTTAAGGCAAAAGAATGGAATAAGCGGATTTGTAAAACGCGATGAAAATAAATACGATGTTTTTGGCACAGGACATGTTGGAACGGGTATCCCAGTAGCGCTGGGTATAGAAAAAGCTCTTGAAATGGATAGAGATTACAGAAGGATTATAGTTGTGGTTGGCGATGGAGCGTTAACATCTGGCTCCAGCCTTGAAGCTTTAAATCAAATGAGTGAAATGAATTCAAAAATTATTCTTGTAATAAATGATAACGGTATGAGCATTAGCAAAAATGTGGGATTATTGTCCACTAAACTTGATGAGTTACGATTGAACCCCTTTTATAGAGAAATCAAGGAAGAAATTAGAGAATCACTTGAGACGATGAAACTTAAAGGCATTGAACAACTTCTTTCAAATCTCAAAAGTGGAGTAAAGCATGCTGTGCTGGGTAGAAACATATTTGAAGATTTTGGATTGAATTATCTTGGACCCGTTGATGGCAATAGAATAAAAGATTTGATTGATATTTTTGAATTAGTGAAAAAATTTGATGAACCTTTTGTAGTGCATGCAGTTACAAAAAAGGGTAGAGGCCTTGGATATGCTGAGGAAAAACCTGATGCGTATCATAGTGTATCAAAACTTGATCCAGAAACGGGAATGAATATTAAGGATCATAACTTTGTGTCGTATAGCGAAATTTTTGGTAAAACATTGAAAGAACTCGCAAAAAATGATCGAAGGATAGTTGGAATAACGGCCGCGATGCCTGATGGCACTGGAATAAATTATTTTGCTGATGAATTTCCTGGACGATTTTATGATTTAGGTATTACGGAACAACTGTGTACTAACTTTGCTGCAGGATTGGCAACTCGAGGGTTTCGACCAGTTTTCGCTGTGTATTCTACATTTTTGCAGAGAGCTTATGATCAGGTTATACATGACATTGCTTTACAAAAATTACCCGTAATATTTGCAGTAGACAGGGCTGGGATAGTCGGTAAAGATGGTCCCACTCATAACGGGATATTTGATATCTCATATCTTAATGCGGTTCCCAATATAAAACTTTTAGCTCCTTCAGGACTGCAGGAGCTTTCAGATATGCTTTATTCGATACTTAGTATGGGAAAAATAGATGGCCCCATATTTATTAGATATCCCAGAGAAACAAAAAAGGGAAACCCTGATGAGATAATATCTGGAATGAAAAAGATGGATGTGTTTAAATGGAATAAAATTAATGAAGCCAGCGATAAAACTGAAACGGTGATACTTGCCACTGGAAGCATGGTAGATAGAGTACTGCCAGTAAGTAAAAAACTCGACATAACCATGTATAATTGCAAGTCAATAAAACCACTTGATACAGAAGCGCTTAATGAAATTGGTAGAAATTACAGTCAAATTATTACTGTTGAAGAAGGAACAAGATTGGGTGGATTTGGTAACGCTGTGATGAACTATTTTAGTGACAATGGAATAATAGTAAGAGTGACAAACATTGGAATAGATGATAAATTTTCAGAACAGGGCACTCGAGAAGAGGTTTTAAGAGATCTTTCACTTGATTGTGATAATCTCGAAAGAAAGATAAAAGAATTGCGAGGTGAATTCCGTGTTAATAACAACAGAGTACGGTAAGGTCGAAATTTCCTTACAGGTTATAACATCAATAGTAAAGAAAGTTGTAGCTGAGTCTTACGGTCCAGTGAATGTTGGCACTACCCAGCAAGGATTGCTCTCACGTCTTTTTGGTTCAGAAGAGAGACATGGGATAAAAGTGAACGAAGAAATCGATGGTTCTTTAATTCTTGATATTGAGCTTGTGCTTGAATATGGGGTTAATATTCCGGTAGTTGCCAAAAATATTCAGGAAAATGTTTTTCACCGTCTGAAGGAATATATAGAAGCGACGGCAGTAAAAGTTAATGTTTATGTAGTTGGAATTCAGGACTAGGAGGATCATTGAGATGAAAAGGCTCAACGGTAAGTTTTTTATATTGGCTTTTCGAAAAGCCGCTGAGCGTTTACTTGCCAATAAAGATGAAATAAATGCTCTTAATGTATTTCCAGTACCGGACGGTGACACAGGATCAAATATGTCAGCTGCCATACTAGAGGCTGTTGAATACCTTGATAAGGCAAACAGTGATGATCTCCCAGAGGTCGTTAACGCTGTAAAAATGGGTATGTTAATGGGTGCCAGAGGAAATTCTGGAGTAATACTCTCTCAAATATTCAGAGGATTTTCAGAAGGTGTAAATGGCAGAAAGATGCTTTCAACTAAAGCATTTACAGAATGTCTCGAAGAATCGCGAAAAGTAGCTTATAAGTCAGTTATGAAACCAGTAGAGGGAACCATGCTTACAGTAATCAAAGAACTGGCAATACAGGCATCCGAAGAGCTTGAAGGGATAGATGAATTTACAGAGTATTTCAAAGGCCTTTCAAGAATCGCGAGAAATACTGTTGAAAGAACCCCACAGTTGCTTGCAAAGCTACGAGAAGCAGGAGTAGTGGACGCAGGCGCCAAAGGATTGGCATACATAATTGAGGGTTTTGAACTGGCAGCAAAAGGTGAAACCGATGTTGAATTGCTGGAATTATCAACGGAAACAGGTACAACTTCGGCTGAAAAACTTGTCGATATTGTAAAAGAAGAACTCAAATATGATTATTGCACTGAACTGATAATTGGATTTGGGAATAATGAAAAGAGCAAAGAAGAGATTACAAAAGAATTGAAGGAATACTTTAATGATATTGGTGACTCAATAGTGATGGTTAATCAGGATAGTATTTTAAAGATACACATTCACACAAATCATCCCGGTGATGTAATTGAAAAATTACTTAATTATGGGTCACTGCAAAAGGTAAAAATCGACAATATGAAGGTTCAACATGAGCATGTTGTAGACCTGGTTGAATCTCCAAAGAAAGAAGTACCAAATACAGCAAAAGGAAAGAATCATGGTTTAATATCTGTTTCACCAGGAGAAGGATTAAGTGAAATAATGATCAGCCTGGGTACGGATTCGATAATTAAGGGCGGACAAACCATGAATCCCAGCATGAAAAATCTTCTGAGTGCTATGGAAAGAATACAGAGTTCATCTGTAATAATATTGCCAAACAATCCGAATATTATTCTCACCGCCAGGGAAGCTGCGCGAAACGTCATGGAGAAGAATCCCTCAAAAGATATTACCGTTATTCCAACAGAAACGGTTCAGGAAGGAATTGCTGCGCTTACTGTTTACTATGATGAGCTTGGATTGGATGAACTGGTTGAGGAAATGAAAGAGGTAATTGAAACAGTTTATCCGATTTCTATAACTCATTCAATTCGTGATTCAAGTATTAAAGGTAGAAAAGTAAAAAAAGGTGAATACATTGCCATGGGCAGAAACGAGTTAATTGCCAGTGGTAGACGATTGGAAAAAGTAATAATTGAATCATTGAAAACAGCTGTAGAAGATGATGATAAAGAAATTGTAACTGTTTTTTATGGTTCAGACATAAAAAAAGAACAAGCAGAGAAGTTAATTGATTCATTATCTGATAAATTTGAGGATCTTGAGTTTGAACTTCATAAGGGTAATCAACCCTACTATTATTATCTCATTTCTGTAGAATGAACGGAGGAAAAAATGTTTTTACAGGATGTAATAGCTAATCTCAATGCTTATTGGGCCAGTAAAGGATGCATTATTGATCAACCATACGACATGGAAATAGGAGCAGGCACCTTTCATCCTTCCACTTTCCTGAGATCACTTGGAAAAGAACCTTGGAGAGTCGCATTTGTTCAGCCATGTAGAAGACCCACAGATGGCAGATATGCGGAAAATCCAATGAGAACCCAACGCTATTTCCAGTATCAGGTATTGATTAAACCTTCACCTGAAAACTCTCAGGAGATTTATCTTGATTCATTGAAGGCTCTCGGTATTAATCCGAAGAAGCATGATATTCGTTTTGTTGAGGATAACTGGGAGTCCCCAACACTTGGAGCCTGGGGAGTTGGCTGGGAAGTCTGGCTTGATGGAATGGAGATTACTCAATACACGTATTTCCAGCAGGTAGGAGGTATACCAGTTGATAAAGTATCCCTTGAAATCACATATGGTCTTGAACGAATAGCAATGTATCTTCAGAAAACAGACAATTTTTTTGATGTTGACTGGAATGAACATATCAAATACGGTGATGTTTTCATTGAAAATGAAAGGCAATTTTCATCATATAATTTTGAATTTGCCGATACAAAAAAACTCTTTAAGCTTTATGAAATGTTCAAAGATGAATTTAATATATGCTTGAATAAAAAGCTCATATTACCAGCATATGATTATCTTATGAAATGTTCACACGCGTTCAATTTGCTTGATGCGAGAAATGCGATAAGTGTAATGCAAAGACAAACATATATCAAATCTATAAGAGATATGGCCAAAAGTGTGGCATCTGAATACCAAAAAATGAAAGAGGATGAATATGAAAAGTAACGCTATATTAGAGATCGGTGTAGAGGAACTACCAGCAAGTGAAATCCAATCGATAGTAAAACAGATAAATGATAGACTGCCAGAATTGCTTAAAATAGAAAGACTTGTTTATTCTGAATTTGAAGTGTTTTATGCCAGTCGAAGGATGGGAGTGATGATCTATGATTTGTCCAGCAAACAAAAAGACACGATAGAGGAAAAAAAGGGCCCAGCAGAAAAAATTGCGTACAAAGATGGTGAACCAACAAAAGCATTGAAAGGATTTATGAAAGGTAATAATGCCAAACTTGACGATATTGTAGTTAAAGAAGAAAATGGTGGACGATATGTTTTTTTAAGACGAAATATTGAAGGTAAAACTTCTGAAAATATTCTTCCCGAAATATTCAAAGAGGTCATTACCAACCTTGAATTCAAAAGACCAATGCGATGGGGAAATGGAAATTACAAATTTGTAAGACCGGTGCGATGGGTAGTAGCGATGTACGGGGATAAAGTTCTTGATCTTACTCTTTTTGGTAAGAAAGCTGGTTCTACTTCTCGTGGTCACAGATTTTTCTATGATGAAATTGAAGTAAATCCAGACAATTATTTTGAAAAACTGAAGGAAGC
The DNA here is from genome assembly GCA_034660555.1 of Thermotogota bacterium. Classification (GTDB taxonomy): domain Bacteria; phylum Thermotogota; class Thermotogae; order Petrotogales; family Kosmotogaceae; genus JASMTM01. The sequence goes on from JAYEJL010000147.1 coordinate 30,189, forward strand.
ACTTGTTATTGCAAAACCATTGGAACGTAAAGAAAGGGTTATAAATGAACTGAATAGAATAGAAAAAGAAAACCAGTTGAGCATTCCACGTGACTCCCATCTTATTGCTGAAACAATTGCGATAACAGAGTATCCACAAGCAGTGATGGGAAAATTTTTGTCAAAGTTTCTTGAACTGCCAAAGGAGATAATAATTGTAACAATAAAGCATCATTTAAGAACATTTCCCGCTTACAGTAAAAACAAAATAGACAAAACGTTTGTTGCCTTTCAGGATGGACCTGAAGATCCAGAAGGTAATGTAAGATCAGGTTATGAAAAGGTTATCAACGCGAGACTTGAGGATGCTCATTTTTACTTTGAAAAAGATCTTTCCAATTCCCTTGAAGATTATGTTGATTCTTTGAAAGAAATGGTTTTTCAAGCTGGTCTTGGTACATATTACGAAAAAATGCAACGCACAAAAAAGCTATCTTATTTGATTTATAAGGAGTTGCAAAACAATTCAATTGATGAGGATTTAAGAAAAAATATTGAAAGAACAGCCTTGCTTTCAAGGGCTGATCTAGGAACCATGGTAGTTTATGAGTTTCCCGAACTTCAGGGCATTATAGGAAGAATATATGCGAAGGTATCGGGAGAAAATTATGTAGTATCAATGGGTATCCAGGAATTTTACAAACCATTAAAAGAACATTTTGAAACTGTTACTGGTGCAGTAACAGGTGTTGCAGACAGAATCGATACACTTGTTGGTAATTTTGCACTTGGTAATATACCCACAGGTTCAAAGGATCCTTATGCATTGCGCAGAAAGACTAATCATATATTCAAAACCGTAACGAATATGGGTTGGGATATTGATCTAAAGATGCTTTTCAAGAAAGCTTCTAACTTACTTGAACGTCCTTATGATGATTTTTCGGAACAACTGGAGAATTTTGAAGAGTCACGTTACGAAGCGTTTTTAATGGAGAATGATTTTTCGCTTGAAGTTGCCAGGGCGACAAAGCAATGGTGGTATAAACCTTATCCTGGCGATTTGATGGCACGTTCATTGACTTCAATATTTAAGAGTGAAGACTTCGAGAAATTACTCATTGCGTATCAACGCGTTCATAATATAAGCAGAAAACACGATTCAACAAAATACGATGGAAAGTTATTTGTAGAAAAAGAGGAAAAAGACTTATTTAATGCTTATATTAATGCCAAAAACAAAATTCATAGAGCACTTGAAGAGAGAAAGTTTGATTTGATTCTTAATGAGCTCATCAATTTGAAGGAACCCATTGATAATTATTTCGATAATGTTTTTGTAATGGATAAGCACACCGATATAAGAATGAATCGTTTATGTTTTTTAAAGGCACTGGATCAGTTGTTTTTGAGCATTGCAGATCTTTCTCAATTGCTTTCAGGCACTGAAAAATGAATGATATAAAAAATGATATAAAACAAACATCAGGAACAGTTACAGTAGTGGGAAAACCCAATGTGGGCAAATCAACATTAGTCAACTTTTTAGTTGGTGAAAAGGTAGTAATAGTTTCTGATAAAATCCAGACAACCAGAAATAGGATTGCCGGTATTCTGACAGATGAAAAAGGTCAGATAATTTTTTATGACACCCCGGGAATACATAAACCACTCCATAAACTGGGCAACTATTTGGTGAAAATCGCGGTAGGTGCCCTTCAAGGATCTGATTTGATTGCTGTTATGCTGGATATTGTTGATGGTATAAGAAAAACCGATAATTTGGTTTCAAAATATGTTAATTCATCTAAAATACCGATAATACTTCTAATAAATAAAGTAGATTGTATTGAAGACAAGGACAAAATCAGAGAATTTAGAGTTAAAGCAGAAGAAATGTTTGATAATATTATTGATACTGTAGAGATGTCTGCAAAAAATGGAACGGGAACAGATAAATTTTTAGACATTTTATACGATAAACTTCCAGAGGGAAAACCGCTATATCCTGAAGACATTATTACTGATAGATCGTACCGATTCATGGCTTCTGAAATCATCAGAGAAAAGATACTTTATTTAACGGAAAAAGAAGTTCCCCATTGTATCGGAGTAGAAATAAAGGATTTCATCGAAAAAGAAAATGGTATTACCTTAATCAGGGCTGATATTGTCGTTGAAAGAGATTCTCAAAAACCTATTATTATCGGCAAACATGGCAGAATGATAAAGAAGATTGGGACGCTTGCAAGAAAAGATATAGAATACCTTTTTGATCAAAAGGTCTATCTTGAATTATTTGTAAAAGTAAGAAAGAAATGGCGAGAAAAAGACAATTTCATTATGAACTTCACTAACTTAAAAGAAGATTTTCAATAGATTTTTTGATATTTATAGAGGGGAAGGTAGAATATGGGTGTAAAATTAACAAGGATTTTACTATTCCTGATGCTATTGATGATGGTTTTATTGAATGCCGATCAAATGGTTATGTCTCCAAATATTGGTATGATCGAAGAAGAATTTGGGATTACTGATAGACAAATTGGCTATATAGCAGGTTCTTTTACAATCATTGGGGCAATAATAAGTCTGGTGTGGGGCTATCTCAGTGACCGATTCAGTAGAAAGAACCTGCTTTTGTTCGCAGTACTTGTTGGTGAAATTCCATGTTTTTTGACTGCCTTTGCTGCTAGCTATACCCAGCTTTTTATTCTAAGAGCTTTAAGCGGTATAGGAATAGGTGCCCTTTTTCCCGTCATATTCTCATTTACTGGCGACACCTTCGGTGAAGAAGAAAGACCTAAAGTTAACGCTATGCTTTCTACTGCGATTTCTCTTGGTGCAATTGTTGGTATGGTAATAGCAGGCTTTCTGGGAGGAACTTACGGATGGCGTTTACCCTTTATTTTGGTTTCTGTACCAAATGTGTTTTTGGCAATAATATTCTTTTTGATAGTAAAAGAGCCCGAAAGAGGCGCTTCAGAGATCGCTGTAGGCGAATTAGTTGAAAAGGGATACAAATACACTGCGAAAGTTCGTTTTTCAGACTACATGGTTTTATTCAAAAATAAAACAAATCTGATTCTTTTCATACAGGGTTTTCTGGGAACAATACCATGGGGAGCAATACCTTACTTCCTTGTTGAATTCCTGAAAAGAAATAGAGGATTTACTGCCAGCGAAGCTACAATGATTTTTATCTTTTTTGGGATAGGCAATGTGCTTGGAATTTACTTCGGTGGAATTATTGGTGGCAAACTGTACAAAAAGAATCCAAGATACATGCCACTTTTTAGTGGTATTAGCACTGCTGTTGGAGCGGGATTTGCATTACTCGTTTTAAATATAGAAGTACAGCCTGATATATCGGGTTTCATAATACTATCATTACTGGGTCTTGTAGCTGCAGCTTTAGCCTCAATTACTGGACCAAATATGAAAACGATGCTGATGAATGTCAATGTACCTGAAAACAGGGGAAGGATATTTTCAATATTTAATTTGACAGATTCGCTTGGTACTGGAGCTGGAAAATTCGTGGCAGGTAGTATTTCAACAGTTCTCGGTTCACTTGGAGCCGCAATGAATGTTTCAGCTATGTTCTGGTTACCATGTGCAGGTGTGCTGCTAATCTCAGTATTTACGTTACCCGGTGATATAAAGAAATTACATGTTAAAATGAAAGAAGTAGCAGATACCATGATAAAATAAAAAGCGTGTCAAGCCAGTTAAATTGAGTCTATGTGCCTTGTATAAGTAACAGGTGTCCAAGTTATTAGTATAATTAGAATGCTGAAGTAACCCTCAGACCGCTTCGCTGCCCTCGAAAAGGGCAGCAATTTTTTTTACAAAATCACCATCAAATGCAAACAAAAAAGTTAGGAAAAATCCTTATCATGAGAAGTTGTAAGTCTATAGGGGGATTGGATTTGGAAGAGCAATATTCTAAAACAAAAAGATTATCCCTGATTGAGAGTGTTTTTTATAACAATTCTTTTATACTCACTCAGGGTTTTCTTTTAACGGGCCTTGCATTACAATTTGGTGTTACGGAAAGTATTCTGGCAGTTTTGGGAATGCTTCCAGTCATGGCTCAGGTCTTTCAACTGGGTGTTCCTCTGCTTTTAAGAAAAATTGGAAGCAGAAAATCTGCGATGATTTTTTCAGCTTCCATATCACGTCCAGTCCTGTTGCTTCTACCAATATTAATTCTTCTTGGATGGAAAAATCAATATATACTTGTTGGTATTCTAGCAGTATTTGCAATTTTTAATGGATTTACAGGTAATTTCTGGATTTCGTTGATGAGGGATATAATACCAAATGAAAAATCAGGAAGATACCATGGTCTGAGAAACCTTCTGATTTCAATATCCTCTATGGCTATGCTTTTTCTTTATTCTTTAACGCTTGATACATTTAACGAATCATTGGGCTTTCTTATTGTGTTTATAATTGGAGCCTCCTTTTCCTTAATAACCTATTTTATTCTAAGAAGATTTGAAGACCCTCCGCGGAAGCAATATCAGAGCAAAAAACTTTTTAGTGTTGTACTTAATGATTGGAATTTTAAGAGATTTCTTGTATTTTCTTTTTTCTGGAATTTTGCAATTGCAATTGCAAACCCATTTTTTCCTTATTTCCAGCTGGTTAATCTTAAGTTATCTTACTCTTATCTGAGTATTATGAGTATTATTGCTGGTGGTGTTTCTATAATTTTTTATTTTATATGGGGAAGGTTATCAGATAAAATTGGTCATCAGAGTGTTGCAGAATTTGGAATATTTTCTGCAGCTTTCACTGCTATTATGTGGTTATTTGTTAATCAAGCCACTGTGCAAACGTTATTACCCGTTGATGCGATTCTTACAGGGGTTAACTGGAGTGCAATCAATCTAGCGTTATTTACGATAATGCTTAATATAGTTGATCCAGCACTTACTGAAACGTACTTTGCAGTTCTTGCCTTCGTTAATGGAATGGGCGCACTTGCAGGAGCTCTGGCAGGCGGCTTTGCAGCAACTTACTTGAAAGAAATAAACTTTGAGTTATTTGGTATACCTTTTTTTGGAATACAGATTCTCTTTATAACTACTGGAATCTTAAGAATGTTTTCCTGGCTTTTGTTGAAAAGAGTAAAAACAAAGAAGGTTATATCCGTATCTCGTTTTGCATTTAACGCTATATCGGTACTCGGACGTCGAGGCCCTGTAAGACCATATGAGAATTCATTGATCATATCTAAATTAAAGAGCCTGCTCGTTAAAAGATCCAGGGGGAAAAAAGGAGAAAGAAAAAGAGATCGGTGACAACAATAATATTTAATTATTATGCAATATCACCAAGTTCATACTGCAATTTATAAAGGTCAGCATAAATTCCACCTTCTTTTATAAGCTCCTCGTGATTTCCTTCTTCCACCAGTTTACCTTTATGTATTACTAGTATCCGATTTGCCCCACTAATTGTTGATATTCTGTGTGCTATTGTAAGCACTATTTTCTGCTTGGAAACTCTTTCCATGGCTTTTTGTATAAGAGTTTCCGTTTCAGTGTCTATGTTGGCTGTGGCTTCATCAAGAATTAATATGTCAGCATCATAAAGAACTGCTCGTGCCAAAGCTATAAGCTGCCTTTCACCTGCAGAAATAGTGACTCCGCGTTCGAGTATTTCTGTATCATAACTGTTTGGAAAGCGCTTTATGAATTTATCAGCATAGACATAATTGGCTGCTTTAATAACATCTTCACGGGGGATTTCTTTATTAAATAATCTGATGTTGTCAAGAATTGTGCCCGAAAATAGAAAAACATCCTGTAGGACTATACCTATTCTTTTTCTCAAAGCCTTTAAATTATATTCATAAATAGATTTATTATCTATTTTTATATCTCCCTTCTGTATACGATAAAGGGCATTGAGTAAGCTAACAACAGTAGTTTTTCCCGCGCCTGTCTCACCAACGAATGCAATTTTTTCTTTTGGGGATACTTTGAAATTGATATCTTTTAGTACAGGGTTTTCTTTTTCATAGGCAAAGAAAACATTTTCGAAATAAACATTACCTTTAACCCTACTGATTTCTGGAAGCTTTTCATTATATTTTTCTTCCTTTTCATCCATTAATTTGAATATCTTTTCAGCGGATGCAAGAGCATTTTGAACGATATCATACTTTTCTGCTATATCCCTTAATGGCCTAAAGAACATTTCAATGTAACTCACAAAAGCATAAAGGACACCAAACTGTAGAGTTTCATTGAAGATTCCTTTAGCTCCATACCATAGAAGAACAGATATTGCAAAATAGTACAGAAAATCCATCAAAGGTCTAAATATCGCAAAAACAATCAGCTGTTCCTTTAAACTTTTTAAGTGATAATCATTTACTTCGTCAAATTCATTTGCTTTATTTTTCTCCTGATTGAACAACTGAATTACGGACATACCTGAAATATGTTCTGCTAAATAAGCATTAATTACAGCGAGTCGAGTACGCACTTTACGGTAAGCAATTCTGTCAAAGTATCTAAAAATCAAGGTGCTTGCCACAATCAAGGGAAAAATCAAAAGAGCGATTGTCCCGAGATATCTTGAGAGACTCAGCATTACTATTATTATTCCAACAAGCAATACAACGTCTTTTACAATTGATGCGATAACACTACTAAAGAACTCTGAAAGATTTCTTGTATCGTTAGCAACTCTGGTTGCCAGTCTACCGCTGGGATTTGTGTCAAAAAATTTCATTGGTAATTTGATTATGTGCTTAAATAAAGCGTTACGGATCCTGTGAGTAACTTTTTGCGCAAGATAACTCATTGAATAAACCTGCATATACATTACAAAAAACATGGAGACAAGAAGCGATAGCAAAAACAATGACATACGGGTAACACCTGCAAGATCCCCCTGACGGAGGTTCTGAAGCTGTTCATCTGTTACATCGTATTTTGTTTCTCCGTTGCTTATAACATATGACCCATCTTCCTGTTGTTGTAGAGTAAATTTACCTTCTTCATTTTTAGTGAAAACAGGATTTCCATTTTTCATCTCAACTGTATAATGATGTTCGGCGTTAATATAACTATCAATTGTTATTTTTTGAATATAAGGTATAGCAAGGTCTATACCTGCTGTTATCATTATAAGAAAGATACCCAATATGAGAAGAGGCCAGTAAGGTTTGGCATATTTCCAAAGTCTGAAGATGACTTTCCAGTCTTCGACTTTTACCTTTTCTTCTTCTTCAGAATAAGTTTCATACGCAGCCATCCTTATTCCTCCTCGATCTTTTCCTCAAGTAGCTGTCGTTCATACATCTTTTTATACAATCCCTTGTTTTTAATCAATTCTTCATGTTTTCCGCTTTCTATAATTTCCCCGTTATGAAGAACATAAATCATGTCAGAATTCATAATTGCTTTTAATCTGTGAGTGATAACTATTACAGTTCTTGCTTCGTGCTCTTTCTGAAGACTGTTTAGAATAGCAGCTTCAGTTTCCGTATCAACAGCTGATAAACAGTCGTCAAGAACTATTACTGGTGTTCTTCTAATTAATGCTCTCGCAATGGCTATTCTTTGTTTTTGACCCCCAGATAAAGTTACGCCTCTTTCTCCAACTTTAGTTTTGTATCCTTTATGAAAATTCTTAATATCTTCGTGTACGGAAGCTATCTCAGCAAAATTTACTATTTCCCCATCAGTGTAATCCTCTACTCCAAAAGCGATGTTGTTTTTTACAGTTTCAGTAAAAAGGAAGGTCTCCTGAGGAACATAAGAAATATACTTTCTAATCAGATTTGGGTCTAATTTGTTTATATCCACACCATCAATAAATATTTTGTTGTCAGGTACCGGATACATCCTTGCGATAAGTTTAGCAATCGTAGTTTTTCCTGAGCCTGTTGTACCAATAATTGCTGTTTTCGTTCCAGCTTTTAAGTCAATATTAATATTCTTAATTACAGGTTCATTTGATGTTTCATATTTAAAAGTCAAATTGTTGAAAAATATGTCTCCGTTTATTCTATCGAGTTTTACAGATTCTTCAGTCCTAATATTTGATTGCGTATTAATAATATCTAGCAGACGTTCATAAGAAGCTCTACCACGCTGTATGATGTTAATTAACCAGCCAACTGCCATCATTGGCCACACAAGCATCCCAAGATAAGTTGTAAAGGTTACAAATTTTCCCAATGTTATCTGCTGTAAAATAACTTGTTTTCCACCAAAGAATAAAGCAAGTACAAAACCAAAAGAAGCAAGAAGTTGAACAAGAGGAAAGAACATACCCCAGATTTTAACTAGAGACATATTTTTATTTACATAATCATTGGATTTATCTTCAAGCATTTGACCACGAAGATTTTCAATACCATAACTCTTAACTACTCT
>JAYEJL010000148.1:0-9042 GCA_034660555.1 Thermotogota bacterium
AAAGAGCGTATCTCTGGAGAATCTTCTGAAATTAACACTGTTGATTTATCCAGTATTGATGATCTTATCTCAAGCTTAGAATTAGATAGAGAAATAAGCCCAACGTCAAGATTTCATGGAGGAACCACAAGGGCAAAAGACAGACTAAAAACCTTTATAGAAAAAAGACTACCAAAATACTCAGAACTTAAAAATGATCCAGGTATGGAATATATTTCAGACATGAGTCCCTATCTACATTTTGGTCAGATATCGCCTGTTTATATTGTGCGCGAAATAAAAAAGCGGGATGTTCCAGATGTTGACGATAATCTGGAAGAAATCATTGTAAGAAGGGAATTGAGCAGGAATTTCACCCATTACAATAACAATTACGACAATCTTGATGGACTTACTAACTGGTGTATAAAAACGCTGAATGAACATTCTGATGACAGAAAGGAATATTCCTACAATCTCAAAGAACTTGAGAATTATCAGACCCACGATGAATACTGAAATGCTACTCAAAAGGAACTTGTAATAATGGGAAAGACGCATGGATACATGAGAATGTACTGGGGCAAAAAAGTAATAGAATGGTCTGAGACCCCTCAAAAAGCATATGAAAATAATATTTCTAAATGATAAATATGAACTCGACGGAAGAGATCCAAACGGTTATACCGGAGTCCTGTGGTGTTTTGGGAAACATGATATGCCATTTAAGGAAAGAGACATATTCGGAAAGGTTCGTTATATGAGCAAAAGTGGTCTGAAGAGGAAATTCGATATGAAAAAATATCTGGAAAAAACTTCAAAAATGGGGGAATCCTAAACTTGCAAAACAATAACAAAAGCCTTTCGAAAACTGACTCGCGTGCTCAAATTGAATAAATGCTTTTATAACTTGCTCCCAATTTATTAGTAAATAAGGTAACCTAAATCATCGTCATCTACGAAAATTTCGTTTATTTTCGATAAAGCTTCAGTTACTTCAGAACATGAATAGTTCAGCTCGAGTCCTGATAATACTTCATCAGCAGTGGAAATAATTCCCTTCACGGTTTTTTCGTGTAAACTGGTTGTGCTGAAATTCAATAGCAGATCCTCCAGGTTACTAATTGCCGGAGCAAAATCTGGATCGTAAAGGTCAAAAACCACATTTAGCTTTGCCGCAAGAAGCTGATTAGCCAGTTCGTTCTTCAAATCCTTTGATTCTGGATTGAGGTATGTCAAAGTCAACACGTACGGAATACAACCTGAAGGTAGATAATTCGTTATCGCTTGAGCACTAGTAAATATAACAAATTTTCCACTACCTAAATCACCAAGAATTATTCCATTAGGGAAGGCTGAAGCGAAAGTATCATATAAATATACTCCAGCATTGTCTCCTGCTGGTGGTGCTCCTCATCCTCCCGGCGTATATGTAAGGTAACCATCGCCGCCACCCGTTGGAGGATCGGGCAGTATGGTATAAATGACTTTTTGCTACATACTTTTTCGAAGGATAGAGCCGGCACCAGTTTCCCTCTACCTGATAAAGGGAAGGATCAAATCTAAAGGAAAAATAGAATCTATCGTAACCTATTCTCTCAAGACGAAAATAACCATCGTCCGGCATTTTATGAGGAGGAGAAAGTATATGATCAGATTCCGGAATTCAGCTTCCACCCTGCTCTATGTAATGAGTTATTGAAATTAGTTCCCCTGTTGCTGTTTTCGCGAACATTTCGTAATCAACAAGTATATTTATTGGTGTTTCTTTGATAACATCGATCCAGAATGTTTTGTTGTTGAATTCCGTTGGGTCTTCAATAGATAACACTCCCAGATCAAATCCAGGAGCATCTACTGTAAGGGCAAAGTTTGTGGTTATAATACCCATTATCATTATTAAAGAAAAATAGACAAAAATAGCCTTTTTTATCATATTTATTCCCCCTTTGGGGATTATATTGAAGTCATCATCTATTCGATTAAATAACATCGTTCTTATAATACTAATAAAGCAAAATAAATAGGACAGTTATTTTTATATTTTTTTGAGAGAGAGGGCAAAAACTATATTGAAGAGTTTTCTTAAGATTTCTCAAAATGTAGTTAACGAAAATTTGGTTTTCATTTTTGCAAAAACTGCAAAGAATATTTTGTAATTAGACATATTTATGGTAGTATAAGAAAGATTATTATTTGGAGAGTTGCCATGTTTGAATCCTATATATCTTGCTATAAAGTGAATAATTACAATAATAACGGACCTGGTTCTATCGGCCCTTTATTCTTGTAATATAGACATTATTTAAAAGGACCGATGGAAGATACCATCGGTCCTTTATCTTTAGGGAGGTAATATTATGCAGGAAATATCGATTGGTTCAAAAATCAAATCGCATCTCAATGATGAGCGTGTCAAAGATGCAGTTGTAGTAAAATCAAAAATTCTTGAGAAGGCTACTTGCTTTCTGAGAAGTAATGGCTTTATTGAGTTACTTCCAACGATGATATCTCCGATCACAGATCCTTTGAATCACGAAACCTTCAGTACTTCAATAAACTACTACGATCAAACCTATAAACTAACACAATCGATGATCTTTCATAAACAGCTTGCTGTAACAGTTTATGAAAAAATATTTATAGTTTCTCCAAATGTGAGGTTTGAAACCTTGGAAAAATCGGAGACCGGTAAACATCTTTTCGAGTTCACTCAGATTGATCTCGAAATTAGAAATGCCACAAGGGAAACCATAATGTCACTGCTAGAAGATCTCTTTGTATATGTGATAAAGGAAGTTTGCAGCGTGTGTACAAACGAACTCGACACATTGAACAGTACTGTTTCTGTTCCAATACGTCCTTTTCAAAAAATATCCTTTATGGAGGCCCAAAAACAATATAGCAAAGATTTTGAGAAAAAACTGAGTGAAGATCTCAGTGAACCAGCTTGGTTAATCGATATTCCTATATGGGATAGGGAGTTTTACGATAAGCTTTCAGACGATGGAGAAACCCTGAAAGATATGGACCTGATTTGGCCACACGGGTTTGGTGAAGGTTTGTCAGGCGGTGAAAGGGAGTTTGATTATATTCAAATAATGAATCGACTTAATGGTAAGGAAAGACAAATAGAAGAACTCGCATGGTATCTAAGAATTGCCGAGGAAGGAACGCTTGTCCCTTCAGCAGGATGTGGATTTGGTGTTGAAAGATTTACAAGATATCTATGTAATCTGGACCATGTTAAATTTACAAGATTGTTTCCAAAGATACCCGGAATGTTGAGTATTTAGCAAGATATCGAAACAAATAAAGCTTTTTCAGTAAAAACCCTGATGTTTTTAGAAATAACTTTATTCAACATCATCAGGGTGTAATGATTTCTCAACTTCAAAATCGTTATCAACCAGTCTAAGAATATCTTCATAATCCTGCATGTGTTCAACAGGCGCGTCGACAATTATATCTCCGACATTAGCGAATGGTTGTTCTTCAGCAACATTAATATCCATGAGCGTAAATACTGCTCCTGATTCCACATCTCTTATTTCATACTCCCAGTGAGCTTCATTTACAAGTTCACCTACATTGTCATCCACTTGATATATTCCCAGTACTTGTCCTGTAAGATGTTCCATACGTTTCACACCCTTTTTTCATTTATTGCCACACTTTAATCTTAACATTATTGTTCTGCTGCTTTTTGTTTAGCATATTAATCATTGCTTGTTAGTAAACAAAGCATGAATTAATAAAAAATTGTATAATCTTTTTTAGGAGTGTTTTTATGGAATTATCAAGAAAATTACATAAAATGAAACAGCCTAATCTTGACATTAAATATCTAATCTCCTTACCAAAAAAATATCATAGCAACACCAAATGGCTATGGCCAATGATTCTGTACTTACACGGGACTATGACAAAAACCAATGATATTGATAAGCTGAAATCAAATGGTTTACCTAAAGTAGTGAGTGAAATGGAAGACTTCCCCTTTATCACGGTGTCTCCTCTATGCCCCTTTGGAAAAATCTGGAGCGATCTTTTTGATGAGATAAAAGAAATAATCCTTTTTTTGAGAAAAGAATATCGCATTAGTGACATCTACTTAACCGGATACGATATGGGAGGACACGGTGTCTGGACGTTAGCCTCTTTCTATCCAGAACACTTTAGCGCCATTGCGCCTGTATGCAGTGACCCAATCCAAAAAGAAAAAATAGATAGCATTGTTTCTTCTTTGATCAATGTTTCAATACTTGTTTACCATGGTAGAAGAGATAGAATTGTACCATTTCAGGAAGCGATGGAAATTCCTGAAAAAATTAGAGAAGAAGGTGGAGATGTTAACATAAAGCTGTTCGACAATATGGGTCATAACTGCTGTATAAGGACGTACACTGATCCAGAACTTTACGAATGGTTAATCTCACACCATAAAAGGTAGTTTTTGCCAGGCAATTTCAGAGTTTTGTGAATGTTCAAATCTTTCAGGAGGTGAAACCTTGAAAGTAGTAGTGTTGCAAGAATTAACGAAGGAATGGTTAGCCAGATTCGAAGATATAGAGAAAGAGTTTCCTGAACACGAAATAATAACTTTTGATAATGCAAATCCATACGATCATATTGAAAAGGCTGATGTTATCGTTAGCGGTCATCTTAAGGATGACGATATAGAAAGGGCAAAAAACCTTAAGATAATCTTTGTTCCCTGGGCAGGTGTAAATGGTTTACCCTGGGATAAAATAAGAGAAAAGAAAATTATCGTAAGTAACAATCATGGTAACGCTCAATACGTCGCAGAAAGAGCTGTTGCTATGCTTCTTGCCTTACTCGGTAAGATAGTACTATATCATAACGATCTTTCACTGGGCATATGGCATGGTTTCTCAGCAGGTGCACCTGAAAGTGATATGTGGGATACCATTCAAGATAAAACGTGCGGCATTATCGGTTATGGAAGCATTGGAAGAAATATAGCTCGCTTCATTAAAAGCTTCGGATGTTCCATAATTGCTCATAAAAAAGGGCTTCCCGATGAAAAAGATGACCTTATAGACAAATTCATTCTCGATCTTCATGAAACGCTTGATTTGTCAGATATTATCTTTATTTCACTACCACTTACAAAAGAAACAGTTGGTCTTATCGGCAATAAAGAATTTGAGTACCTTCAAGGAAAATATCTTGTCAATGTCAGTAGAGGAAAGATAGTAAAGGAAAAAGTACTGTATGAATCACTAAAGAGTAAACACTTGAAGGGTGCTGCCATCGATGTATGGTATAATTATCCTGAAAAACGCAACAAACCTGCTTTGCCTTCAAAATATCCGCTCCATATTTTACCCAATGTTGTTATATCCCCTCATGTTGGAGGATTCACACCGTTAAGTTTGCAAAAAATGTCTCAGCAAACTTACCAGCATTTAAGAGATTTTCTTAAAGATGGAACTGTGGTAGATAAAGTCGATCCTGACTTGATGTATTGATTTGCTCTCAATAAACTCCTTTGGAACCGATTTTCTATTTTGTTATACTCTTTTTAGAAAATTTGAGAGGGGGGTTATAAATGGAAAATGAAAAGCAAATATCTCAAGAAACAAAAATCTCATATTCCACACTGAAAGGACTGTCTTACTGGGCAGGATTTCTTGGCATCTGGATACTGGTAGGAGCTATTCTTGGATTTATCGGCGCGATCCTGGGAGTAGCTTGCGGAGGAATGGCAGGACTTGGCGCTGCCATACCTTCTATAATTGCTTCTATTATTGTATTTATAATGGGATATAAATTAAGGACAGCAAAGAAGGAAATCGATGAATATATGATAAGTCAGTCCAGCTATAAACTCGAAGGTGGATTGGACAACCTCAGATCCTTTTTTAAAATTCAGGGAATTCTTATAATAATTGCCCTTTTATTTGCTGTCATAGCAATAATAGCGGTCCTAGCCAATCCAGGCTACTTTAATATGCCAACCTACTAATTTCAACACATAGTAATAAAAAACCGCCTCCCAACCTTATTGGAATGAAATTTGGTATGCTGCCAGCTAATATAACCAATACACCGCCGACATCTCCCATGACATAAAAATTACCAATATCAAATTTTCCACCAATATAAGCATGCAGGACGATACCCGGTGGAAAGGGCATAAAACTTGATCCTTCACCAGCACCAGCAGCGAATAGCATAAAGGGGGCGGAGATTCCTGCATAAACAGGGCCAAAACTTACTCGAGGATCTATTCCTATAACTCCTGCTATCGTCGGTGTTCCGGGCAAACCAAGGGAATAGTTTGTTACAAATAAAGAGTTTAGTCCCATTGAAAACTCGGCAAATAGACCAACACCTAATAACAACACCAGTATTAAGACTATATAAGTCTTCATTTTACTCATCTCCTGTTCATAGTTTAGCCTACTACAATATTAATTACCAAGCGTTTTACAAACTGTCATATATGAAAAAAATAAGATAAATAAATGATGTTAAAATAAAAGTACAATAATCAAAAATAAATATGCTTTTTTCCGTAACCAGGAGGTGTTTGAAAATGAAATCATACCGAAAAGAATTATGGTTCAACACAAACAGGCGCAGAGAGCTGATAAATATCACTGATCAAATCAGGCAGTGCGTCTACGAAAGTGGAATCAAAGAAGGATTGGTACTGGTTAACAGTATGCACATCACCTCCAGTGTTTTCATTAATGATGATGAACCTGGATTACACAATGATTTTGAAAAATGGCTTGAAAAGTTAGCTCCAGAAAAACCCTACTCGCAATATGATCATAATAAATTTGAAGACAACGGCGATGCTCACCTCAAAAGAACAATCATGGGACGCGAAGTAGTGGTAGCTATAACGAATAGAAAACTTGATTTCGGGCCTTGGGAACAGATATTTTACGGTGAATTTGATGGCATGAGACAGAAAAGGGTTCTTGTTAAGATCATTGGAGAATAACTAACAGGTGAGATGTAGAAGAGCGCAGACTTTCATTTTATCAAAAGAATTGTTGTAAAGTTCCTTAGCTGAGTCAGTAGGTGCTATTTTTACAGTTATTTCCCTATTCTCTAAAAACTTTTTTGCATTATTTGTAACATGCATTCTGCCGGATTTTCCCGTACCAAATACCACCAAATCGGGTTTATAGTCCAGAATGTTATCCAGGTCCTCAGGATAGACTTCGTGGCTTTTTTTTCTCCACCATTCGAAAATTCCATCCGGAGTAATAATGACATCATTTTCATATGTCTCTCCGTTTATACGGATGGAGCCAAATCTATATTCCTCAATCTTCACACAAATCCCTCCTGAATTCATAATAACACCAAAATAAAAACTGTCTTATATGAAAAGAGAAACTACATAAATAAAAAAGTTCGTTATACTATTTAAAGTAATGATATGATACTTATTATGATGGAGGATTAACAGATGTCGCATGCAATTCTTAAGGGAACCATTGCATTTGCAATAGCCACGCTTATATCGAGGTCCACAGGTCTCATAAGAGATATGTTTTTCGCAAAGTATTTTGGTACCTCAGTCGCTTACGATGCGTATCTTGTAGCAATTCTGATTCCATTCTTTCTTAGAAAGATATTTGGTGAAGGTGCGCTTTCACTCATTTTTGTTCCCATGTTCAAAGAACGTTATCAGATTTCAAAGACAAACGCTTTTAAGTTCGCTTCAACTATCATAATTCTTGTTATTGCTATTACAGGGACCATTTCATTATCCGGAGTTATTTTTTCAAAACCTATCTCGCTGGTTTTTGCTGGAGGATTCGACTCTGATACCATAGCTCTCACTTCAAGTTTAATGAAAATTACCTTCCCCTTCGTTCTTCTGGTATCATTATGGAGCATATATTACGGAGTACTCAACAGTATGGGAACGTTTTTTATTGCAGCTCTTTCTCCAGCTTTCATAAATCTCGCTACAATCATTGGTATTCTTCTATCAAAACATTTACAACAGCCCATTATCGGACCAACAATAGGTTTTCTGCTAGGAGGGATTGTTCAGCTATTCTTACTGATGATTTTCTCTCATAAAAAGGAATTTAAATTCTACCCCAGTTTTGACAGAAGTGATGCCAGACAGTTTATCAGTCTTTTTCTGTTAACAGTAATAGCACCAGCAATTAACCAGCTAAACTCAATGGTAGACGTGAGGGTGGCTACTGAACTTAAAGCAGGAGCTGTTGCAAGCCTTCAATACGCAATGAGACTGTATCAGCTTCCTCTGGGCATTTTTGCAATAGCAGTTGCAACTGTATCATTGCCAGAATTCACCTCAAAATTGAAAAATAATGATTTAAACAGCATAAAACCAAACATCTTAGAATCTTTAAGAACGCTGACCTTTTTTATACTGCCATCGTTGTTTGCATTACTGTTCATGTCAAAAGACATAATGGCGCTTTTATTTCAGCGTGGAGCTTTCTCTGCACAGGATACATTGATAACATCCTCGGTATTGAGAGCTTATCTGTTAGGACTGCCATTCTATGGATATTTTGGTATCCTGGCTAGGGTATATTACGCTATGAAAAAACCTATTTTTCCCGCAATCGTGGCAAGCGTAATGGCTGCAACAAACATAGTTCTCGATATTGTGCTGGGATTTGCAATTGGTGTTTCAGGCATAGCACTGGCTACATCAATATCAGGGATTATTGGACTTGTAATTGTATCTCCGGTCTTCATTAAAAGCATAGGGTTTCACAGATATTCATTGCTGGAAACACTGAAAATTTTGCTTGCAACTGCTATAATGACAGCTGGAATTTTATTTGTTCAAACGTTTTTTGACTCCTCGACAATGAGATCTCTATTTTTACTGATAGTAGCCCTTTTGCTTTACCTGCTTTCAACGAAAATACTAAAAATAGACGAACTAAAGCACGTAACCAATCTTCTAAAAAGAAAGAAGTAGGATGATTATCTTCAATAAGAGCGCATGATAGAATTGGTTCAGGAGGTAACGAAGATGTCTTCGGTGTACATTGTAATCGACACAGAAACGACCGGATCAAA
>JAYEJL010000149.1:0-9039 GCA_034660555.1 Thermotogota bacterium
CACATAATGCTTTAATAATAAACATGACAGGAAACAGTTATAGAAGAACAAAAAACAATACCCAGGAGAGGTAAGGGGTTAATTACTTATGACCCTGGGGGGTCAATAAACTATTGACTTTATACATACAATCAAAAATAGCTCTTTTTTTATTTGATGAAGCTTCTATATTTTTTAATTAAATTTGAACTGCTTTCAATTACAACAATTGTGTATCTTCAAGAGTAGAAATCAGTAGCTCTACGGTGCGGCGTTTGATGCGGAGGTCGTTCAATCTGTTAGCAAGTTTCTGTATTTTTTCTTCATTATTATCTTCTAATTTCTCTTCATTCTGCAATACAGATAATTTGGCTTCCAGCGAGCTTCTTAGAAGTTTGTATTTTTCGAAAAGCAGTTTATATTTCTCAATTCCTTCGGAAGAATCGATTTTCTCTGATACTTCATCAGCCTGTTCTTTCAATTCACTTGCTCTTTTTTTTAGTTCGTTAATGATCATTTTATTTGGAGAAGATTCATCTTTTCCGATTTTCCAACCGATTTCAGGATACAATAGTTTTGTTTGTTTTAACTTGTCGTTATTTAACTTATTAGCAAATGGATTTTTGGCGATAAGAGTAACTATTTCTTTGGGTTGAATTGTTCCATCAAAAGGCTTTCTGTCTTCCTCTAAAATATTTGATTTTTCACAATTATCAGTTACTTTTATTTGCTGTTCTTCAATTCTAGGATTGTACAGCCTTATAACAACCTCATTTTTTTCCTTTCCTGGTTTCAAGGTAGTAACTTCAAGGTTATTATTTTCCGATCCATAAAAACTAATATTTTTGCCACCTTTACCGGGATTATAAAAAACAAGGGGTGGATTCAAAAATGCAGCTTTCGAAGAAATGAAATCTTTCTTATCACCGATATATAAAGCAGCCTCAATATTTATTTTTCTTTTCATTTCTGCTCCCGGGACATACATTATCGGTCCTGCATCCCCCACTCGACCGGAAACATTTTCTCTGGATAGCCACGAAACCGATCGAGATAATATCAAAGAAAGTGAATTTCTATTATTTTTAAGAGATTCAGAAAGATAAGTTGTATAACTATGAATCCCCTTCGCCATCATGGAGAACAAGTCATTTCCCATTTCAAATGATACGAAATCCTTCATTGGGAAAACATCACATTTTCCAGTTTCCCTTGCAGCTACCAGGAATTTGCTGGTTTCTTTATCTGGCAAAGGATAGTTTATTTCTTTTTCCCTGTGAACATAATCAAAGGGCATCCCGGATAGGGTTTTTGAATCTTCTTTGGTTTTTGAGGTAAATAATAAAGTATAATCTTCCCCTTTTCCATATATTGAGAAATCTGTCTTAATAACTGGCAGAGAAGAAAATGTATAAGTTATTGTTAATTCAACCAGCTCATTACTATAAGCAAGCAGTACTTTCGAGTATTTCTCATTCTTGAAAAGTAGTTTCATAAAGTCAAACCTTAAAGGAAACTCCTTACCTAAAGCAATTGAATATTCATCTCCATTATCAGTAACAACAACTGGTTCATTTTCAAAAGTCATTCCATTTCTCTTAATACTCAGCTTTCCATCTTTTATATATGCATCATCATAGTATTCGTTATTCCAGTTAAACTCTCTTATACTTTCTTCGCAATAATTAATCTCGTTTATTTCAGGATTCACTTTAAATAGTGAACCAGCGGGCGAATGAATTTCATATATTTTTCTATCTTTTTCAAAAAAGTAATCCATATCAAATGGATTTATATTTAAAGTTGAAAAACCTGAAGGAAAGTTATTTTCACTTTCAGAAAGAGCTCTATCTATATTTTTCTGAACTCCTTCATGAATTAGTTCATAACGTTCTTCCATTTCTTTATGAACTATATCAACACCCACTCCACCAATACTGTCATGAATCATATTCTTAAGAAGTAATTTCCATTCTTTTTCTAGAGACTGATTAGCACCAGTAATTGCCAAAATAGGTTCAAGGACCTTCGAAAGAAAATATTCTGAATACCAGTTCATTATTTTGAGATAATTTCTACTTGAAAGACTTCCAGGAAATGTGCATAGTAATCTACCCGAAAGCAGTTCTCCTTTCAATACTGGTAATTCATCATTGCTTTTCTTATGATACTTTTTGCTGATTTCTTCAGGAGAAACAGTCGCAAAATCACCACATACAGCTGGATCCTCCGGGAAAGGATCAATATCGTAGCCATCAAAAAGAGGTATATATCCCGTTTTTGTATAAGGCTCCAATCTTTCAATCTCTTTGTTAACTCTTTCTTCTGCTATAGAAGGATAATCACAAAGTCTCATAAGATTTCTATAACTGTTTATTAAAAAGAAAGATAACAGTTTGCTTCCATCACTTCCTTCCCAGATGAAATCAATAGAAGGTCTTTCAGGAAAATCTACACCTCTCCAAATAAAAACAGAATCGATTCCAGCAAGTTTGTGTATCTGGGGTGTTTGAGAAGAAAAACCAAAATTATCCAGTACCCAGCCTACCATCATAGGATTGCCAAATTCTCTTGACCTTTCTATACCCATAGTCAGATTTCTTATACAAGCTTCTTCGGCAATCCTCCAGTCAATCTGACCATAATAGGGACCAACTGATACATTCTTCCCATGATTTTTTAGCCATTTCTTAGTATGATTCTTTTTTTCCCTGTCTAGTTGCTTCAAATAGTCTTCTATTATGAGTACCTGGCCATCTAAAACAAAATGGTAGTCTTCATTATTGTCTACAATTCGAAAAAGCTTTTCAAACAGCGGGATAAGCCATTTTTTCGTTACCTTTTCAGAAAGAAACCATTCCCTATCCCAATGGGTATGAGCAATAATCGTGTTCTTTTTCATAGCTACCTCCATAAATATGTCCGCTTCAAATCTGCTCTAAAAGGATAAGCTAAATATCCTTGTTCAATTCATCCTTATAAAAATCTATAAGTCTCTCTTCTCTTAACGATGGTTCTTTTAGTCGTTCATTGAGAATTTCATCGGTATCGATCGTACAATAAAGCATTTTGTCTTTTTCCTCGTCCAATCTTGCAATCACATTACCTCGTGGCCCCACAACCATCGAATTGCCACAAAATCCTGATTCATTTTTGTTATACTTACCCACAGAATTGGCCGCAGCCACAAACAGCTGATTGTCCTGCGCCCTTGCTCTTGTTCTCACGCGAATCAGGTGTTCGTAGTTATATGGAACTGCAGAGGAAATAGTAATCAGTTGCGCGCCTTTAAGTGCCAGAATTCTATACAGTTCAGGAAAAGCATGATCATAACAAATAGACATCCCGACCTTTAGGCCAGAAATATCAAATACGGGATAATCTTTTCCAGGTGAAAAGTAGAATCTCTCCTTTGGATAAACGAAAAGCTTTCTATATTTCCCGAGAAATTCTCCGTTTTGATCCACTATGAAGGACGTGTCATAAAACCTTCCCTGGATTTCTTCATCCTTTTCTATTGTGTTTGTAATGATTGCTGCTTGATATTTCTTGGCAAGCAAACCTAAATTTTCAGATGTTTTTCCAGGAATCGGTTCAGCCAAATCAACCAGCTTTTTAGATATATTTTCCAGACTGAATCCTATATCAAAAAGCTCTGGCAAAAGAACAATATCCAGCTGACTGTCATACCTTGCCAGCAGATTATCCAATTTTTCAAGATTTGCTTTTTTGTCACAGGGCATTGATTCGAACTGTAATACTCCTATCTTTTTTAACATGCTCTACCAGCCTTTAGCCTTTTAATGAACCTTTCTGTATTCCCTGAATGAGTTGTTTCTGGAAAAATACAATTATAACCACGATTGGTAACATTCCGAAGACAATTGAAGCGCTCAAATGACCCCAGTCAATCCTGTACAGTCCAAGGAAATTGTATATCGCAACCTGAAATACCATCTTGTCAGGGTCACTAATAAGTAATAATGGAAGCACGAATTCATTCCAGGAAAACCTGAATGTGAAAATAGCAGAAATAGCCAGACCTGGCCAGGATAAAGGCATGATAATCTTTGTAAGTCGCTGGAATGTCGAACATCCATCCAAGACAGCTGCTTCTTCGAGGGTTTTGGGTATGGTATCAAAATGGTTTTTCAAAATGAAAATATTCAAGGGAATAACCAGCACCTGGTAAGCGATGATAACTCCCGTGTATGTATTCAGCAGCCCCATACGCTGGAAAATCAGATAAAGAGGGATAACATTCATGGTTATAGGAATCATGAATATCCCCATAATAATGACAAGTAATGTCTTTCCTCCGGCAAAGGAATATCTTGAAAAAGCAAACGCAGCCAGCGCAGAAACCGCCACACATAATATAGTGGCTGGTATAACCACGATCAAACTGTTGAAGAAACTCCTGACCATCTGGGAGTTGTTCATTAAGAAAACATAGTTTTCCATCGTTGGCTCTTCAGGAATGATAGTTGGAGGAAATCTATTCGCTTCTGCCTTTGTTTTAAATGATGTTGAAAACACCCATACAATGGGAGCCAGTGTATATATAGTAAAAACTATTAGAATCAAGAAAAGAACAAAACGAATTACCTTCTTCTTTTTCCTCATGCCCTTTCACTCCTCAAGAGTTTCAGATAAACAAATGATATACAAAGGTTGATAGCAAGAAGAATAACACCCACGGTGGCGCCAAGAGACATCTTGCCCTGCTCAAAAGCCTGTTTGTACATATATAGAGAAGCGGTGGTTGTTGAATTCAGGGGTCCACCGTTTGTCATAATGAGCTGTAGATCGAATATATTAATTGTCCACATTGTTATCAAAATAAGATTGATCGCGATGAACGGTCTCAACAAAGGGAGAGTTATTTTAGTTAGACATTTAAATGGCGATGCTCCATCAATGTGTGCAGCTTCATACAGCTGATGATCAATTGTTAGTAACGCTGATTCCTGAAAAAGAATAGAAAAAGGTGTACCAAACCAGACATTTGCAATAATCAAAGAGATGAGGGCTACATTGGGGCTGGAAATCCAGGGCACAGGTTCTATGTTAAATCCCATTAATGTCAAATTTATCAGTCCAGAAAAATCATTGTACAACCATCTCCAGGAATATCCCACAATTGTTGCAGACAATAACCATGGGAAAATGAACAAAATTCTGAAGATTTTCGTTCCAATAATCTTCTCAACAAGTATCCTCGCAATGGCAAATCCTATTACAAATTGCAGAGTTACACATCCGAGAACAAAAAACAACGATACTCTCAAAGATTCCAAGAATCTTTCATTCTTAAATATCTGAATGAAATTTTTGAATCCAATGAAATCCCATACTTTATTTAATGTAGAAATTTCAACATCATGGATTGCCAGATCCACATTCCAAAAAATAGGATAGATCATAAGAAAAAACATCAAAGCTAGAGCAGGAATTAGCATTAAATAAGGAATAAGTTTTTTAAGCTTAAACATAGCATATCCTCCATGAATAAAAGCGGGAAGGCAAATGCCTCCCCGCCCAACAATTCATTACCAGCCTAATACGCTTTTACTCTTTTCAGCTGCATCTTCAAGTGCTGCTTCAGGATCCTTTCTTCCGTAGTAGACTTCTTCGATAGCCATTCTTATATTTTCTGCAATCGTTGGATATTGTGGGATGTTTGGCCTACCGTGTCCTATAGGCAGTGCTTTAGTAAGTTCACTGAAGAATGGAATCGATTCTTCAAGTACTGAAGCGTATTCAGGATCTTCAGCGATGGTCTTTTGTGTGGGTAGATAACCAAATTCAGCTAACATTGGTGTTAAAACATCTGGATCTTCAAGTATGGTTAACAGTTCCCATGCCAGTTCAGGATGCTCACTGGTTGATGGAACTGCAAGGATCCAACCACCCATCATTGTAGAGCTTGTCATATCTTCTTCAGGTGTTGGGAACAATGGTACCATTCCGATTTTTGAGAAATCAAAATCATCAGGGAATTTACCAAGTAACCAGCTTCCTTCAAGCATAACTGCAAATTTCTTATCAGCAAATTCAGCGCCCCAGTAATGGTCTATCTGTGGTTTTATTCCTGCTCCAACCTGATCCTGCAAGAAACCTAAAGCCTTAACTCCAGCATCTGAATCAAATACAGGGAAGTATTTCTCTGTACCATACTGATCTTTTCTTAATTCAAGGATGTCTCCACCGCTCATCCACAGATAGGGGAACCACATATCAGGTGAATGTCCTGCACCAACAAGATGAATGGGCTGTATTCCTTTAGACAGAGTGACAGGTTTTAATTTTTCATAAGCTTCTATATAACCATCCCAGGTTGTAAGGTCTTCTGGTTCAACGCCTGCTTCATTGAGAAGATCCTTCCAGTACCACAATACTCTGACATCTGTCCAGCTCCAGAGTCCGTAGAATCTTCCATCGTATATACATCCTTCAACATTTTTAGGATAAAATTCATCGATTCGACCCCACTTTGCCACTTCAAATGTGATATCCTTTAAATAACCAGCTTTTGCAAACTCGCCGAGCCAGATCTGGTCAACAGATACTAGGTCTCTCGGCGTTTCACCTGCCGTCATCGTTATTAGCTTTGAACGAGCCTGAGCGTAAGGCAAAACCTCATAAGAAATCTCAATGTCCATATCTGGATGTCTTTCATTTATGATCTCTTCTGCGACTTCCATAAGCATATCCCATCGATCCTTTGGTGCAGCGAACGTTGCTGTTAACTTAACCTGGTCCTTAGCAAGAATTACTCCAGTACCCAGCAATAGTCCACAAATCACTAACATCACAATACTCTTTCTAAGCATACTCATAAACCTCCTTAAAAGAATTAGAAATAGGAACCAATTGTTTTAAATAATCACCTCCTTGAAATTTTTCTCATCACCAGTTCAATCATTGCTCGTGTAGCAGCTCCCAGAGCAATTGATTTATCGTAAATAGGTGATGCTACTAATTCAGGTAATGATCTATTACTTAATATATCTCTCATCTTGTTCTTTATAGAATCAACAAATCCATCACTGACTTCAACAAAATCTCCTCCAATTATCACCAGTGAAGGATCGATAAAAAGAATAATATTAGAAACAGCTATAGCCGTGTAGTATGACATCCTTTCCACCACTTCCAGAGCTGCTTTATCTCCATCCTTAAACGCATCGATAAGATCAGATATCCCGGGCTTCTTTGTTTTGAGCAGATCAAATAATTTTCCTTCTTTTAGTCTACTTGCTGATTCTTCAGCCATGGTTAATGCAGAGATTTCACTTCCGTAATCCTCTAGTGAGAAAACTCCACCATTATCCAGATTTGGAAAAACAAACCTTCCAACCTTTCCAGCAAGTCCATTTACTCCTCTATACAAATTACTGTTTATGACTATCCCGGCACCGATACCCTCAACTACAAGTAAATAAACAAAAGAATCATATTTTTTAGCGATCCCAAATAACTGTTCTCCTATTGCAGCAGCATTTGCATCTCGTTCAACAAAAACAGGAATACCCGTTGCCTTTTCAATACTTTCCTTAATATCTACCGTTTCAGAATCCTTATAATGTGGTGCACATGTAACAACTCCCTTATCCGGATCAACAGGACCAGGAACTCCAATACCAATTCCTTCCACCTCTATCATGTTTTTCCTGGCATAACCAAGCATGTCTTTAATCGTTTCCTTTGCGCATTTAAGATTCTCCTGCAATGTACGAACATCATCAAAAACCTTTGTTTCCTTGTTTAAAAGATCACCAGCTAAATTGTAAAGCGATACACTTATATGCCTTCTTCCTAAATCCGTTCCGATAACATGAAAAAAATCTTCTTTAACTCTTAACTGAATCTTCTTTCTGCCAACACCATTACTTTTCTTGCCAATCTCTCTAATAGCACCTATGTTTAAAAGACTCTTAACACTATTGGTGACAGCAGCCCTTGTAAGCCCCGAAATAGTAGCCAGATCAGCCCTTGCAACAGGCTGAAACCTTTGAAGCATAATAAACAGATCCGTCGGAGTATTTGATTTAAAGCTCTTTGTAGTAATCACTTCAGCACCACCATCACATCGAAAAGTATTAATTAATTAACTAGTTTAACTAATTATATGATAATAAATCACCCGACTAATTTCCAAGCGCGTTTATATATAACTACAAAAGATGAACAGCAATAAAGAAAGATAACACTAAATTATGACCAATATCATCATAATAACTCCCCATTTTCCATATGCTTCTTTTAAATCTCTCCTTGTTTTTCTTGTCTTATCGTTTACATTCTCCTCTAGTGAGGAGTGTCGCGCAGCGATGAGGTGTATGTATTTTCGTATTATAAATCTCTTACTATTTTTGAGTATCTTATTTTATTAGACCAATTTTATTAGACCAAGCTTCTTTTTAACAAGCGTCACGTTCTAAACATACACACCCAGCCTCCGGCAGCCCTCTCTAGAGGGCAATAGAAACTAATAATTTAAAAACGTCGTACGTGGTCCGTGATAGGTTGTGCTTACTGATACGTACAACGAACAACCAACAACTGACAACGTGTTTCGTCTATTTTGAGGATTCCACCCTTGAGGGTGGCCAGCTGTACCTAGCTGGGGGTGTGAATTTTTTCTAAGTTTTTCCGGCAAAGTCGCAAATACGTGTGTTCTACAACACGCATTTCCTGAACTTTGCTCAGCACATCCGATTGCTTCACAAATCGCATATCAAAGGTTTAAAGTTCTTTTGAACTTCCGAACAACCGACAACCTACTATCGTACAACGTTCCTTCGTGTCCAATGCACACACCCAGCCTTCGGCAGCCCTCTCTAGAGGGTATTCAAAAACTCTAAAACTCACTTGCATAAAGTCTTTTAAAATCTCCCCTTACGAGGGGAGTACTGCGAAGCAGGGAGGGGTGTGTACGTCCAGGTAAGGCAAGAGTATCCAATGGGTGAAAGTCCCATCAGGGTAAAAGTCAGAGACCCTGTAGCGCGAATAGCAGTATGTAGGGAAACCGAAGTACTGAAGTCTATTGACAAA
>JAYEJL010000150.1:0-9037 GCA_034660555.1 Thermotogota bacterium
TTTTACAATCCCATCTGTGCCTGTATACTCTAAACATTTTGCTTTTTTACAGAGGCAGATACTGGCTTACATTTCTAATGCTCAAGTTTACAGGTGCAAGAATAGGGGAAGTATTACTCATAGATGATACTACCGACATAGATTTTAGGAATGCAGAGATAAAACTCACTATACTCAAAAGGCATAATAAAAGCAGAAAAAATGGCAAGAAGAGAAACACTACCCGTATCGTCCCGGTACCTGCAAATGTAACAAGTGAAATTGCAACTTACATAGCTGAATATCCACACATGAGAGGTAAGGTGTTTAAGATATATCAGAGCAACTTCCGGAGAAAATTCTATGAATTGGCCAAAAAAGCAGGCGTCCCAAAGGATTTAGGACATCCGCATATACTAAGACACACAAGGGCGATAGAACTGCTAAGAGCTGGCGTACCTGTTACTATTGTGCAGGATATACTGGGTCATTCTGCTTTGACTACAACAGCTATTTACCTTAGAATGAGTGGGCAGGAAGCAAAGGGGATACTGAGGGAAAGGGGGTTGACATGAAATTGGATAAATACATAAAAAATGTTGCAAATCTACACTATAAGTAGGAGGTGTATCTATGTGGGTTAGTGAAAATAACCACCGAGGGGACAAAGGCATGTTAAAAGCAAAATTTGTATTAGGATTTTTCACAACTTTACTGCTGTTGTTTTTAAGTATTAATATTGCTTTTGCTGGGTTTGATGAAAACTCAAGGTTAATCGATGCTGCAAAAAATGGATATATTCGAATAGTGAAAAAATTAATTTCTAAAGGCGCTGATGTTAATGCAGAAACGATACTTTTTAGGATGACACCACTGAAAGGGGCTGCTCGTAATGGTCACAAAGATATTTGTGAACTCCTAATTTCTAAAGGTGCTGATGTAAATGCTAAAGGTGGTGGTAGTACAGCTCTAATGTATGCTGCTGATGAAGGTCACAAAGATATTTGTGAACTCCTAATTTCTAAAGGTGCTGATGTAAATGCTAAAGGTAAGCGTGGTGTAACAGCGTTGATGTGGGCTACCGATGGTGGTTATAAAGATATTGTAAAACTTCTTATTTCTAAAGGTGCAGATATTAATGCAAAAGATAGGGATGGTAAAACAGTCCTGATATGGGCTGCCCGTCCCCATCAGGGCTATCCAGATATTGTAGAACTTCTTATATCTAAAGGGGTTGATGTTAATGCAAAAGAGAAGAATGGCTGGACAGCTCTGATGCGGGCCAACAACAAAGATGTTGCAGAAATTCTCATTTCTAACGGTGCTGATGTAAATGCTAAATCCGAGTATGGTTTGACAGCATTGATGTTAGCTTCCGAGGAAGATCACAAAGATATCTGCGAACTTCTTATTTCCAAAGCCGCAGATATTAATGCGAAAGATGATTATAATCGGACAGCGCTGATGTATGCTGCTTCTAAGGGTCACAAAGATATTGTTAAACTTCTTAAGCGTCACGGAGCAAAAGAATAAGAAAGAATAAGAAAGAGATGTTTGTATGGGAAAGTTGGGATTGTTAATAGTAACCTTTTTTTCACATTTATTTTTAATGCATTTCGCAAAAATATATCAAAACGGGTATATTGTTTTATATGGAAAATGGAAATGGGTTCGATTGCTTGTTAAGTAAAGAGTGGGTTTCTTGATGAAACCCACTTGGATATTTTAAGGAAGCAAAGGGGATACTAAAGGAGAAAGGGTTGATATGAATTTGTGTGTAAGATTTATATTAAAAAATTCATATTTATATGGAATTCCGTATATTACGAAATATAACGTATTTTGTGGAATATAAGTAGAATTGTAAAGTAATTTATGCGCAATCTTAAGGTATTTTTGAATAAATTCATCTTGACGCGAAAATTCAATTGGATATTATAGAATTCGGTATATTAAGATGTTATGTGAGGAATAATCATGAATAGAGATGACACATTACAAACATTAATTGAAAACGCCAGGAAAATATCGATTGACCATCAGTCAATCATAGAGAGTTTTGATGGAATCGTTAAAGCAAATATTAACAATAAAGAAATGTTCATACCTGGCTATGTTCCATATATTGGCGAAGGGTATTTTGAGGCATCCACGAAAATAATGATATACGCTTTGAGCCAAAATCTATCTCCAACAGATGATATTTCGATAGAATGGGCGAAGAATTGGCAAGGGGGAGACACAGACAACAATGCAACCAATCGTCAAAATATCAACTTTAACAAGTGTGGAAAAGTAATGATGCACCCATTTGATACGGGGCATCTACCAGTTGTTGCAGGTATATTGGACCATTTGCTAAATCCTATAACTAAAAGAAGTCAGGATATTTTTAAATCTATATCAGCAACTAATCTTTCCAAATTTTCGTTCCGGGACGGAAATAAAACTACTGATAATTCTAAGAGCTTAAGAAAATGTTTTGAATGGTTTTCCATCAAAGAGATTGAGGCACTACGACCTGATTATATTATTTGTGCCGGAGATGATGTTTGTGATGTTATAAAAGGTGGTATAAATGGTGTAGGCGGGCCGCACCCTTCTATTATCAGAGTGGACTTTCCAAGTTTACAAGTTATCAACTCAAAGTTCAAAAATAAGTCAATTAAAAATGACGATGAAATAGTCCAAAGAATTTTATCTGACTTTCCCGATATAGTGCTAAATAAAGAATCGTCATATGAAAACAAAAAGACTATACGGGAAATCATTGAACGGGACAGGAATTACTTTGCAGCCATGTATGATTCAATCAAGAAGCAAATATGACACACAACAATCGGCTCAAGTCGGATTGCAATTCCGCTACGCTCCAAGCGTGCCGGTGAACTCATTTCGTTATTAAACTTGCAAAATATGGGAATTTTCTTTCACAAATTTGCTTGCTTAGCATAAAAAATGTTCTTATAATATAATGAGTAATATGATAGTATAAAAATAAGTTAGGCAATTTAAAAGGAGGTAAATGATGAAAAAGTTATTTTTAGCTCTTGCTTTCATTTTTCTCTTTTCCTCTATTGGATTTGCTGATGTGTGGGTTGATGGTTATTATCGTTCTGATGGAACTTATGTGCAAGGATATTATCGCTCTGACCCCAACAATACAGTAAGAGACAATTACGACTATAAGGGGAATATCAATCCTTATACTGGTGAAGAGGGCTCAAATCATTATCGCAATAACCCATCAAGTGAATATTATAGTCCTTATAAAAATTCTGATTCTTACAATAGTACTTATAGTAATCCCTATGATAAAAAAGATAATAATCTTTACAGGTAATAGTAATAATTCTTTTCTAAAAAATGGTTTGTTGCATTCATCGCTTCGGATGAAGAAAGTGCTAATCTTATAAGGAGAGAAGTAAGATAACAAAGATTAATTTTAAACGCAACATCTTTTACAAATCTTTACTCATTTTTCTTTCCCTATTTCTTTTATCTTCTCTCTCCCTCGCCGGCCAACTCCAACCTGCCACCATCCTTAAGATCACCGACGGCGATACATTCTGGGTAAGTATAGATAGTCAGAAAACAAAGCTGCGCCTACTGGGCATTGATACACCGGAGAAATATTCCGGTTATAAGCTTAAAAGAGAAGCAGCAGGCTGTGGAGTATTGCAAAAGTATATGGCGAGCCTGGGTAAGTCTACAACAAAGTATGCAAAGAAACTGGTTCATGTAGGAGATATAGTGCAGGTAGATATACGGGGTTATGGATACTACGGTAGAGCATTGGCTATGGTTTATCTATCCGATGGCACCTGCTATAACGAGAGGGTAGTAGCTGACGGCTATGCCTGTGTATATAAGTATCATGGCCACAAGAGCAAGCAGCTGAGCTGGGAAGAATTCAATAAGCTGAATAGACTAATGCAGGAAGCAAAGAAATATAAAAGAGGATTGTGGGGGAGAGATTACGGGGTGATGGAGTGTTTGTGTGAGTAATGAGACATACTGGGTCATTCTGCTTTGACAACAACAGCTATTTACCTTAGGATGAGTGGACAGGAAGCAAAGGGGATACTGAAGGAGAAGGGGCTGATATGAATTCGTTTGTAAGATTTATATTAAAAAATTCATGTTTATATGGAACTCCGTATATTACGAAATATAACGTATTTTGTGGAATATAAGTAGAAATCTAAAGCAATTTATGCGCAATTTTAAGGGATTTTTGAATAAATTCATCTTGACGCGGAAATTCAATTGGATATTATGGAATTCGGTATATTAAGATGTTATGCAGTATAAAATAAATATTACAATATGAATATAAACTATAAAATAAAGCCTCCTCAAGCAAGGAGCGAATTGTATAAAAATATTTTTGAAAATAAAAATGAAATTATAATAATTCAGCTAATCTCTGATGGATTAATTGCACTAATTAATAATGCATCTCGTCTCATTAAGGATGTTGATTTATTAATAGCTTCTAATAGATATGCAAGTGCACGATTTCTTTTAGCAACAGCAGACGAAGAAATGGCAAAGTCATATATTCTCTTAGATATGTGTAGACTTGATTTTATTAAATATGAAAGTGTATTACGATGTTTATGTCGAGCATTTTATGACCACGTTTTAAAGCATGCTTATACAAGCATCCATAGATTTGGCAGAATTCGTGATCTTAAACATGCACGAGAGATATACGAAGTAGAAATCACAAAATGGTGGCCCAATAATGATCCTGAATCAGGCGAACCTGATATGCCACACGATACATATTTTTCCCGAGAAATGCCTTTATATGTGGATTATATCGACTATGATCAAAAATGGTCAATCCCAAGCAATGATAGCGAAGCACTTTATTTTAAAAAATTAATTGGTTTGGATCCTTTGTCAGTTTCAAAAAAATATTTAGAAATATTGAAATTCACATATACTGCTGGTTTCTTTAAACTTCAAAGCTTAACAATTCTTCATGATATTTTTAAAAAGTATTATATCAAAGAAAATTTAAAAAAGAACGAGCTTATGGAAATCTATCATAAAATTGATGAAAAAATTAATAGCGAATTTTCTATACCAAAAGAAACAATTTTTAAAACAATTTATTTCAGTTGGCCAATTTATGATTTTCTCACTCGGTAAATATAAAACCGCATAACCACGCGCTTCACCCGACCAAAAACGCTGCGCGTTTTCGGCGGGTGAGCTTGAATGTTAAATTTGCAAAATATGGGAATTTTCCTTCCAACAAAATTGCTTGTTTAGCATAAAAAATGTTCTTATAATTTTATAATATGTTTATAATGTGGTGGTCTATATAATAAGATGTTGGAGCTGTGTAAGTTGCAGACAATAAATTATAGAATGTTAGTCGTTTATCGTAACTTTAGCTGCGTTAAATGAAATCAGAATCAACAAGGCCTTGTTGGATTTGTGGGGCACCCTCTGATACCCGGGAACATAAAATCAAGAGAACTGATTTTGTTCGGCGATATGGTAAGCTACCTTTTAAAAACATTGGTGGAATGCTGCATTTTAAGGGTGGTGTAAACAAAAATGTACCGAGTTCAAAGTCAAAAATATTGTCCTATGATCCCATTATTTGTTCTACTTGTAATAATCATACATCGCAACCATGGGATAAGGCATATGAGATATTTGAGAAATGGTTGTTTGAAAATTCACATTCGGTATTCCAGCGACGCTTCATTTCATTAGAAGAAGTATATGGTCAAGATCAATACTCATATTGCTGTGCATATTTGTACAAATATTTCGTAAAATCTTTTGGTTGTCGGTTAGCTAGTATAAACTTTACCGTTCCTAAAGATTTGGTTGAATTATTATCCAAGGAATATTTTCTTACAAAATTGAGGTTATGTTTTTCCATAAACAAAACCATTTTTGCTATGCTTCCAGAAGATCGAGATAATTTCCTCGGACTAGGAGATTTAATTCGAATAGATAGCCGAAGTAAAGGCACAATGGAAAGGTATTCCTGGTTTATTAATGTTGGCTGGCTAAGAATATGGTTCTTTTATGATTTAGAAATACCTTGTGGTTTAGGCGCACCTTGGACATCTGATAGTGCCTGTCTGTACCTTGGTGAATTTGAATCTGCTACACTTGACGAATTAATAGAAAATGCTCGAAAAAACAAAGCGCCTATCCTAAGTCATTTAGAAGAACTTAAAAGCAAAGGCGGGCTTAAAATTATGTAATAAAAAATTTCAGCCGACAAGGCGTTCCACCGCCACAGCGTTAGGTTGACCAATAGAGAAATTTTAGGTATGAAATAAGTGTATGAATTCCTTCGACCAAATATTGTTGGAGCCAGTCCAGAAAGAACTGCTTGTTACGTTAGTGGAGGCAGCTCGGAACACGCCACTCGATAAACGGCAAAAGTTCTTTGTTGCTCAATCATTTAATGGTGACTATCTAATTCACCCAAGTGTACCTAAAGACAAAGCTCAGATCTATTTCGGAGACGTTAAAGCACTAGCGAATGAAGGATTGTTAGCATTAGAATATAGTTCATCGGGAAGAACGCCGGGATTTGACGTAACCCCATTAGGATTTCAATATTATGAATACTTAAAAGAAAAATCAGGCGAGCCGGTGGAACGAGTAGAGAGCACGATGAGAAATTACTTAGATGCTCATAATTTCATAAAAAATTATCCCGAGGCATATAAGAAATGGTCTTCAGCCGAAGAGCTATTATGGAAAACTGGTTCCCAACAACAATTAACAATAATTGGCCACCTATGTAGAGAGGCATTACAGGATTTTGCAAATTATCTTGTTTCTGTTCATAATCCTCCGGACGTGACAGGCGACAAATCAAAGACCATTGCAAGACTGAAAGCTGTTATTGATTCGAAGGTGAAAGGGCTGAGCGATACGAAAAAGGCTTTTTTTAATGCATTAATCGCACATTGGGGAACCGTGAACGACCTTATTCAGCGCCAAGAACATAATAGTCAGAAAGAAGGCCAACTTCTAATTTGGGAAGATGCAAGAGCCGTTGTGTTTCAGACTTTAATCGTCATGTTCGAAATAGATAGAATTTTATAAGTGGTTTCGTATAACAAGTGGCTGCAAAAGACGGCGATAAGACAGCATCGCCTTTGAGCAGCATTAGAAGACAATAGAAAACTAAGAGAAGAAAAGCTTTTAGAAATAGAAATAGGGTGATGAATAAACCCTATCTTAAATACAATCTTCTCTATAAATTACCTTTTCTTTAGTTGATATAATATGATATTATCTTATGTTAGAAATAGGAGGTGATACTATGAGGAAGATATCAACAACCATACAGTTATCCCCTAATGTGAAAACTGTTTTAGATATTTTATCTAAAGAAACGGGCACATCTAAAAGCAAATTATTAGAGGAAGCATTTATAAAGTATTTAGATGATTTAGATGTGAAAATTGCACAGACAAGGGCACTTAAAGCAACATCCAGTGATTTTATTGATCACGAAGAAGTTAAGCAAATGATAGGCCATGGTCAAGATTAAGTGGCATAAAGAAGCTGTCAAAGAGATACAGAGACTACCTACAGATAAGGCGAAAATGATCTTAGACAAAATAAGTGAGCTATCGTTAAATCCAAATCTCGGAGCAAAGTTAAAGGGTTATAAGCTATCATTTAGGCGTTTAAGAATAGGGGATGTAAGAGTAATTTACTTTTATGATATAGAAAAAGAGGAACTAAAGATATATCGCATTGGGTTTAGGGGTGATGTGTATAAGAACCTGTAAACTAAACCGTAGGCTTTGAGATTAAAAATAAGGAAAAGAGAACGAGGGTTTGATAATGGTAATAAATCTCGCAAACCATAACAGTTTTCCTGAAAACCCTATCCAGAAAGCAGGTATTCAAGCAGAAAAACAGGTAGCCTATCTTTTAAAAAGTTACTTTGAGGATGCAAGAGATATCCATATATTGAACGGTCTAAGATTAAATATCTCAAAAGATATAAACGCACAGTTTGACCATTTAGTATTTCATAAAAAGGGAGTATTTATCATTGAATCAAAAAGTGTAACGACCAAAGTGAAAATTACCCCACAGCAAGAATGGTTAAGGCTTATTGATGGACATTGGAAGGGTATGTCCTCTCCCATAAATCAGGTGAAAAGGCAAACTGAACTTTTGAGGAAATTTTTACAGGAAAACAGAAAAAGTTTACTTGGAGAAATTAAATTTTTATTGGTCAAAGAACAACCCGGTTTTAAGAATATGAAGATTGATCCCATAGTGGCTATATCTGAAAGAGGTATGATTTTAGGCTATAGAAAAACAGATGTGCCTGTCATGAAAGCTGATGCTGTGCCATCTTATATAAAGGATGAATTGTCAAAAAACTTTCCTAAAGGTATTATGGATAAAATCATGGATGTTGATTGGGATTTAAGTGGTGATGAGCTAAAGAGAACGGTGCAGTTTCTCTCAGATAACCATGAACCTTATGATTATAATGTTGGTCACCCCTTTAAGCAGAAAGAACAAGAGCCGAAACAGAACAAATACTGGTGTTACAGATGTAAGAAAGAAATAAGCTACAAGATTGCAAAATATTGCTTTGATAGGAAGGATATATTTGGAGGCAAGGCTTATTGCTATGAGTGCCAGAAAATAGTGAGGAAAGAAAGGTAAAATGAATTCAGAGCAAAATAATATTGAATGTCCGTATTGTTTAGAATGTTGATAAAGAAGCAGGTAAAGAAGCAGACTAGGACGATTAAAAGAAAGAGTAGCAGAAAGCAAAGGAGCAGAAGAGAGGATTGTGGAGCAGAGATTAAGGGGTGATGGAAAGGTTGTGTGAGTAACAGGATATCCTGGGACACTCGGCTTTGACTACAACAGCTATATACCTTAGGATGTCAGGACAGGAAGATAGGGGACAATAGGAGAAAAGTGGTTGATATAAAAGAAATAGAAGATAAAGTAGAACAAAAATGAATAAAAAAATGAGTGGATGGAGAAATCCCCATCTATGGTATATCACCGTCATTATGATAGT
>JAYEJL010000151.1:0-38426 GCA_034660555.1 Thermotogota bacterium
AACCATTGAAGGGCGATAGAATCATTGAAATAGCAGCTTTCCCCATTTACAAAAACAAAATCTATTATGATCTGATGTTTCATACACTGGTGAATCCAGAAATAAAGATACCCGCTCAAATTTCAGGAATTCATGGACTTAAAGATAGGGATGTGTCTGATAAACCAACAATGTTTGAAATCTATCCACGGTTAAGAAATTATCTTGGAGATTCTATAATCGTTGGTCACAGTATTTTTAGTGATCTAAATTTTTTTGATATCTCTGCTAAAGAAACCGGAGAGTTTCCAATAAATAATAGATTCATAGATACCCTGGAATTATCTCAACTGGTTTTTAAGAAAGGTCCGTACAATCTATATACCGTCTCAAAGAGACTAAAGATAAAAGACAAGCCCACACATCGGGCTCTAGATGATGCCCGTGTAACAGCAAAAGTTTTTCTCGCACTGATGAACAAAATTGGTGGCAGCAAAGCATTAAAACAATATGAATACCAGTGGAGGGGTTAGCATGATAAAGAATTTCATTCTTGATACAAATGTCCTGGTTCACGATCCAGAATGTTTCGACAAATTCGAGGATAACAATATAATCATTCCATTTCCAGTTCTGGAAGAAATCGACAAGTTGAAATCAAAACAGGGTAGTGTTGGGAAAAACGCGAGAGAAGTCAACAGAAAACTGGATCTTTTTAGGAATGAGAACAGTCTGGTTGAAGGCATAAAACTAGCTTCGGGAGGAGTTCTAAAAGTTCTGTTGTTTGAAAAACTAACTTCAACCCTGCCTGAGTTTGTAGCTGAGAAATACAAAGATAACGCAATATTGCGTTACACGCTGGAACTTAAAAAAAGGACTGAAAAGCCAGTTGTACTGGTTACGAAAGATATTAATCTTAGGGTAAAAGCCGATATACTGAACATTGATACACAGGATTATCTGGCTGATAAAGTGGGCTTTGATGAGGGGTTATCTGGAATCATCGAAATAACCGATGATAAGATGTTAGAGAAGTTCAACAATACAGGTGAATTACCAGTGTCTGAACTAGAAATGATTCATTACAGTAATTTATTCATAGATTTTAATAATCAAGTGTATGGAAAAATCTCTCCCGATGGTGAAAAAATCGTTAAACTTGAGCGAACAGTCGGTGATAGTTGCTGGGGCATTTATCCCAGAAACAGAGAGCAACTTTTTGCCTTTGAGCTACTGCTTGATGACAGAATAAAGCTTGTTTCTATACCTGGTATAGCTGGTTCTGGAAAAACACTGCTTTCGCTTGCCGCAGGTTTAAGAAAAGTTGAAGATGAAAAGAAATATCAGCGATTAATAGTGGCCCGTCCTCTTATCGCCATGGGACAGGATATTGGTTATCTGCCAGGATCACGCGAAGAGAAAGTCAGACCCTGGATGCAACCTATCTATGATAATTTGCATCTACTTCTAAAAAACAGAAATGTTGATTTTTCGTCATTTGTTAAGAAGAATGAAAACCTGGAAATTGAGGTATTGAGTTATATTAGAGGGCGATCTATCCCTGACCAATTTATAATCATTGATGAGGCTCAAAATCTAACACCACATGAGATAAAAACAATAATAACCAGGGTCGGTGAAAACACAAAAATTGTACTTACAGGTGATCCACATCAGATAGATAACAATTATCTGGACACCAACAGTTGTGGATTGGTATACGCAGCATCGAGATTCAAGGGAAGTAAACTGGCAGGACATATCAATCTCGTTAAAGGAGAACGCTCTGAACTGGCAACGGAAGCAGCGAATTTGTTATGAAACAAAATTTTGAGTACAAAAAAAACGCCCTGGAATATGATATCTTTTTGAATATAAAAAAAGAAGATATTCATGTATTGTGTTATATTGTCGAAGCTGAAGATAATCTTATGAACATACGGCACACAACAGATGATGGAAATCTGAAAATCATTGTACCTGGGGATATGCTTGAAGATGCACTGAAATTCCTTGAATCAATAAAAAACGTTATAGATTTAGAAGTGGTGGATATATGTGAAAACCCTGGACATACTTAGGTTACTTAAATTACCTCTACCAAAAGAAAAAGCCAGGAGTGTTCGGGATATTGACTACGATAAACTGATCAACAAAGGATACGACACATTCTTATTTGACTATGACAATACACTGGCTGAATGGAGGTCGGATTTTAACGAAAAAAACAAAATTGTTATTGAACACCTTTTGAAAAGAGGAAAAAAGGTTGCAGTCGTTACCAACGCCCCAAAAGAAAGAATAGACAACCTTTCGCAATTATTTGGTGATAAGATAAAACTCTATCATTCGATGAAAAAACCCAGCACAAAAGAAATGCAAAGGGTTTTAAAGGAACTTAAATCCAGTCCAGAGAAAACGGTAATTGTTGGAGATTTGTTTTTGACAGATACAATAGCAGGTAACCGCATGGGATTTTATACAGTTTTGGTAAAACCGCCAATTCATGAGGATATGCCCTTTTATAAAAAAGTCATGGCATTCTTAACAGTATCAAGCTATATGGTATTCTTTTACCTTATAGGATGGTTTTTCAGGGTTTTAGAACTTGGAACACCTCATATCTTTTTAAGTGATGTAGGGAAAGTTGATTTTGAAAATTTAAAGGAATCTGGATACAAAATGATTATCTTTGATTTTGACAATACCCTTGAACCGTGGGGTTCCCATAGCTTATCAGATGAAAAAATCCTCCTCTTGAACATGGTAAAGAAAATGGGTATGAAGGTAGCGATAATTTCAAATGGAAAAAGAAAAAGAATTGATAAACTTCTGAAAACCATGCCAGAAATTGAAGTTGTATCAAAGGCAAGGAAACCAATACCAGCAAAAACCAGAAAGCTTCTAAAAAACAACAATGTTTCACCATATAAAGCTGTGATTATTGGTGATCAACTTTTTACAGATATATTACTGGGGAACCTACTGGGGACTTTTACCATAAAAGTAAATCCCCTTTCTGACAGAGACTTTTTTACAACAAAAATATTGAGGAGTTTTGAAAAATTTGCCCTTAAGTACATCAAACAGGGACTGGAAGAAGTGAAAAGATCATGAAATGTGCAGGTTGTGGTGTAACCCTCCAAACGGTTGAACCGGATCTTGAAGGTTATATTCCGGAAAGTGTTCTAATTAGTAGAACAGAATCAAAGGAACCCATGTACTGCCAGCGATGTTTTAAGCTAAAACATTATGGTGTACTCCCTTCAAAATTGACAGGCAAAATTGACTTTGGAGACATAAAACAATATTTAGAACTTACAGATAATGTAATTCTGGTGATTGATGTTTTTGATTTTAATGGTACAGCTGCCAAAGAGGTTATAGAAAAACTCAAGAGTAAAAGAACACATTATGTAGTGAATAAGATCGATTTGATACCACAAGAAATTTCAAGAGATGAACTGATTAAATGGAGTATAGAGTCCCTTAATGTGGATTCAACGAAAATTTATCTGGTTTCATCAACAAAAAGATTTGGAATAAACAGGTTATTAAAGAGACTTTCAGACGAAAAAGAAAAAACATTTTTGCTAGTGGGTATGACAAATGTTGGAAAATCATCATTGATAAATGCGCTAGAATCTGAAGACAGGATTACAGTCAGCAAGTATCCGGGAACGACAATGAAAACACTTAAGATATATGATGAAAAACATGATATTACCTTTATCGATACCCCGGGGCTTTCAGCTAACAACAGGATGACAGATTCTTTGCCTTTAGAATGTCAGAAGAAGATAACCCCCAGAAAAAAATTGAAGGTTTACACTGTAAATGCTAAAAGAAACCGAAGTATTTTTATCGGAGGTTTTGTTAAGATAACAATAAAGGGAGACTCAGGAACAGATTCTCCCATTTTAAATATCATTACATCCGAAAATACCACAATACACGAAACGGATCCCGAAAAGGCAACAAAAAAGTGGAAAGAGTGGTTTGGTACTTTACTCGTTCCGCCATGTAAGAAGAGTAATCTAGACCAGTATAGCTGGGAAAAAATTAATGATGAATTTTTTACTGGTGAAGAGTTAAACATAAGTGGTCTTGGATGGTTTAGTGTTGCCAGAGGGCCTGCAAGGATCCACATAGAATTCCTATCAGATTTGAAGTTGACAAAAAGAAAGGGCCTCGTTGGTCCAACTACATTTAAGTAAACAATAAATTATACTTGTTTTGGAGGTGTAGCAAATGAAACTAAAAAAACCGGGAATTAAAGCTGGAGCATCGAACAGGCATGTTCACCTTTCAGAAAATGATTTGAAAGAATTGTTTGGAGAAGGCTATCAGCTGGAAGAAATTAAAGAACTGGGACAACCAGGACAATATGCAGCCAAAGAAAAAGTAATAATTGTCGGTCCAAAAAATGCAATTGTTGGTGTTAGAGTATTGGGACCTGTTAGGAAAGCTACTCAGGTAGAAATTTCCATAACAGATGCATTCAAACTGGGTGTTAATTCTCCAATAAAGGATTCAGGAGATCACTCGGGAACTCCCGGTATAACCATTGTTGGACCAAATGGAACAGTGGTTATTGACAGTGGACTTATCATTGCAAAAAGGCATATACATATGACTCCAGAAGAATCCAGAACCTACGATGTTAAGGACAAAGATATAGTTAGGGTCTATTGTGAAGGAAACGGTCAAAGAAAGACGATTTTTGATGATGTGCTGATTAGAGTCAGTGAAAAATATGCACTGGAGTTTCATGTTGATGTGGATGAAGCCAACGCAGCCATGCTAAAAAACGGAGACGAAGTTTTTATTATTGACGAACTGTAATATGGTACATTTGGGAACAAGTGGTTACAGTTTTAGTGATTGGAAAGGCACTGTATATCCTGAAAAAATCAACCCATCTGAAATGCTAAGGTATTACTATTCTGTCTGGAATTTCAACAGTGTTGAACTTAATTTTACTTACTACAGACAACCAGGCTATAAAAGTATTGTTGGAATAACCAGAAAGATTCCAGGGAAATTTACATTTTCGGTGAAAGCACCGGGCAAGGTAACACATGAACTCTGGAGAAACAAAAATATTACTGATGCTTATAAAACGTTGGACGATTTCTTTGAACCTCTGGAAATATTGAAGAAAGAAAATAGAATGGGAATGATTCTTTTCCAGTTTCCCTACAGTTTTCACCTTATCGAATCTAACATGAAATATCTCAAAGATATTTCCAGTTATTGTACTGAAAAAAACAACAAAATAGCTGCAGAATTCCGAAATGCTGAGTGGGCTGAAAATAGCGTTTTGAAGGAGCTATCCTATAATATAACACCTGTTACTGTCGATGAACCTAAAATAGGAAAATTGTTTCCCTATATACCTGTGAAAAGTAAGAATGTTGCTTATTTTAGATTTCATGGCAGAAATCCCAACTGGTTCAATGCAGAAGGAAGCGAACGATATAATTACAATTACTCTGAAAAGGATCTTAGACGCTTTGCCAATGATGTGGTAGAATTCTTGAAAGATGGTACAGAAGTGTTTGTTTATTTTAACAACTGTCATATGGGGCAGGCTGTTAATAACGCCCTGCGTTTTAGAGAGATTCTGGAAGGAGAACCATAGATGACCGATTTTAATGAACTTGTAAGCATCATTCTAAAGATGCTGGTTGATGGTAGCGAAACACACGAAATTTTTGAAAAACTATCCACTTTTGGATTGTCAGATGAAGAAATCGACAAAATATACAACGCCACTGTTGAAATGATAGCGTCTGGTTCCGATTCAACGGAGATTATTTTTAGTGAAAATTATAATAGACAGAGAAGAATATTTCTCAAAGATGAAGTTTATACTTTGAAGGCTGTCCCGGAACTGCTTCATTCATATTTGTGGGGCGATATTGAAGAAGCCGATTTTGAACGAACATTAAGTGATCTTGGTTCTTTCGATGAATAAAAAAAGGCGGGTTTACCGCCTTTTTTAAATAACTAATTAACCCATTTTGCCATGGAAAAGTACTTCCTAAAGGGTAAATACTCAGTGTTTGGAACAACTCTTATTGTGTAAGCTATGCGCGCTTCCTGCTCAATTGTGAATTCGCCTGAATATATGTACTCATTGTGCACATCGTTTTTCTGGAGCTTCATCGGATATAATTTATAATCACTCATTTTACTATCTTCGTCAAATATCGCAAGAAATATTTCGACCTGTACTTCATCCGGCTTCAGTTCTCCAAGATATACATTAGCTGTTAGTCTTAATTTTGTTCCGACTTTAATGCTCTCTTCCGAATAAGGTGTTATCTTATTAGGTTTGATCCTTATGTTCTTCCAGTTACCTTCAAGACGCTCTTTCCATTCAGCTAATTCTTTCGCTTTTTCATAATCATTATCTTTTACATAGTCAGCTGTTTCAACTGTCTTAAAATAAAGCTTTTCAGCATAATCAGCCAGCATTCGATGTGTATTAAAACTCTTTCCCACACTTTTAATTGAATTCTTCATTTTTTTAACCCAGCTCTCTGGTATACCATTATCGTTTCTTTTGTAATAGGTGGGAATAATTTCATTTTCCAGAGTATTGTATATGGAAACACTATCAATTCGATCCTGGAGTTCCTTGTCATCATAATCACGATTGTCACCAATTACCCATCCGTTATTTCCGTTATAGCCTTCAACCCACCAGCCATCCAATACACTGAAATTCAAAACTCCGTTCATTCCAGCTTTTTCTCCGCTGGTTCCACTGGCCTCATGAGGTCTTCTTGGTGTATTAAGCCATACATCAACCCCACTAACCATATGGCGTGCAATATTTGTATCGTAGTTTTCCACAAACACAATTCGATTCTTAAATTCCGGCAATCTCGAGATTTCATAAAGACGTTTAATCAATTCCTTCCCGGGATCATCTGCTGGGTGCGCTTTGCCTGAGTAAATAAATTGCACGGGTTTTTCAGGATCTGTAAGCAACCTTTTTAACCTATCTATATCTTTCAAAACTAGTGTGGATCTTTTATAAGTAGCAAATCTCCTAGCAAAACCGATTGTTAAAGCGTTTTCAGGCAATATATTTTTTACTTCTGCCAGTTCCTCAACCGTTTCTCCTAACCTCTCTCTCTGCCTTTTTAATCTACCCTGGCTGAACTTTCTTAATCTTTGTTTTAATTTACAGTGAACATTCCATAGTTCTTTATCAGGTATTTTGTCAACATTCTCCCATATTTTTGGATCTGTGATTTGTTCTTCCCAATTGTCCGGAAAATACCTGTCCAATAAAGCGTAAAGGTCCCTGTTTAACCATGTCCAGAGATGTACTCCGTTTGTTATGTGATCTATGGGTATTTCAATTTCTGGTAAATCAGGAAAAATGTGGTTCCACATTTTTCTAGATACCTTCCCATGAAGCAAACTAACCCCATTTGCACACGCTGATAACCTTAAAGCAAGAACTGTCATGCTAAAATGCTCATAACCACTTGTTACCTTTTCTGATCCTAGTTCCATGAAATCGCGGCGTGTTATTCCAAGATTGACCCAAAATTCCGAAAAGTATTTATCAATTAGTATAGGATCAAAAACATCGTTACCCGCTGGTACCGGCGTATGTGTTGTAAAAACATTACTTGATCGGGCTGCTTCTATTGCTGACTTAAAATAAAGATTCTTTCCAATCATATATTCTCTTATTCTTTCTATCCCAAGAAAAGCAGCATGGCCCTCATTCATATGCCATACTGAAGGATTATGCCCCAACATCCTTAGAGCTCTAACGCCTCCTATTCCCAATACTATTTCTTGCTTTATACGTGTTTCACGATCGCCGCCATAAAGCTGTTTAGTAATCTTTCTGTCGTCCTGCGTATTTTTGTAAATATCTGTATCGAGGAGATAAAGTGGAACTCTTCCTATTTCAGCCTTCCAAACCTTTGCGTATACTTTTCTTTCGGGAAATTGAATGGTCACTACAATTTCTTCCCCATCTTCATCGTTTACTTCTTTTACAGGCAAATCTTCGAAATCATAAGTCTGATAGATATTTTGTTGCCATCCATTCTTGTCAAGCAATTGACTGAAATAACCGTTCCTGTATAGTAATCCCACAGCAACAAGATTAAACCCCATATCGCTGGCAGTTTTCAAATGGTCTC
Organism: Thermotogota bacterium; assembly: GCA_034660555.1. Lineage (GTDB taxonomy): Bacteria > Thermotogota > Thermotogae > Petrotogales > Kosmotogaceae > JASMTM01. The sequence continues at coordinate 8,160 of JAYEJL010000151.1, forward strand.
CGGCAAGAACGCCAAGTCCTCCTGAATATATTGGGAAGGATTCGTGGATCCCGTACTCTGCACAAAAATACGCTATTTTGTGTGCGTTTTTCTCAGGATAATTTCTTTTTATCCATGTATCTTCAGATTTTATATATCTGTCAAACTTTTCCAGTACTGAATCATACAGTTCCAGAAAATCTTCATTTTTAGCCAATTCATTGAGCTTTTTCTGACTAATTCTTCTTAGAAGCTTTACGGGACTTCGCTTCAGCTCATACCATAAATCTATATCCATTCTTTTAAACACTGCTTCTGCTGATGGATTCCATGTCCACCAAAAATTATATGCAAGTTCTTCAAGACGTTCCAATCTTTTAGGTAGCTTTGGAATTGCCCTTATACTCTCAAGAAAACGCATCTGATTCCTCCTTATAATAATGAATCAATAAATCAATTATAAAATTTCTGAAGCAAATTTTCATCATGCTTTTTTACAAAATAGATTTTACTTTTAATCTGTGTAAGAATTATACTTTTGAAGATATTAAAAAAGGAGAGCAAACTGCTCTCCCAATATTTTTTACTTCTTTACGCCTCTTTTTTTATCAAGCCTCTTTTTATAAGCTGATATTTTTTTCGAGCTTTCTTTCATAAATTTGGAAAGTTTTCTTTCGAAGTCCTGATTCGATTTGGATTCTGATTTATCTCCGGAATTTTTTTCAAGATCTTTGATCGACAGTTCCCACTTTCCAAATTTCGTTGTGCCAAGAACCTTGGCTTTAACCGACTGTCCTACTTTAAGATAGTTATCAATGACCTTAACGTAATCTTTTGAAACCTTGGAAATGTGTATAAAACCTTCTTCTCCACCTTGCAAAGACACAAATGCCCCAAACTTCTTAATAGCGGTAACTTTACCTTCAACGACGTTACCAACTTTCACACTCACATTTCTAACCTCCAAAATCTTTTTTTGATGTAAATAGAAACAATCTATTAGTATTTGTCTCCATATTTACTCTTAAACTTCTGCACTCTTCCTTCACTATCCATTATAAGGGAACCACTGCCTCCCTGATAGTAAGGATGGCAATTAGAACAAACGTCTAGCTTTATATTTTCCTTTGTTGACCAAAAAGTATGTTCCGCGCCGCATGTGCATTTTGCGGTAATCAGCTTTAGCTCTGGCTGGATATCCTTTTTCATCAGGTCTTCACCTCTTCTATAATGTAATTTTACAAGAATCATTATATCATACGTAATGAAGGGTGTCAAAGAAAGAAGTACCAAAAACAAACGATTATAATCTTATAAAAACGAAAGGAAATGATACACGTTGGAAGAAATTGTGGAGGTTATTAAAAACAATATCTCATCATCAAAATTTTATTCGTTTTATAAAAAAAGAAAAGAAAGAGTAAAGAGAATAAATGGACTGCTTCATCAATCAAGTGATACAAAACTCCGAAACTTTATGATTCATTCTGGAGAATATCCTTCGCTTTCTTCTATGGATAGTATGAATATATCCTTTATCATAGATATAATGAAGGATAAGCGAGGAGAACCAGATACAGTACAATACGTTGCAAAGCTGGTAAACGCTCCTATACAGGAAATTGGACGTATAGCTTATTTTATGTTTCCACACAACAATCCTCCAGTTGCAGGTCTTATAAAGGAAAGAATAAAAAACTACGACGATTACTTAAGTTGGTTAAAACTCGCAAAAAATCTTGTACCTGGCATCATCAACGATTACATTATGCTTGAAAGTGCGCTTTTATACAGAAATGAACTCATAACCAATAACAAACAACTTAACTATAAAGAATTTGAAAATATAAATCACAGGCACATTACAGATATCGAACGACTAAAAAATCTGTTGAAAAAGTTAAATAAGGAAGAACGCAAGAAGATTGTGAACAGCATCAGTAATAGCTATGTTAAAAATGTCATAAAAAGCAAAAGAACCTATGAGGTTATAATAGATGGTAGCAATATCATTTATTCAGGAGAAGATTTTCCCGATATAACAAAGATTGATATGCTTTTCACGAACACACTTTCAAAGATAAAAACCACTTTCTTTCCCTACAGAATAATATTCGATGCAAACATTAGGTATCTAGTAAAGGGCTTTCAGCAGGAAGAGCTTGAAAAATGGCTGGCTTTACCACAAACGGAGTTATATTCACCTGCAGATGAAAGAATACTGCAGCTGGCGGATGAAAAAAACGCCAGTGTTATAAGTTACGATAGATTTCTCGAGTATGATACATCTGGTATAAAAACTTATAGACCGGAGGATTTATATGAGGGTTAATGTATTTGATTATGAACTACCTGAGGACCTGATATCACAGAAACCCATTATTCCAAGAGACAGCTGCAGACTAATGATAATTGATAAAAATAAGAAATTTTTCACTCATGATGTATTCTGGAATATTGAAAATTATCTTGATCCCACTGATTTAGTTGTTCTTAACGACAGCAGAGTTATACCTGCGAGGTTGCTTGGAAATAAATCAACCGGTGCCAGTGTTGAAGTTGTACTGCTAAAGAAAATGAACGACAAGGACTGGAAGGCTATAGTTAAACCCGGAAATAAAATCAAAACAGGTAGCACACTAGTGTTTTCTAACCTCACCTGTAAGGTAATGAAGCATTACAATGACGGAACAAGGTTACTCCATTTTCTAAATGATGACTCTGACGAAAAGATCTTTGAAACAGGTCGCCTGCCTATCCCCCCCTACATAAAGGAATACCCGAAACAACCAGAATATTATCAAACTGTGTATGCAAAAAAGAATGGTTCTATTGCTGCTCCTACGGCCGGTCTGCATTTTACAGAAAGAGTTCTTACAGAACTCAAAAATAAAGGCCTTTCTATCGCATATCTGACATTGCATGTGGGCTTGGGTACTTTCAGACCTGTTAAAGCATCCAGAATAGAAGACCATAAAATGCACTCCGAGTATTACTGTATAGATGCGGACTGTGCACAACTGGTTAACAAAACACTCAGTAACAATGGAAGGGTTATCGCAGTAGGTACTACTGTTGTTAGAGCGCTTGAAAGTAATTACATAAAACATGGCAAGCTTATTCCCGGTTGTGATGAAACAGATATATTTATCTATCCTCCATTTAAATTTAACGTTATTTCGGGTATGGTGACGAATTTCCATCTTCCAAAATCAACATTGCTAATGCTTGTATCAGCTTTTGCAGGTAAAGAAACAACAATGAAGGTTTACAAAGAGGCAATTTATATGCGCTATAAATTTTTCTCCTTTGGAGATTCCTGTTTATTTGTTTAAATTGTTAGGTTAATTCTTTTCCGTCAAGCCAGGGTGATATAAAGTGTTCCCAGAAATGCTTGAATGCAATTGCAATGGGAACAGCAATAAAAACACCAACTACGCCCAGAATCTGTCCGAAAATTATAATCATGAATATAATCGCAACCGAGTTAATCCTACCGTATCCTTTCATCAACTTAAGGAAGAAAACAAAAGCAATGGAGTGAACAGCTATAAGTACCAGTGCTAGTACGATTAATATCCCTAAATTCTGTACTGAAGCAGCAAGTAAGAATAAAGGAATTACTTCTAGTGCAACCCCTACAATGGGAATCAGGTTGGTTATAGCTGCCCAAAAACCCATTAATATACTGTAATCTAATGAAAGCAGTTTAACCACAATTCCAACCAAAAAACCTACCATTAATGATATTACCAGAATGGTGTTAACATATCTTTGCAAACTTCTGTAAGTGTCCTTCATGAAATCACTTGCTACACTTCTTGAATGGTTGGGATAGAGTTTAACTGAATAACGTTTCATTAAAGGGAAATAATAGCTCAGATAAACAGTACCCAAAATTACGAAAAATATCACCGTAAAGGCCGAAGATATCATCGATGGTATCTTTTGAAAGATCAAAGAAATGTATTCTCTAAATTGTGCTTGCAGAGAAATAAGCAGATTTCTGGTATTGTTAATGATTTCTTCCTTTCTTTCCGGGGAAATCACTTTTGGCATAAGGGCTTCAGTAAATTTTCTCCAATTCTCTTTCGATTCAACTCTGACAGCTTTATTTAATAGTTCTTTTTCTAAGTAATCAGCAGTCTCCACGGGTAAATATGACTGTAAGATATTTTCTAGGTAAGTCTCCTCTATCTGTTCCTGCTTTTGATCGCCACCAATTATCACAACATACGTGTTCTCCGGGAGGTTCAGATTTTCTTCAAGCTCCCGCTTTAAGTTAACCTCCGTTTTTATTTCGCTCTCTTCATAAACGCTTTTATAATAATCTTTGATTTTTTGCTTCATTTCATCAAACTGTTCCGAAGAAAAACCTGCCTTTTCAAGACGATCAATTGTATCTTTAGAACTAAATATCTCATCTATATTTTCTTCGACCGTATTGTAATCAAGTACAGAAACAGAAGAACCATCATCCGCAGGAAAAAAATCATATACTAACGTGTAAAAATTCGTAGCCTGACGTACTACAAGAGGAACAAGATAGAATGAAAGGACTGCAAGTCCAAGAAAAAGAGCAACTACACCTATGAATATTGCAAGTGGCCTGTTAAATCCCAGTTTTTTACCGCTGAAGTGAATCCATGGTTCAAGTACCAGCACTATTGCCAGTGTAAAAAGTATTATCGCAGATATCGTCGAAGACAATGACAGAAGCAGGAATCCAATCAAAGCATATATTACACTAAATAATAATGCGCAGGAACGTCTATTCTTGAAGGGATTTTTCACCGAAAATTTCACCTCTTTTAAGATGATCAAACATAGTTTTTATTAAACTTCGATCTTTTGTAATTCCAAGTATCATCATGAGTTCAATGCGCGCTTTCTGTGAAGAAAGTCCCTGAGCAAGGATTACTCCCATCTTTTCCAGATCAGCGCCTCCACCTTCGTAACCATAGATTCCAAGCACTCTTCCTTTAAAGCAGCGGGATGTTAGCACAACGGGGATATCATTCTTATTTATAAGGATATTTACTGCCTTTGCTACACCTGGTGGAACATTGCCCCTCCCGAAGGCCTCCAGAACCAAACCTTTGTATCCAATTTGTGGAATTTCAAGAAGCATTTTTCCATTGTCACCAACAAAGGTTTTATATAAAGCTATCTTTTCTTCGATTCTTTTACATTCATACGTTTTTCTCAGAAGTGGTTTCCTGAAGAAAATTACCTTATCTTCATCTACAATTCCCAGAGGACCATAGCCAGGAGAATCAAAGGTAGAAACGTTACTCGTATATGTTTTTGTAACTTCCCTGGCTGCATGGATCTCATCGTTTAAACACACCAGCGTGCCAATACCTATAGCCTGTTCACTATTGGCAACCCTAACAGATGACAGCACATTTCTGGGACCATCAGTACCTGTCTCATAGATGTTCCTCATTGCAGCTGTACATACAACAGGTTTCTGACTGTTAATTGTTAGATCAAGGAAGTAGGCAGTTTCTTCCAATGTATCAGTACCATGGGTAACTACTACACCTTTGATATCTTCGTTTTTTACGATTTCATTTATGAGTTCTGACAGTTTCCACATATCGGAAACTCCTATATGAGGGCTGGGAAGGTTACTGAATTCGTAGTGTACTATCTTAGATATATCACCAAGTTCTCTGATATTTGCTATACTCCGATTAATTCTTTCTGCAGGAAGCGATTTACCTGTTTTTGAATCTTTTATCATGGCAATTGTTCCACCAGTTGTTACTATCGCAGTTTTCAAAATAACCTCCTTGCAACTAAATCTTTATTCCAATCTCCTCTAAAAATCTTGTTTCTTCTTTACCAATAACATTACTCACTTCACTCCATTGAAAAAAAGGCCTCTTCAATACAATTTTTTCTGCCCTTGCTTTTCCTATACCTGGAATGTAGCTCAATTCACGCTGAGACAACTTATTTAAAGAACTTCCGTATGGTAATGCTGTTACCGATCGTTTACCATTACCAACTACTATCATATCAGTTGGATGGCTAAATTTCGAAGGTGAACCTACAAGAATTGGATAACTTCCAAGTTGTCTTCCAAAGGTTATCATTCCTCGTTTGTATTCTGGAATTACCCTACGTAAAAGTGAACCACATGGGAAAACTCTCTTTACCATTACTGAATCAAACTCATTTCTTATTCTCTTTTTATAATATCTGTACCATTTATGTTTGATTTTTGGCACAGTCATTTTATAAAGTGGGGTTTTAGGGAAAATCATAGGCTGTCTAATATTGACTCTTCTCACTAGTTGGTTTTTGTATCTCAAATCAAGCAGATTTTTAATATCTATATCAGCAGTTTTCTCAGTTGTGCCTGGTAATCCAAATATCATATTTATTCCTGGCAACAGTTTCGGTATACCATCTACTCTTTCAGCACCCACTTCATTTATTAATCTAATGGCAAATTTTATATCATCTATACTTCCGCCGAGATTATTTATATCACGCACGCGCTTGTCAAAACTCTCAACACCTAAAGATAAACTGTTCCCAGTAGTACAATACTGTTTTATAATAGATAATAGCTGTTCAGCTTTTTTTCTGTGATTCGCTATAAAAAGGGGATTGGCATTGTCTACATGAAACACCTTAGGATCCAGGATTTCACTAGTGGCACTGAATATTTTTCGAACCGATTCAACATTTGGTTGATAATTATTAAAGTCAAAACCATAAGCTAAAACATTTGAGCTCCTCCCGAATCTGATAGCCTTTACACCCGCTTTTTTTAATGCGTAAAGTTCACTAATTATTCCTTCTTCATCTCTACTAACAAAGCTTCCATACATTAGAGGTTCTGTACAAAAAGAACAGTGACCATTTTTACGTTCACATCCTCTAGATATATCAAATTCAACAATTACCTCTGGATAATTTGGGTGTTGCATCGTTATTGACGCACCCATCCTATAAAACTCATTTGCATTCTCATAAAAAGTTTCAGCAGTATTTGTACCAAGTAGTTTCGCTATCTCAATCTCGTTAGCGAAAACAAAATTTGCTCCATCTAATTGAGCTTTAATGGCTTCCCTTCCTCCTTTCAATGAATAACCAAGAGAAATGGGGCCAGATACGATAACAGTTACCTTTTTGTTTTTGTCAATTATCCTTTTATATTCATTCATTGTTGCTGGTGTACCACCAATATAATGACCTGGCGTGGTAAGTCCGCCATATATCAACAAATAATCATAATCATTAAAGCTTTCCCATAAATTGTCTTCTCTCACTTCATCTATAGTAAAATAATCAACATTAATACCCCTTGACAAAAAAATACCAGCTATAAGCCTTATCTTTGGAGAAATGTAAGGTGGAACTCCAAAAGATGCTGGTTCATCAGTATAGCAATCAATAAGAGCAGCTTTCATAGTAATCCTCCATCCAAAAAATTTTTTTACATCATCAATTATAATGTATATTACATTTATTTCAGTACATATAAATATTTCATATGTACGTAAAAATCGTTGTTGAGACAACTTCATGTCAAGTGTATAATTGAATAGAAATAAAATTTGGAGGGATTTTTTTGCCAGCAGAAAAACGTTGTTCATTTTGCGGAAGACCTTCTTCCCAGGTTAAAAAGTTAATATCCGGAGCAGAGGGATACATTTGCGATGAGTGTGTTGATCTTTTTCACAACATATTGAAACAAGAAAGCAAAACATATGGGGATAAAGACAGGAAGTTACCAACACCCGATAAAATATATGAAGAGCTCAATAAATTTGTTATCGGACAGGAACGCGCAAAGAAAACAATTTCCGTTGCCGTTTATAACCATTATAAAAGAGTATTTAATGCTCCTGAAGATGTAGAGATTGAGAAATCAAACATTATGTTGATCGGTCCAACAGGTACCGGAAAAACACTAATTGCCACTACACTGGCTAGAATACTTTCTGTTCCTTTTGCAATAGCTGATGCTACGCCTTTGACAGAAGCAGGTTATGTAGGTGAAGATGTTGAAAATATTATTCTCAGATTGCTTCAATCCGCTAATTTTGATGTGGAAAGAGCACAGCATGGAATTATTTATATTGATGAGATCGATAAGATAAGCAGACGTTCACCCAATCCATCAATAACCCGTGATGTATCTGGTGAAGGTGTACAACAGGCTTTACTAAAGATCGTTGAGGGAACGGTGACCAATGTTCCGCCAAAGGGTGGAAGAAAGCATCCATATCAGGATTTCATTAAGATTGATACATCAAATATTTTATTCATCGTAGGCGGTGCATTCGACAATCTTGAAGATATAATAAAGCATCGTATCTCACATTCATCAATGGGTTTCGGTAAGTCCATCCAAAAGAAATCAGAGGAGAGATTGGGTGCCATTTTATCAAAAATCGTTCCGGATGACTTGATTCAGTACGGTTTAATACCTGAATTTGTTGGGCGTTTCCCGGTAGTTGCAACACTTAATGATCTTGGACTCGAGGACCTAAAAAGAATTATGCTTGAACCAAAGAACGCCATTGTTAATCAATACAAAAAATTACTTGAAATTGATGGAATAGAACTTGAATTCTCCGATGAAGCTCTTACTGCGATAGCAGAAAAAGCTATGAAACGCGGGACCGGTGCAAGAGCATTAAAGAGCGTTCTGGAAAATGTGATGCTGGATATTATGTATGACATGCCTTCAAAGAAAAACGTAGAAAAAGTAATGGTAACCCCTGAAACAGTAGAAGAAGGTATTCCAAAAATTACTACAAGAAAATCTGCCTGATGATTGTACTTGCTGTTGAAAGCTCCTGCGACGAAACCTCGGTAGCTGTGATAAAAGACGGAAAGCTGTTATCAAATAAGACCGCTACTCAGATAGATATTCATGAAAAATATGGTGGTGTGGTCCCTGAGATAGCTGCAAGGAAACATCTTGAGTACATTATTCCAGTTTTTGAAAAGGCAGTTGAAGAGTCTCGTATAGATGTTCATGAAATCGATGCTTTTGCAGCTACTTATGGTCCAGGGTTGGTGGGTTCTTTACTTGTAGGATTGTCTTTCGTAAAAGGGCTTTCAATATCGCTAAATAAGCCTTTCATAGCTGTTAACCACTTGTTAGGGCATCTTTACGCAAATTTCATTACTTTTCCAGACCTCAAAACCCCTTTTATTGTTCTTCTAGTTTCTGGTGGTCATACAGAACTATTTTTGATGCAAAGCATCGACGTAATAAAGAAGATTGGACATACAAGGGACGATGCTGCAGGTGAAGCTTTCGATAAAATAGCAAGGATGCTGGATCTTGGTTATCCCGGCGGACCGGCTATAGAAAGAGCTGCAGAAAATGGTAGTGATATACATGAATTTCCCAGGTCTCTTAGAAAAAAGAATAACATTGATTTTAGTTTCAGTGGTCTAAAGACATCTGTTTTATATTTTCTGAAAAGAAACAATAGCTTCAAAAAAGAAGATATTGCTGCCTCTGTCCAATCGGCAATTGTTGATAGTCTTGTAGAAAAAACTTTTCTGGCTGCAGAAAAGTTCGAAGTAGAAAGAATTGTTTTCGCTGGTGGTGTTGCAGCAAATAAGCATCTTAGAAATCAGGCGCAAATTATTGCGAATAAAAGGAAAAAGAGAGTTTATTTCCCACCAATTGAACTTTGTACAGATAATGCGGGTATGATTGCTTATGCAGCATATAAAAAAATAAAAAGGGGAAGTTACTCCCCTTTAGATATAAATGCTGTTCCTTCTCTTACTCTTTAGCCTTTGTTTTCTTTTTTAAAGAATTACCATTAGATTTAGCACTAGCTTTTTTAGAATCTGTTGAATAAAACCCATCAGTTTTAAACAGGACGCCAACATTAGAAATCATACGTTCCATCGGTTCTCCACAATCGGGGCATCTCTGCACTCCCTCATTAGACATTTTTAGTAAAAGTTGATGCTTTTTTTTACACATTTTGCAGTAATAATTATACAAAGGCATATATTTCGCTCCCTTCAATCTATTTTATTCTTCATCAGCTGTCGAAGGAATAACACATATGAAATGTAATTCATCTTCTCCAGTATTTTTAAATTGATGTTTCACGTTTGGAGGAACAAAAACATAATTGTTATCAGATATTTCTTGCTCTCTATCTTCAGTAACAACTTCACCTTTTCCTTTAATTATATAAACCTCATGTTCCCAGTTGTGACTGTGATAAGGGCTGTGTCCACCTGGTGAAACAACAAATAACCTCATAAAAAAATTTGGAGCTTTCTGATTGCTACCTATAAGTATTCTCTTCTTCACATCTTTTATTTCTTCATTATTAAATACACTGGGTTCTATTGATAAAGCATCCCCAACAATAACCCTCTCTTTCATTATCCCTCATTCCTTTCTATTTCTTGATTTCACGTTTTTTGAAACATACTCAACGATTACTTTTCTGTAGGGTTCAAGACCTTTAGAATAACTCCTCAAATGACTATATTCAGAAACTATTTCATGAACCTTCCTTCTTTCAAAGGCAAACATAGGTTCCATGACTATACGTTTCTTCTTTTTTAGAGCAATTCTTGCCATCTTGTGCGCAATATCTTCTATGGATTCTTTTCTGTTATCTTTGTAGTTCCCCACGTCCACAAAAACATTTACTTTTATATTTGACAATCTGTTGGCGTAGATATTCATAATGTGTTGTAAAGCACTGATGGTTTTACCGTGTTTGCCTATTAGTCTGGAAATCTCATCTCCCTGAATATTTATTCTGAAGGTCTTACCCTCATAGTTAACATCGTAATAGACTTCTTTATCAAAGGCATCAAGGATTTCTTTTAAATAATCTCTAACCTTTCGTTCATAATAAACGGGCTTAGGTTTTACTGTGACCCTTGCTTCTTTAACTCCGAACAGCCCTAAAAAACCCTTCGATCCCTTTTCGATTACCTCCACATCTATTTCGTTGTTATATGCGTCCAATCTAATCTGTGCAAGTCTTATCGCTTCTTCAATAGTGGGAGCACTTACCTCAACACTCTTCATCTAGAGCTGCACCTCCTGTATAACTATCAAAACTATTTTGCTGGTTTAGCTGGTAGCCCAAGTACTTCTCTGAACGATACTCCCTTCATATCATATCTTTTATAAACAACCATGGTTATCAATAACTGAATTACACTGTTGGTAGCATAATAAATAAACAAACCTGTCGGCAAAGAATAGAAAAGGAATGGGAAAATCAATGACATTATCATTGCCTGCCTGGCAGATCTACCATCCTGACTGGTAATGGTAGCCATATAGATACCTACAGCAACACTTATTAATATTAAGAGAATATTCTGACCAAATCCTCCAGTAGATAAATCATTCCAGATAAAAAACTGGGGAGAAAATGCAAACATCTCACTAAAATACCTAATTACTGAATAAAGCACAAAAAATACTGGAAGTTGAATTAGTAAAGTCAAACAACCTGTTCCGGGATTGACTCCTTCTTTTTTGTATAGTTTCATCAAGGCTTCCTGCTGCTTCTGTCTGTCTTTATATTTCTGCTTAATCTTTTGCATTTCAGGCTGCAATTTTCTCATTTCTATCATCGATTTTGTCTGTACATGATAGAGAGGATACAATATCAATCTGATTATCAGTGTAAATATAATAATAGCCCAACCAAAACTGTTCGTTAATTCTCTAAACCAATACAATGAAACCACGAGACCGTGATGTATATAACTAAAAATACTAAGTGCACCAATATCATCAAGTGATTGCTTAACTTCATCATAATGCTCCGGAATCGCTTCAGAAATATATACCAGTTTTTTTGGTCCAGCATAATTTCTTATAACCGCATTACCACTAATATTAGTAATTTCTCTTAACGATACCCTCCCTACATCACTGGTGGTGACAAAAACGCTTGTAGGTTTATCGCTAAAACTAACATGATAACCGTATTCACTTCTTTCATCCTGAGCAGATACAGAAACATAAGGTATTTTCATTTTCAGGGTTTTGCCTGGAAAATCAGTAATAACCAGGAAATTGTAATAAGGACTATTTTTCATTACAAAGGTTTTTGTCCCGCCTTCATAATATAACTCAACAATAGCATCTGAGTTCTCATCAATGTAATAATCAAAATTTTGAGGAATCAGTTCTTCATTATCTTCAAAAATATTATATCCATCATTGGCATACCTATAAATCAACTCATTACTTCTTTCAACCTTCATGTTAAGTCTTTCAAGTACACCAAGTTCAGTATTAATTACTATCTCCATGGTTACTGTTTCGATTGTGATCATGCCAGATGTTGCCTCAATTGTGGGTTCTTTTGCCGCAAATGAAACAGCAACAATTACAAAAACAAATAAGGCAATAATTGCTATTCGTTTGTACATCTTTTATTCCTCCTGATCAAACTGAATTTTTCCGGGACAGGATCATAACCACCTGCATTAAAGGGGTTGCAACGAAGTATTCTCCAGGCACCAAGTAATGTTCCTTTTAACGCACCAAACCGCTGCACAGCCTCATAAGTATAGGAAGAACAGGTTGGTGTAAACCTGCAACTTGGTTTTTTTAAAGGAGATATATATTTTCTATAGAAAGTAATTGCTTTCAGTATTATAACTTTCATATCCGTTAACTCTCTTCATCATATTGATTGTGATGTTCAAGATTTTTTCTTCGATATCAGTATATCCCATATTATTGCATTTAAACGAGTCTGATAGTTCCCTTCTTGCAATAAACAGTATATCATAACCGGAGGGGAACAACATTTTTCTTGTTCTGTAAACCTCTTTTACAAGCCTTTTTAACCGATTCCTCTTAACTGCGCTTCCAAACTTTTTTCTGATGGATATTCCTATACGTGAAAAAGGCAGACCATTATAGAATATAAAAATTATGAAAAATCTGTCCTCTATTGCTGTTCCACTGTTTAACACTCTTTTGAAGTCCGCCTTTTTTCTTATTAATTCTGTCTTTTTTAAAGTTGCTGGAATCAATTCTACACAGCTATACGTTTTCTGCCCTTCTTTCTTCTATTGGCCAGAATTCGTTTTCCTGATTTGGATTTTTTTCTTGCGAGAAATCCATGCGTTCTCTTCCTTTTTGCTCTTGACGGTTGATATGTTCTCTTCATTTTAATCCTCCTATCTTGCAATCATGTCTCTTAAAATTATACGTAGCCTCAATTGACGTGTCAAGGACTTAGATATTAAGATTGTTCCCATATGCTTACATTTTCTTTCCAGAAAGTAAAGATGTACTATAATATATCACTCAAACAACGCAGGGGTTATAATGGTTATCAGGAGGAAATTTTATGCTGATAACACTAAAAGCAAAGAAATTTTTAACCTTTGATAGTTTTTATATTGAGTTAGACGATGGATTGAATGTTATCACAGGCGAATCTGGATCGGGAAAAAGTCTGATTATGAGGGCAATAAAATCAATTACCGGAGATCCAGTTCAATACAATTCTGAAAAAGATGATAGCTTTGTTGAAGGGACATTCTTAGTCAAGCCAGAGCTGGAAAACAGAGCCAAAGAATTGGGGTTAAATATTCCTTTTGATGAATTTATGATAAATGTTTCTTTTGGTCCACAGAGAATACTCTATCGTCTTGACGGTCAAATTATTCCGAGACAACTTGTACAGAAGTTGTTTGACAGCTTCATTGAAATTCATTCACAGCACAGCAGCGTAAAGCTTCTTAATTCTTCAACCCACTATAAAATACTTGATCAAACATTACCTGCTACTCTAAAAAAGACATACCAGGAAACATATCAAAGACTCGTTGAAACTAAAACCTACTTGCAGAAAATCAAAATGACACCTGAAGAACTGGAGCGAGAAAAAGATTATTTAAGGTTTCAACTAAATGAACTGAAAAAAGCTAATCTTAAGCATGGTGAAATGGAAACGGTAGAGAGTAGATACTCAAAGATTCTTGACAGCCAGAAATTAAAGGACACATTTGACTGGTTAATGAATATGCTTCGTGATGGTCAGGAATCTCTATACAATCAACTGTGGAAAGCGCTAAAAGCGTTAAAGGATTTTGAAAAATATGGGTACAGCGAACTGATTGAACACTCAAATGTTGCTTTGGAGGAAATCGAATATCTTTATCATCTTATCGAAAGCGAACTGGAAGATATCAGCATTGATGATGATGAATACCAAAAACTTGAACATCGATTCAATGTTATTCAGGGTTTGAAGCGAAAATATGGACAAACCGAAGACGAAATATTTGAAACATGGGAAGATCTTGAAAATAAATTTGAAAAACTTAAGAACAGTGAACAAAAAAGAGAAGAACTCATTAAAACAGAGAAAATGTTAAAAGAAAAACTCATAAAAACAGGAAAGGAAATAGATGAACTAAGAGCGAAAAACGCTGAGAAAATAGAAAAATCAATTATTCCACACCTTAAAGATCTAAAAATGACCGGTGCCCGGGTTAAGTTTGAATTGATCCCTGAAGATGAACCAAAATACTATGGCACTTCTAAAGTTACTATTCTCGCCAGAACAAATCCAGGTGGTGAGACACTAGAACTAAACAAAATCGCTTCAGGGGGAGAACTTTCAAGAATTTTACTTGCTATAGAATCAGCTTTAAAAAACGAATTGAAATTGAATACCGTAATTTTTGATGAAATTGACTCGGGTGTCGGTGCAAGAATGGGAAACACTCTTGCTGAAAAACTTGTTGAGCTTGCTGAAAATCTTCAAACAGTAGTAATCACCCATCTTCCACAAATTGCATCAAAAGCATCAAAACATTTTGCTGTAAAGAAAGACCAATTTGGTGACAGTGTAGTTTCCGATGTTGTACACTTGAAACAGGATGAAAGACTGGTTGAACTGGAAAAAATGTATGGAAGGGTGGAATTTGAAAGTGACTGATAGAAAACAACTTGTAGATAGAATTATTGAAGAAAAGGGCGAAGATGCTATTCCCATTTTAATTAAATTGCTTGAAGATGAAGACACTGACGTTGCAGAGATCTGTCTCGAGGCACTTCTGGGTATGGGGAAAGCAGGTAGAAAAGCATTGGTGGATAAGCTTAAACAAATAGAAGCTGAAAATAGAAAAGGTGACATAACAGCTCTTTTAATGATAGACAGACTTGCTGAATCTGGTAATAGAAAGCTTGTCCAACTCTTTTATTCTTTTTTGAAGTTGTATAGCGATGAACGTTCCCAGGTCATTATTTACGAAGCACTCGCAAAACTTGGAGAAGGAGAAAAGGTTGTTGATCCACTTATATTTATGCTTGATGACGCGAAAAATTCTGAATTTATAGAGCTGTTAATAATGGCTTTGAGTAATACGGGTACAAGAAAAGCGCTGGAAAGATTATCTAAGCTATACCACGATGAAAATATTGATAAATCAACCCGTTCTTTTGTTCTTGAAGGCATTCATAATCTTATTGCTAACAATCCCGATTTTAGCGAAATTCTCAGAGAAACAAGCAAAGGAAAAGAAATTCTGGACAAGCTGTATTTATGGCAACAGAAAAATGAGCAAAACTAAGTCGTCACTATATGATTTTCTGTATAGAAACCACTACAGATTTACAACAAACGAATCATTAAAGTCCCATACAACAATTGGTATTGGTGGTTCGACTTCAGCTTTTATTTTGCCCTCTACAGAAAATTCACTCTTTTACATTGTCAGTTACCTAAGAAATAATCACATTGAATATAGAATAATAGGTGGTGGTTCAAACGTTATTCCCAAAGATGATGTAAATGAAGTAATAATATCCACACGCAATATTAATCAGATTGAATACTCAACTTCTGGTATTGTAGTGGATGCAGGGGTTTCAATAAATAAGCTTGTTCCTGAATTAATTGTTCATGAGTTATCCGGATTCGAATTTCTTTCAGGTTTACCTGGTACAATTGGTGGAGCATTGTACATGAACGCTGGAGCATTTGGCAGGGAGATAGGAGATTTTTTTGAGTCAGCCCGTGTGATTGATAAAGAAGGGACAATAATTACAGTTGAAAAAAATGAAACAAACTTTGGCTATAGAAACAGCATATTTCAAAAAAAAGGTTTTATAATCCTAACAGCTACTTTTTGCCTGAATAAAGAATCAAAAATTAAAATTGAGAAAAGATCAGACGCAATTTTGAAACAGAGAATAAACAAACAGCCCGTTAATTGGAAAAGCGCTGGGAGCATCTTTAAAAAACCTACTGAAGATTTTAGTGTGGGTTATGCAATTGAAAAACTTGGATTGAAGGGAATACGATTTGGAGGTGCAAAAGTCTCAAAAAAGCACGCTGGTTTTATAATAAACAGGGGAAATGCCACACAAATGGATGTAAAACAGTTAGTTAATTTTTTAAAGAACAAAGTTAAAAATCATTTTGGAGTTCTACTCGAAACCGAGGTAGAACTATGGTAACGTAAACATAAGGAGGTGTAAATGTGGATAATAATAATGATGAACTTTTCGGCGATATTGAACCAAGAAAAGATTATACAAAACTGATCAAAATCATTGTCCCGGTAATCATTATTGCTGTAATCGCGATCTATTTTCTAACGGGATTCTATCGTGTTGAACCCGCAGAAGTTGTTCTTGTTAAACGCTTTGGCGAATACCAAAAACAACTCGGACCGGGGTTACATTATCATTTACCATATCCAATTGAATCTATAGTTATCGTAAACGTTTCCGAGCTGCGAAAAAAGGAAATTGGGTTTCAGACCATTGCGCCTGCTAGATATTCAAGCAGAGAAAATGAAGCCTTGATGCTAACTGGAGATGGAAATATTGCTTATGCTGAGGCTGTAGTTCAATATTTCATATCAGACGCAGAAAAATTCGCCTTTAATCTAAAAAGTGACGAAGATATTGTAAAAAGCTATGCTTCTTCCGCTCTCAGAGAAGAAGTGGCAGCTGTTACTGCCGATGAAATTCTTACAGTAAGCAGAAATGCTATTGCCATGCGTACAGCAGATAGAGTACAGCAGGAACTGGACAAATTGGGAGTAGGTATTCAGATTAAAAATGTATATCTTCAGGAAGTAAGCCCTCCACAACAGGTTATTGCTTCTTTTGACGATGTGAACAGCGCTAAGCAGGATAGAGAGCAACTTATATATAAGGCTGAAGAATATAAGAACGAAATCATCCCTAAAGCTGAAGGTCGCTCAAATGAAATTTTAAACGAAGCAGAAGCCTACGCGCGTTCGAAGGTTTTAAAAGCACAAGGTGAAAGCTCACGATTTACAAGTATCCTCGAAGAATACATAAATGCACCGAGAGTTACGAAAACAAGACTGTATCTTGAAACGGTGGACAAGGTACTTGGAGAAAGCGAAAAAATCATAACGACAAATAGTGAGGACCTCCTAAAATTCTTCGACATAACAGGTTATAAAGGAGGCGGTTCACAATGAAATTACTTGTCACATTGGTAGTAATTATTGTCCTCGCATTAATTATCCTGCCAGGATTTTTCTATTTCGTAGATGAGGTAGAACAGGCTGTTGTGCTAAGATTTGGTGATATTGTTCAGGTAAGCACAGATCCAGGTCTATATACCAAAGCACCGTTTATCGACAATGTCGTGAAATTTGACGAGCGCATACAAATGTATGATATCCCCGCAGAGAGAATTTATACCCAAGATAAAAAGACATTAATTGTCGACACATTTGCATTGTGGAGAATTTTGAATCCTGAAGCATTCGTAAAAACTATGAGAACAGTAAACAATGCATTGACAAGGATTGACGATGTTGTATATTCAATAATAAGAGATACCTTTGGTGAAAGAACTTTTGATGAAATCGTTTCCAGACAGAGAATAAAAACACTTGAATTAGTAACCGAACAATCACGAAAGGAAATGCAGCAATTTGGCCTTGAAATCCTTGCTGTCAGAATTAAAAAGGCTGATCTTCCTGAAGAGAACAAAAATGCTGTTTTCAACAGAATGGAATCCGAAAGAAATCAGGAAGCAGCCAAGATTAGAGCAGAAGGTGAAAAAGAAGCAGCAATAATAAGAGCTGAGGCTGATAAAAATTCAGCATTGATTATAGCTGAAGCCAATCGCGAATCAGAAATACTAAAAGGCACAGGTGATGCATCAGCTCTGACAATCTACGCGGAAGCTTACTCAACAGATGAAGATTTCTATGAATTCTGGAAAAGCCTTAGCGTATACGAATCAACACTTAAGGATTCGAAATTTGTACTCGATGCCCGAATGGACTTTATAGAAAGATTCTTAATAGGAGAATGAACTGTTATGTCTCATTGAGGGAACGGTTTGAACATAGCGAAAAGATCAACCGTTCCCTTTTTATTGTTAACGCCAGTCACTGTGACTCTGAAAACAAATGCAAAGAGTTTATCCAGAAAATTAGTGATGAATATCCAGATGCCAGTCATAATTGCTGGTCATATTATGTTGATAATTCGGAAACAAGAAAGAACTATTCAGATGCAGGTGAACCTTCGGGAACAGCTGGGTCTCATATTCTTGGATCTGTCGAAGCATTAGAACTTAAAAATATTGCTGTTGTTGTAACAAGGTATTTTGGTGGCATCAAATTAGGTATAAGAGGATTGATAGACGCTTATGGTGGTGTTACAACCAGAGGGTTAGAAAATGCCCGAAAAGCACTGTTTTGTCCTGGAATAATTGTTGTTTTTGTCATGGATTACAGTAGTTGGGATACATTTAACAGAATTTTCAAGGAAAACTCTGATTACAACAAACGCAATATTACATATACGGACAAAGTGAGCGTTTCAATTGCAGTAAAAGTTCAAATGTTAAAAAAAATAAAAAATTTTGCAGAAAAACGGGACATTCCTTACAAACTGGAGAACAATGTTACTTTTATTGAGCCAATTGTTTAGATAGAAACGGAATATTCGAAAAATTTGTATATTATTGTTCATTTAACGGTTTTTTTACTCAAATAATTTGACTTTGGGTACGTAATAAGAATATAATCCTTTACGCACATAGGATATTCCTTTCAAAAGGATATCCGATTTTTTCTGTTTGGAGGTACCGGAATTGGAAAAAGTGAAAGCCCTTGGAAGACATCTTATTGCTGAGTTCTTTTCATGTTCAAAGGAAGCGCTAAATGATCTTGATTTTATCTCTGAAAACCTTAAAATTTCTGCTGCTGTTGTAGGCGCAACGATAGTTGATTCTTCTTTCCATAGATTTCTCCCACATGGAATAAGTGGAGTGGTTGTTATAGCAGAATCACATTTGACTATTCATACCTGGCCCGAGTATGGTTATGCTGCAATTGATCTATTTACATGCGGTGATGAAGTAAACCCATGGAAAGCCTTTGACTATTTAAGAGAAGTATTTTCAGCAGGTAAAACGGAAGTATCTGAATATCTTAGAGGTGTTTATAATAAACTCAATATACCTGAATCTGCGCCCTACAAAATCAGTGAATAACGGAGGTAAGTATTATGAGAAAAACTTCAGAAAGCCTTAAAAACCTTGGTCATATCGTTTACAAGGAAAATTATACTGGTGGAAATGCGGGTCTATTCATGAAAGTAAAGCGGGTAATTTATTCTGAACAAACCCCTTTCCAGCGTATCGATATATTTGAACACCCGGATTTTGGTAGAGTTTTTGCCCTCGATGGAATAACAATGTGCACGGAATCCGACGAATTTATGTATCATGAAATGCTCGTTCATGTTCCTCTTTTCACCCACCCGGAGCCAAAAAAGGTTTTAATAATTGGAGGTGGGGATGGTGGTAGTTTGCGAGAAGTACTTAAACACGAAACTGTTGAAAAAGCAGTCTTGTGTGAAATTGACCCTAACGTTATCGAAGCTTCCAAAAAATACCTTAAAATGACCGCAACTGATTTTGATAACCCGAAGACCGAGATAGTTAACGAAAATGGGGCAGATTTCGTAAAAAATTACTCAGATTACTTTGATGTAATTATCATAGATTCAACAGATCCCACTGCTGGCAAAGGCGGACACCTTTTCACCAGAGAATTCTATAAAGACTGCCACAAGGCTCTAAAAACTGATGGTTTGTTGTCAGCTGAAACAGAAGACCCTTTTTATGACAAAGGTTGGGTAGCAATAGCATTCAACAGGATTTCGTCTGTTTTTCCAATTTCCAGAATGTACACGGGATTTATGACAACATATCCTTCGGGAATGTGGACTTATTCGCTGGGATCAAAAAAATATGACCCTATGAAGGACTTTGACCCGGAACGTGTTGAGGAAATACAGGCAACACTACGTTACTACAACCCTGAAATACATAAAGCCAGTTTTTCTCTTCCTCAGTTTTTAAAGGAACTCATTCATCACGTGTGATTAACGCTTTTAAATATGGTTAAGGGGAGAAATCCCCTTTTTTTATGCAGCATTAAAACAGGCGTGATAGAATTGTTCAGAAAGCTCGGGAGGAATGGAATTATGTATGAAAGAAACCGAATTCGAAATATTGCAATAATAGCTCATATAGATCATGGAAAGACTACTTTGGTCGACAGAATACTTGAATCGACCCACTCCGTTGAGACACGAAAAATGAAAGAGCAATATCTTGATGCAATGGATCTCGAAAGAGAACATGGAATAACCATTAAAGCATCGCCTGTAAAGGTTCTTTATAAGGCAGAGGACGGACTGGAATATGAACTGAATATAATCGATACACCGGGTCATGTTGATTTCACATATGAAGTTTCGAGAAGCCTTGCTGCCTGTGAAGGTGCAGTATTGCTGGTAGATGCTTCACAAGGAGTGGAGGCGCAAACCTTTGCCAATACATATTTAGCGCTTGAAAACGAGTTAGAAATAATACCTGTTATCAACAAAATAGATCTGGATGAGGCAAATATCGACGAGACAAAAATGGAGCTTGAAGATCTGGTAGGATTCAGTGAGAAGGAATATGTACTCACCAGTGGAAAAACAGGAGAAGGTGTAAAGGAATTACTTGAAACGATCGTGAAAAGAGTTCCATCCCCCGCTGGTGAACCAAAAAGTAGATTGAAGGCGTTAATTTTTGATGCTAATTACGATAAATATCGAGGAGTTGTAGTTCACACAAGAATCTTCAATGGTTCTGTAAAGCCCGGAGACAAAATAAAGCTTTCCAGTATTGATGAAGAATTTGAAGTAGACGAAGTTGGTATCTTTTCACCCGATTTACTGGCTGTCGAATCACTGGGCGCGGGAGAAGTAGGGTATATTATTGCTGGTATAAAGGATGTGCAGAGAGCAAAAATTGGGGATACCATCACATCGGCAAATGATCCTGTAGAGAAACCACTTCCCGGATTCAAAGAAGTTAAACCGATGGTTTACGCTGGTTTGTTTCCCGGTATGCCTGAGTATTATGAGGAACTGAGAAAAGCGTTAGACAGATTGCGTCTTAACGATGCATCATTTGTTTTCGAACCTGAAAATTCACCTGCTTTAGGTTTTGGGTTCCGCGTAGGTTTTCTTGGTTTGCTTCATATGGAAATTGTGAAGGAAAGACTTGAAAGAGAACATGAGATAACATGCATTCTTACCGCTCCAAACGTTGTCTATAGAATCACTTCAAAGGAAAGCAGGTCATATGAAATTCATAATCCAACAAATTTTCCAGAAGCTGGTGATTTCGAAAAGGCAGAAGAACCTTTTGTTGATTTGTCATTAATAACGCCATCCGAATATATGGGCAACATTATTAACTTCATGACATCTGAAAAACGCGGTGATTTTAAAAAGGTTGAAAACGCAGGTAGAAACAGAGTCATTTTACATTTCGTTGCACCTCTTTCTGAAGTAATGTTTGATTTTTTTGATAAAATCAAGGCAATCTCTCACGGCTTTGCCACAATGGATTATGAAATAACCGGTTACAAAGAATCTGATCTTGTTAAAGTGACAATACTTGTTAATAAGGAACAGGTTGATTCGTTATCCTTTGTTGTACACAAAAGCAAAGAGTATGCTATGGCAAAAAAGATGGTCGAAAGATTGAAGGATCTTATTCCCCAACATCAGTTTCAAATTCCCATTCAGGCGAAAGCTGGTGGTAGAATTATTGCAAGGACAGATATTAAAGCACTTAGAAAGGATGTACTTGCGAAGTGTTATGGCGGGGATATCACAAGAAAAATGAAGTTGCTGGAAAAACAGCGCGAAGGTAAAAAGAAAATGCGTGAGATAGGAAGGGTAAGAATTCCTCAGACAGCTTTTCTTGCACTACTCAAATCGGATGAACTGGACGAATGAGAACGGAGGGGACAAAGTGTTAGTTTTAGGTGCTCACATGTCAACGTCTAGGGGATATCACAAAGTACCAGAAAATTCTTTAAAAATAGGAGGAACAGCGTTCCAGATATTTCCTCACAGCCCATCTCAATGGAAGGCCAGATTTCCCACCCTCGAAGAAATTAACAGATTCAAAAACTCTATGAAGAAAGCTGGATTTACAAATGAGGAAGTGCTGGTTCATTCGGGTTATCTCATAAACCTGGCCAGTCCAAAAATTGATGTATGGGAAAAATCGGTGAAATTATTGAAAGAAGAAATTGAAACTGTGACTTCCTATGGACTCAAATACTTGAACTTTCATCCCGGCAGCCATCTGGGGAAGGGTTTGTCAGGTGGACTGGATAGACTGGCTAAAGGACTTGACATTGTACTTAATGAAAGCGAAACAGACAATATAGTGCTTCTTCTTGAGAATGTTTCTCCTAAAGGCGGAAATATTGGAAGTACATTCGAAGAGTTAGAAAAAATTCTTGATCTAGTTTCTTTTTCTGAGAAATTTGGTATTACTTATGATACATGTCATGGTTTTGACGCTGGTTACGATATTACAGCAAAATCCGGAATGGAAAACCTAATGGATGAAATAGATAAGACAGTAGGTTTGAACAAAGTTAAAATGATTCATCTAAATGATTCTAAGTTTCCTCCAAGTTTCGCTAAGGATAGACATGAACGAGTAGGTGAAGGTTATATTGGAGACTCAGGGTTTGCCTGTTTCTTATCGTATGAATATTTTAGAGAGAAACCTTTAATTCTTGAAACACCCGGTAAAGATCAAGAACACAAGCAAGATATCTCAAGGATAAAATCAATTCTTAAGAATAAGGTAGGCTGCAATGGATAAGAAATATATAGTTGTTACAGGTGGAGTATTAAGTGGTGTTGGAAAAGGTATTCTTTCAGCATCTATAGCGAGGATCCTTAAGGAATGTAACTTGAAAATAAACACATTGAAAATTGATCCTTATTTGAATATTGATGCTGGAACCATGAACCCCAATCAACATGGAGAGGTTTTTGTAACTGAGGATGGTTATGAAGCTGACCTAGATCTAGGCCATTATGAACGGTTTCTTGGAAAAGAAATGAAACGCACCAATAATTTGACAGCAGGTCAAATTTACAAAACAATAATCGAGAAAGAACGGATGGGAGAATATCTTGGTGCTACAGTCCAGGTAATACCTCATGTCACAAATGAGATAAAAGATAGGATAAAACAAATTCCTGGCGATGTGGTAATGATAGAAATTGGTGGAACAGTTGGGGATATTGAAGCTGAAATATTTTTAGAAGCCATGAGAGAACTTGCTCTGGAACAAGGATCTGAAAATTTCCTTTTTGTTCATGTTACCTATGTACCTTATCTTGAGGCC
Source organism: Thermotogota bacterium (assembly GCA_034660555.1). Classification (GTDB taxonomy): domain Bacteria; phylum Thermotogota; class Thermotogae; order Petrotogales; family Kosmotogaceae; genus JASMTM01. Next base: position 31,878 of record JAYEJL010000151.1, read on the forward strand.
TCGAAAGAATTTAAGACTAAACCTACCCAGCAATCTATACAGCTTTTAAGAAGAATCGGGATACAGCCAAACGTAATTGTTGTACGCTCAAAATCAGCACTCGATGATGAACAACTGGATAAAATTTCCCTCTTTGGTGGTGTGAAAATAAAGAATATTTTCAGTCTCCCGGATGTTTCAAACGTATATGAAATACCATCAATTCTTTACTCACAAAATATCCACAATATAATTGCTTCTGAATTAGGTCTAGAGTTAAATAATAAGTTCAGCTGGTCATATCCAGTGCGTTTTGACAATTTAAAGATTGCCATTGTTGGTAAATATACTGAAACCGAGGACGCGTACAAAAGCATAAGTGAAAGCATTTTACTTTGCGGCGTTGAAAAACCAGAAATAATTAATGTACATGAATTTGATGAAATAGACGACAGCGAGCTTAAAAATAGGCTTACAGATATTAATGGGATAATTATTCCCGGAGGTTTTGGAGAAAGAGGTATCGAAAGCAAGATCAAAACAATCAAGTATGCACGAATTAATCGAATTCCCATTTTGGGTATTTGTCTTGGTATGCAGCTTATGATAGTTGAATTCGCCCGGAATGTCCATAAAATGAAAGAAGCTAATTCCACAGAGTTTAATATTGATACTCCATATCCGGTGATAGACTTGATGGAAGAACAAAAAAGAATTATGAACATGGGCGGGACAATGAGACTTGGGAATCAAAAGATGATAATAACACCGTTATCAAAACTTTCAAATATTTATGGAAAAAATGAGATAGTTGAAAGGCACAGACATCGTTATGAAGTTAATTACGAAGCTTTTAGATTTATGTATACGGAAAATGCTAAAGATAAGTCAGACACCAAGTTTTTTATTTCCGCAAAATCGAAGTTTGTTGAAGCAATTGAGCTATATGATCATCCTTTTTTCGTTGGAGTACAATATCACCCTGAATTTAAATCAAAAGTGGGTGGTCCACATCCGCTGTTCGTTGAGTTTGTTAACTCCATAAGAAATGGCGTAGATAATTATGGAAATTCTTGTTAAAGGAAAAAAACATTACCTTGAAGATACTGAATTGGTGGGTATCATAAATGTAACTCCTGATTCCTTTTATCCTGAGAGTAGATATTCTAACAAAGAAAAGATTGTCAAAGCTATTTCGCGTATGGTTGATATGGGCTTGCGAATTGTAGATATCGGTGGAGAATCTTCAAGACCCGGTGCTGAACCAGTGACCTGTTCAACTGAAATTGATCGTATTGTTCCGGTGATTGAAGAAGTGAGGAAAAACTTTCCTGATTTACTTATTTCTGTGGATTCTTACCATCCGGAAACAGTTGAAGCAGCCATGAACATTGGAGCTGACATACTAAATGATATAACAGGACTGGAAAACCCAAAACTTCTCCAGATCGCGAATCGATACAAAGCTGCTGTGATAATAATGCATATGCAGGGAAGACCGAAAAACATGCAAAAAAATCCTCATTATGTTAATGTTGTTAAAGAAGTAAGTTCTTTTTTATTCGAAAGAGCAAGAAAAGCAATTGCTTATGGTATAGACAAAAGAAGCATTGTAATCGATCCCGGAATAGGTTTTGGCAAAAAGCATGAAGATAATCTTAAATTGCTAAGAAATATTGATGTGTTTACAAGAAGTGGATATCCGGTTCTTGTTGGTCATTCAAGAAAGAGTTTTATAGGAAACATTTTAGATCTACCTGTTGAGGAAAGACTCGAAGGTACATTGGCTGTAACCGCGTACCTTTTTCTAAAGGGTGTTAATTTTATCAGAGTTCACGATATTGAACAAAATCAAAAGATAGTACGTGTCCTAAAAGCGCTAAGAAGTCGTGATATAATCTTATGATTTAGCTTCCGGGAGGGTTTTTTGTGGCTAATAAAAAATATTCCAAGAAATATTGGAGAGAAACCTTTCAGGCTTATCTTTTTTTGTTACCATCATTTATTGTTCTTGGAATCTTTATTTTTTGGCCTATTGGTTTTTCACTGGTTCTAAGTTTCTTCAAATGGGACTATACCAGTGTTGACCGTTACTTCAATGGTTTGGAGAATTATAAAGAGCTTTTCAGGCTTTCATATCCCATTAGCTTGAATTTCATTTACGCGACGGTAAACACAATAGCTTACATTCTCGGCACCATAATATTGGTCAGATTCCTGTATTATATTGCCTCATCATTCACCAAATACTACAAACCTTCCAGGAAATTTTTATTACCGTACCTCATTACTTTATTTCTTTGGATAACGATGATAATCTCGAAAAATATATGGCCGGAAGAAGTTTTTTCATGGTATCACTTTATTATTGCTCTCGCTCTTATAGCGATTTCTGGTGGTCTCATTTTTAAGAAAAACAAAGACGAGCATCTCAATATAATGAGGTCCAGAAGCTGGACTACCCTGATTCTGGTTATACTATTTTTTGTTTTTACTTTTACTATCCTGGTTCCGTCTGGAGACGACCTTGTCACCTATTTTACACTTGCAAAAGAAAGTTCTGATTTCATAAAAGCAACTTACAATACCATATATTATGTTTTGCTGGCTGTTCCTTCGCAGATAGCTATTGCACTTGTTGTGGCATTACTGTTAAATAAAAAGATAAAATTGCGGTCATTGTTTAGAACAGCGTACTTTATACCTTTTGTTACTTCTGTTGTTGCTCTATCCCTTGTATGGCAATGGATGTTTAATGACCAGTTTGGATTGATTAATTACTTTCTTTCATGGTTTGGTATTGATAAGATAGCATGGTTGAAAGAGGAACAATGGACAATTCCAACAATCGCCATTGTTTCAGTCTGGCAGCATCTGGGATACACAGCGGTAATATTTCTAGCAGGGTTACAGAGTATCGACAGATCATACTACGAAGCAGCAAGAGTCGATGGAGCAAATAACTGGCAGCAATTTAAGTACATAACCTGGCCTTTGTTATCACCTACGACATTTTTTGTACTAATAATCACTATGATAGGTTCTTTCAAGGTTTTTTCGCAGATATTCATACTCTATCAGGGTTTTCCAGGACCTGTTAATCAAAGCGGGTTAACGCTTGTGTATTATGTTTTCGAAAAATTCTACAACGAGCAAAGAATGGGTGTAGCAAGTGCCGGAGCATATATTTTGTTCCTGATTATTCTTGGCCTTACTTTTATCCAATTCAGAATAGGTCGAAAACGAATACATTACGAATCTTAGGGTGATTTGAAATGAAGAATTCTACAAAGTCTCTATCTCAAATTTTTATATACCTCTTGATTATTGCTGGAGCCTTTGTAATGCTCATACCATTTGCCTGGATGGTCGATACATCCTTTAAAGCGTCAAGCGAAGTGTCAACGTGGCCACCAAAATGGACAACAAAAAACGCAAAGTCAAAAATTGATTTTCAGCTTCAAATACAATATAGAACGTCAGGTGGCCTTGATTTATCAACCTTGAGTCTCGATCAATTTAAAAACTTTGCCTCGCTTATTGGTGAAACTACAGGAGCCAATACCCTGGTATTGAAGTTAAATGATGACACCATTAGAAGAGGCACAATAACTATCGGAATACTTCAGGATAGCGATAGTGCTTCTCCAGATGATTATTCGCTGGACCCTAAGACCAATGAATATCAAGCTATCATAGATAAATATCAAGAATACAAAACAACATTTCCAGAAACATATAAAGAAAGTCTTGATGTGGAAACGGGTAGCCCTTCTGTGTTTCTCGAAAATTTCTTTGATATTTCTGAGTATAGAAGCGATGCTTTTGCAAGGAGAATCGTGCTTTCTTCAAGTCTTGAAACATTGTTTTTTAAATCAGGTTCAAGCTTCAAGAATATTGTTGAAAATTCCCTGAGACCTTTCCCTATTGATGACGATGAAACAAAACAAATAAAGGAAAATCTAAAAAATGAGATAAATGATATTGTTGCCCCATTGCTCAACATACTTTCTCAAAACGCAACTGATATTCGAACTTATAGAAGAGGTTCAGATGTCCTCATTGAATTGACAGAACTCGATAAGATTATACATATGGTTGAATCAACACTTGAAGAAGCGAAAGATAAAAAAGAAGATATACATAAAGCTTTTGATGATATAGTTAGCAGTGATAACAGGCAACTAATGATCGCTTCAAAAAATATTAGTAACGCTTTCGATAATAACATTATCACTCCATTGCAGGAATGGAGTAATCTTCTGAATTTGTATTATTTTGTAAAAGATTACTACAAAGACATTCAGACTGAGGTTTTGTCATCTGCGTTCGTAAAAGGGAAAATACGAACCGATAAAGAAGTTTATCAGGTTTTATTGGATAAGCTTGAAAAGTGGGAATCATCAGAACCAGTTAAACAATACATTAGAAACAATTTAAAACCAGGTAATGTAAGAAAAGCACAGAATATCTTACTTACATATCTTAATGGTGAGTTCAACAGCGAAATTGAAGAGTACTTTTCAGATTCAAAAGAAACATCCGAACTGATATCGGACACTATCAATCTTCTAAAAAGTACAGCTTTGATTATAGAGGACTCTGAATTTAATAATAAAATCAGGGATACGATGAGTAATAACCCAAAATACGACGAGTTCACAAAATTGTTTCAGGAAGCTGGAAACCGTAGTGGACAGAGTGTAGTATTTAGTGCCAATATAAATAAATTGGATAATCTTCTAAATGTCATCAATGAAAATACCTTAATGAATTTTATTTCCATGAGATGGAAGCAAACAAGCTGGATTGGAACATTTGCAAAAATCCATTCTGATGCACTCAGCGAACTGGAAATAATAGAAAAACCAGAAGAAATTGAGGCGGTCTACTACCGTGGCAGGAACAACATCGCTGGAACAAAGTCCTTCGAAATTAAGTTTAAAGATATCGCTGCAGTCTGGTTCAGGGATTCATTTGTTAAAGGGTTCGCAGAGTTCACGTTCCTTGAGACAATGGCAAACCTCTGGCAAAACTATGTTAGTGCCTGGAACGCTGCCCCTTTCGGCAGATACTATGCCAATACAGTTTTTGTAGCGGTAGTTACTACAATTCTGGAAATTATCTTCGCTTCAATGGCGGCATTTGCCTTTGCAAAGATGGATTTTTTTGGCAAGAACTTTATCTTCACCCTGTTTTTAGCTACAATGATGGTACCTGGTGAAGTCCTGCTTGTTCCAAACTTCATTACGCTAACGGTGTTTGGCTGGATAGATACTTACTACGCTCTCATTGTTCCCTGGGTAATTAGTGTATTTGCCATTTTCTTGATTAGACAGCACTTCATGACAATTCCAAACGAACTTTACGATGCAGCTAAAATTGATGGTTTATCAAAATGGAAATTTCTGTGGAGGATAATGGTACCGCTATCCAAACCGGCCATAATTACAGGTGCACTCTTAAAATTTGTTGGAAGCTGGAACGCTTTCCTTTGGGTACTGATCGTTACAAAAAGTCCAGAATACAGAACATTGCCAGTTGGTCTACAAAATTTCAGCAGCGCTACTGGGACAGAATATAATTTCTTAATGGCAGCTGCGACATTCTCCATCATTCCTGTAGTTATCTTGTTCTTGGTAACTCAGAAGTATTTCATTGCGGGAATCTCCAGGAGTGGGTTGAAATAAAAAGAAGAAATCAATTCTCAATTGTTTTTACACTTTTTCTCGTATTACTTGTTGTAATGGTTGCAATAACTTCTTACAGGTCATATTCAAAATATAAAGAAGCTGAAAAAGAACTTGAAAATCTTAAAGAAGATTATGAAAGGCTTGAATCTGAACTTGAGAGCAAAGAAGACCAGGTGGAAGAACTGTTAAGATTGCTGGAGGAGCTTGATAAAAAAGAATGAAATATGTTCTTACAACTTCGAACAGACCAAACAGAGAACTAGAAAATTTAACAAAAAGCTTCTCTAAACAATTTAATATACCGTATAAATCAAGAGATTACGCCAATAAAAAGCTAAGAAATGGTGAATTAGATTTTATATACACTCTTGATCGTAACCATCAGCTGAAGATTCAGTTTAAGAATTCTTCTTTCTTTTTTCACCCTTCAACAGCAAAGGTAAGACGTAAAAATATTTTGAATGGACAGAATGACAACCTTCTGGATTGCATGAAACTTAAAGGTAATGAACTGATTCTTGATACCACTTTTGGACTTGGAAGTGAAGCCCTTTTACTTTCTCATTATCTTGACAAAGGTAAAGTTGTGGGCCTAGAATCATCGATACATATTTTTCGAATTGTGTCACATGGACTGAAATACTATTCCTTCAAATATAACTGGATTTATGAAGCATCAAAACGCATTGTTTTACTACATAAGAACTTTAAATACTTTATAAGGAATATCGCTTCAAAATCATACGATATTGTTTACTGTGATCCCATGTTTGAGATTCCTCAGTTCAGATCTGATTCTATCAATCCGCTTCGTTATTTCGCCAACTATGAGCAGTTAACAAGGAAGGATATCAATGAATTCATACGGGTTGCCAAA
>JAYEJL010000152.1:0-1756 GCA_034660555.1 Thermotogota bacterium
GACAGGACCGCCAGACTCGCCTACTTTTTAACTAAATAAAGATTGGCAGTTTTTTATTTTCACTATTGACTCTCATTTCTCTTATTCTTACATTTATCAAGCAAAAAATCACTCAAGAAATCTTTTCATCTATCTTTCTACTTGAAAACTGCCTTTGAAAAACATTCCAAGAAATAGCCGAAACACCACTTATAAAATATCTGCTTAAAAAATTATCTTCAAGCTGATAAAGAGAATTAACATTCATTCATCATGGTATAAACAAATCACTTGAGCTTTATTTAATCTTAAAAAGGAGGTGAGGTTTATAAGGAAAGAGCAGGTTGAAAAAGGCAAACTATCCGAAAGGATAGGACGCAAAGTTATGGGTCTATAGTCTACCTTATTAGATATGACTGCCAGACTTCCAGCTTTCGATATTAAGTAAGGGATTCCACTAACCTGTGTCATGTGTAAGTCGTACGTTTGTTTCTGAATTTTAATATTAAAAAGAAAGGAAGTTTTTTAAAATGAAGAAATTGTTATTTTTAATGGTATCTGTTTTAGCTTTAGGCCTGCTCTTTGCCGGATGTAGCGAGATCATGAAAGTATCTGCACCAATAATTGAAACTGAACGCGGGGCGACGCTGACTGAAATTTCATGTGATAATGCATCCGCAACGGCTGTAATTAATTATAATCAGGGTAAGCAAATCAATGGGGGTTCAATACTAACTGTTAGGGAAGATCCTAATAATGCAACTGGCGAAGTGGATGGTATTTTCTTTAGTCCTGGATTCTTTTCCCCTTTGGGAGACGCAACTGATCAATTAAACCGTGGATGGGTTATCCTTGATTTTGGACAGATGGTTGGTGATTGCATTAATGTCCTTGAGACATCTCCTGCAGTAGAAGATAATTATCCACTTGAACAAGCTGAAGTCTGGGTTAATGATGATCTATTAGATGATTGGGTCTATTTAGGAATAGCTCAGAATAATCAAGACCCTTCAATTGCTACCCCAACATGGCCTGCACATCCGAATGTTTTTACTCTTGACGAATGTATAAGGTATGTCAAAATAATTGACATAACAGATCCAGGTCAGTGGCCATCATCATCAACTGCCGATGGTTTTGATGTGGATGCAGTATATGCAGGTGAATGTATTATTAATGTTCCCTTAGACATTAAGCCAACCTCTTGCCCTAATCCGCTTAATACCAAGAGCAACGGAGTAATTCCAGTTGCCATTTTGGGAACAGTGGAATTTGATGTAAACGATATAGATCCTGCAACTGTGCTTTTGGAAGGCGTAGCTCCATTAAGATGGGCTTATGAAGATGTGGCCACACCCTTTGAACTCTATATTGGAAAAACAGATTGTGATAATGACTGCAATATCTTAGGGCCTGACGGTTATACAGATTTAACCCTGAAGTTTGACACCCAGGAGCTACTTGGTAAGATTGGAACTACGACTGTAGAGATTACTGATGCCGAAGTAACTGCCTCTGAATTAAAAGACGGAGATTGCTTAGTACTTGAACTAACTGGAAATTTATTCGATGGAACACCAATATATGGAGAAGATGTAGTAAAGATTTTGGATAAGGGGAAATAATAGTGCTGTAAATTGACATATCCTAGATGATAAATAAAATGGAATGGAGCAGGGAAGAGAAATTATTCTCTGTTCCATTCTTCTTTTTAATTATATTTTAATTTAAATTATAAGATTATTCCACGACTTAAATTGAAAATGATATCTTAACT
>JAYEJL010000153.1:0-1740 GCA_034660555.1 Thermotogota bacterium
TTTGATGAATGCCAAATTTGTATATCACGAACCCATCTAGAAAATGTACAGTATGAAATGTTGTTTTTACAGGATTGTTCAATCATTAATGGATAACGGTTTTCAAAATTGCAACGAAGGATGGAATTACATGTAGAGTTGTGGAGATATAACCCGACAGAGTTTTCATAAAATGAGCAATTCTCAAAGGTATTGTTGAAAGAAAATGCTAAAACCGATCCATATAAGTCAAGATTTTTTACTGTTATATTTTGGCATAAAGCAAGTATAATGTAGCCGGTATTGCTATTTTTATCAATCACCATATCTTTTTTATTATAGAAATAATATATTGGCTTCCCCTGCATCGTGTTGGAAGCATCGATGTCATGATGGAAATCTTCTACACCATGACCAAAAATTATTAAACCGCTGTCTTCCAACGTGTTACTTTTTAAAATAGTATGCGAAGAATATTCTATTTGAATATATCCATTATTAAAATGGTTATTTAGGAGGGTGTTGTTAGAACCATCTAGGATCACAATTTTTGAATTGTGGAACGTACAATTTGAAACAATGGTATTGAAATTAATCCATACGCCTGATGGGGCATCGATCTCACAGTTAGAAATAATATTGCTGCCCACCTCTCCAAAATCTCCACAAGGACAATCGATGGCTCCTGTGCAATCCCAGATTTTACAGTTTGATAGGACGTGATTCGCGACATACCAATTTGATAAAATGGCATTAACAAAACCATGCAAGTTGCAATCTGTTACGGCGACAGCATCCCGTTTTAATCCGATACCTATAAAGTCTCTATTGTCACCTGTTTTATTACCTGCTATTGTAAAATGGGATATGTTTACGTAAGGTGCTTCAACCATCACCACAGTTTCTTCTTTATCTTTCCTCCCATCTATTATCGTTGTTTCCTTATTTTCACCTAAAAAATTTATTGATTTATCGATAACACCGCTCTCATAATACGGCGAGGAATCGTCGTAGACAAAAACGGTGTCACCATCTTTTGAATCATTGATGGCATCCTGTATTTTTGTGTAGTTGCCTGGTCCGCTTCCCCCAACGTACAAAGTGTTCCCGTTATTTAAGTACAAAGCATTATCATTTTGACTTTGAATGTCTTTACTCAATACGAAGAATATATCTCCAGAGAATATAGCAGATACTATCAGCAAAGCTGATGCACATATTATTATCTTTTTGTTTTTTATATTCATTTTTTCACTCTTTTCTTTAATACCTTTTCGTTTATAAATTCTTTCTCTCACAAAAAGAAAAAAGAAAAGGGAAGAGGATGGTACTATAGCTTGCCGGATAGATTTTAGACAGCTCTGATATAGAAGCCTGTTCTTTGTCCAGTATCCTCGAATTTGCCATCGAGATGATAAGAGGGGATTAATAGATTGCCTTCAGTGCCCTCTGGTATCGAGCCGGCGTAATAGACCAAATAAACGTTTGTTATGGTAATATTTCTGCCAGCAAGCGGTGCTCTCGGTATGCTCAAAGCCCCCCCTACCACCTTGTAAATTGGCAATGGCATCTTGTACCGGAAGAAGTTGCTTTTCCTCGACCTCTTCGAATGTTCTTTGTGGAACGATGAATCTTACCATTTTATCGTTATCTCCTATTGCAACTGTTATTTTTCCTGCAGCTCCTACTATTGGAAGGTTGCTAATCTCTTTTCCGAAGTGAACCCATTTGGTGAGAGTGAATTCCTGTATCACCTCTCCA
>JAYEJL010000154.1:0-1728 GCA_034660555.1 Thermotogota bacterium
GCATTAACTGCATCGATAGGAAAAAAGTCTTCCCGCGAAATTCGAGCCTGGACAGGGCATAGCCCGCCAACGTGCATACAACTACTACCACCAAACCTGATACAAAAGCGAAAAGGAGGGTATTTAACGGAAATCACGAAAAAATTGCACTTTTTAAAAAATTTAGATAATTTCACTGTCCTTCAGTATTCTACCCAATACAATTGCACCTCGTAAATTTTGTAATATAAGCTTTAATTCCTTTTTATATCTGTATTCTGAGCTCATGTGCAAAGTGTAAACTTTTTCCTCTTTCTCTTCTATTCGGACTGCGTGACTGATGGTTCTATCGCTAAAAGTCTCCAAAGAACATCTTTGCCATATCTTTGGCAGATAGTTTTTTTAAAAATGGAAAAGATGTTATAGGCCAAAGAGACAAAGTAAAGATAAGCCTGGTTGCTGCGAAAACGTTGAGAGGGCATCTTTCCTGAATGAAATGGGTTTTTGCTCTCCTTGAAGAAATTCTCTATTGTTTGCCTTTGATGATAAAACTCGAAGCTGTTTCTGGCATCGGCTAAGCCACTGACATTGTGAATGATCACATAACGATAATGTTTACGGCGTTTTTTGATGGCTATCTGCTCCTGCTCAATCTTGACCAATACAGCTTGAAACTTATGTTTTGATTTATGATAGATTCTGCGTGCACCAACTGGGGCAACCGAGATTTTCTTATGTACCTTCTTCCCTGTCTTCTCATCATCCTCCTCAACGGAGAAGTGTTCAAAGGAAAGTTCACCAACTTTGATATCCCTATTGTTGCTGAGGAAGTCATCCCAGTTCACCACGCTGATGATCTGGAGTTTATTTTCCACAATCCAGTTGAGCCGATCAGCTGACATATATCCCCCATCAACACGAGCTATAAGTGAGGCAGGAGAGATTTTATGCTGAACATCCTCGATTATTGGTATGAAGCCCTTGCTGCAATGCTCACGGCCATCAGCTAAGCTTTGAGAGACGATCTCGTTGTTGATGAAACCAACATCCCACTGATAACAGGGTTTTCCTTTGTTCTTTGTATTACGGCCCCTGGTGGCCTTTTCTCTTTTCCTACTCTCCAGGGAGTGTGTGGTTTGGTCTATATCCAATACAACTACGCTTTGCTTTACAGAATCGCCAAACTCACGTAAAATAGCCATGTTCACTTCATCTAATTGTTTTAGATGGGAAAGAGAGAATTCATTTAGAAATCTTCTGGCATAGGTCTTATCAAAGAAGCGCTTTAACCCAATAACTTGGGCAAGTTTAGTCTCCGTATGAAGTAGATCATCTATCTTCTCAAATCGCTTGATACCCAATAAGATTACGGTAATTATACCAATGCACATATCTACTCCAGAAAAGGTACACTTATAACGCTTCACCTTCCGCCTATTATTTCGTTTGTGTTTTGCTGAGACAATTTTTAGCTTATCACGCAATCTGAGCAAATCAAGCATAAACCAGGTCAAAAGTGGGAAAACACCGTATTTCGAGAGATTTTCCTCGTCAAAGACCAGTTGAATATCTTTGATATGATTCATAGAGCCTCCTCCTCGCAAAATATAATATATGTAAATCTCTATGAATCACTATAATATAATTTTACACTTTTGTCAAACAAAAATCACTTATTTACCACTAATTTATCGATATTAAAATCTTTTGATTTCCCTTTAGATAGGCCTTAATAAAATTTCGTGATTT
>JAYEJL010000155.1:0-1701 GCA_034660555.1 Thermotogota bacterium
GCCCCTTATCTATTGCTGACTGTCTTGCTCTTTCTCTTTTAATATCATCGGGGGATTTGGTTAAATACTCTGTTTCAGGAGATATTTCACCAAGAGTTAATACTTCGCCAGTCCCTACTCTTATATCTTTACCAGGTGTTGCTATGGGTGTCATAGATGATGCTCTGCTTACTAATCCAGCTCTTTCGTCTTTGGTTAGCGATATTCCATTATTTTCAGCATATTGAGCAGCAGCCAATGCGGCTTCAGACGAAGAAGCTCCTTCGTTTATTGCCGACTGCATTATGTTATCAAATAATGTTGCTTTCACATCATCCTCCCCCCCTACCCCCGTCCTCTTCATAATGTAATCGCCTAAACTCATACCTGTTCCAGCTTGTCCTCCTGCGGCATTCCATTCCTTTTCATATTGGGTGGGGGCGTAAGTTTCTTTTTCAGCTAATTGTTTTCGGATCACAGGAGCTACAACCTCTTGATATGCTTCGCGCGCTTCATCAATAGTCATATCGGTTAAATCAGGAAGTGTTACTCCATATTTAACAGCTGCAAACATCAAATCTCGTTTTTCTTCTGCTTCAGCTTTCTTTTCTTCATAAGCAGATTCTAAAGCTTCATACTGGTCGCTTATAGCGTCTTTATAATCATCTCCTAAATCAGATATTAAGTCAGAATTATAATCAATAAATTCTTTCATCATATCTCGGTCCCTTTGATAATCCCAAACCATTGCGTTGACCATTTCATTTGATAATGACCTTGCTTGGGTTATCTGTCCTTGTAATGCTTGTATAGTGGCTGTTTTGGCCGTCAGACGCGCTGATTCAGCCGCTAAGCGAGAATTGTATTGTCTTTCAATAAGTGCTTTTTGTCCTTGAATATACGCAGTAGAAGTTGATTTACCTTCTTCTATTAAAAGTTTTTGGTCTTTTTCTGCTTTTATGTCAATTATGTTTTGTCGGATAACATCTGCTTCATCTATTAGTGTTCGTTGTTTTGCCACATCTCCAGTAATTCCATATTTATCATATTGCTCTTGTAGCATTTCTGCCATTGATGGCGTTTTTTCCTCTTTTTTAAGTAATTTCTGATACCATTTATCTCTTTCTTCTTCAGCTGCTGTTTGTTTCTCTAACGCTTCTTTTGCTTCTTTTTCAGCTAAATCCATCTTTGATTTTTGGACTTCTAACCAACTTGTTGAATCAACTGCTTTATCTGAATCAAATGATTTTTCTCCGGGCAAATTTAAGCTACCTTCTCTCAACATATCAGCAGTTAATTCTTTTGGCTGTCCAGCAAATAAAGCTTCTGTCCCCGGTAGACGAATACCAAGTTTTCTCGCTTCCTCAGGAGTTTTCAATTGAACTTCCTTAAATGCTTCTTCTATGGTCTTTTTCCCAGTATACTCCATCAGCATTGCCGGGTCGTCCATTGGTCTGCCGCCAATACCTGTAGCATAAACCTTATTTGGGTCTTCTGCTGTGGGAACTCTGACAAAACCTTCTATATTTTCTTTATATGCCATATTATTTACCTTGTTTTAATTGGTTGATTTCGTCCAAAATGTGGTTGACCTCGTTTAATCTCTTTTGCGGTGTGGCAATTTGTTCCTCTAAATCTCTCTTTTCTTGTTCAAGATGAGATTTTTTGAAAACATCTTCTTTTTCCACATCCATTATGCGTTTGAAAGTATTTTTGTCTATT
>JAYEJL010000156.1:0-1699 GCA_034660555.1 Thermotogota bacterium
TTCACTTAAATAAATAAGCTTCTTATCTGGTTCAAACAACTCTTTGTCAGGTTCCGGGATTCTCCCTTCATTGAACTTAAAAATCATCGCAACCGTTCTATGTAATAGATTTCCCAGATCATTAGCAAGATCCGCATTTATCCTTTCAACAAGCTTTTGCTCTGAAAAATCTCCATCTCTACCAAACTGGATATCTTTTAAAAGGTAGTATCTTACAGCATCATTACCATATGCTTTAACAAATGTCCGTGGATCAACTGCATTTCCAAGAGATTTTGAAATTTTCTGGCTGTTTACCGTTAACCATCCGTGGGCATATACTTTCTTTGGTAAGGGTAAACCTACGGACATAAGCATCGCAGGCCAGATAAGAGAATGAAATCTATTAATTTCTTTCCCGATCAAATGCAGATCAGCCGGCCAGTAACGTTCGAATTTTTTCATATCTTCTGGATAATTCAGGGCACTGATATAGTTTATTAGCGCATCTACCCATACATATATAACATGCTCTGGATCATCAGGCATTTCTACACCCCAACTGAATGAAGTTCTAGTAATGCTTAAATCTCTCAAACCCTCTTCAAGTATCCTTAACATCTCATTTCTTCTAAAATCGGGTTGCACAAATTCAGGATGTTCTTTGAAGTGCCTCAGAAGTTTGTCGTTGTATTTTGAAAGCCTGAAAAAATAATTCTCCTCACTGATCCATTTTACTTCTCTTCCACATTCTGGACATTTTTTGCTTTCATCAAGGTCTTCTTCAGACCAAAACGTTTCACACGGTACACAGTACCAGCCTTCATATTTACCTTTGTATAAATCTCCATTTTCTTTCATTTTGGAAATGAAATACTTCACTGTTTCCATATGTCTTTCATCAGTTGTTCTTATAAAACCATCATTTGTGAGCTTAAGATCCTTCCATAATTCTTTAAACTGTTTTGCAAGCCTATTGGTAAATGTTTTCGTATCTTCACTGTTTTCCCTGGCTGCTTGAAGAACTTTCTGACCGTGTTCATCGGTTCCTGTTAGAAAGAAAACGTCGTATCCTGCCATTCTTTTATATCTAGCTATAACATCAGCCACGATTGTCGTGTAAGCTGAACCGATATGAGGTTCTGAGTTTATATAGTATATAGGTGTAGTAACGTAGTAAGTTTTCATGATAGACCTCCGTAAATAATTCTAAGCAGATTCACCATCTGCAATTCAACATTCAAAACAACAGCTAATTTAAAATAAATAGTTGAAACGAGCGAATCATTATGATTCGCTCAATCTTCAATACATATTATACCATTTTTCGATGGTTGGTTATACAAAAGTATTCCGAAGAAAAGGCTATTATTCTTTCAATTCTGTTTCAATTTGTTCACATTTTGATATAAAAGATTTCATTTCATTCGCTACGTCTTTACCCTCATACTTTGACAGGTTTTCAACCATCAATAAATATGTTGAATGGTAAATGTCAACGATCTTTTCAAGGAATTCTTTTCGTTTGGATAAAGAATCTGAATAAACAGAATTAGCAAAATCGTAACAATAAATTAAGGTATCTATTGGTACACCTATGATATCACCTTCTATCATCCCATTAACTGCCCAAACATGTTTTTGAGCTACATCTAACAGCCTGTTTGCTTCTTCTTCTGTTCCCTTAACTACCTGTACAATTGATTGCATATACTCTTCA
>JAYEJL010000157.1:0-37554 GCA_034660555.1 Thermotogota bacterium
ATCCAAACCATTGGAGTGATAAAAATGAATAAAGGAACTGTGTTTATTATCTTACTTTCTGTACTTCTTGTTTTTCTAGCAAGCTGTATACCGATAAATAATGCACCCACCATCGATATTTCAGGTAAGACTGTAGATGAAGGAAGCACTCTAAGTTTTAATCTAAATAATTATGCAAATGATCCTGATGGTGACCAGTTGACTTTTTATAGGATTTCAGGAGTAGGTAATGTATCTGGGTCTTGGTATACATATAATCCTGGATATGATGCTGAGGGAATACATAACGTAACGATACAGGTAAGTGATGGAATAGCAACTGCTCAGTCAACCTTCGAAATCACAGTTAATGATGTTAACAGGGATCCCAATACTCCTTCACTTCCGGACCCTTCAAATGGTTCTGTTGATCAATCTATAAATACTAACCTAAGCTGGACATGTTCTGATCCTGACGGAGATGACTTGACATATGACATATATTTTGGAACCTCGAGCAACCCATCAGCTGAGTATTTCGGAATAGCAACAGCAAATTATGATCCCGGTACACTGGATTATGATCAAACATATTACTGGAAAATCGTTGCATGGGATGAAAACGGCGCATCAACTGAAGGCCAAGTGTGGCATTTCACAACAGTAGCTGACAATTATCCACCTGAAACACCATCCTTTCTTTCTCCTGCAAATGGTTCAACTGATGTTTCAGTAAACACAAACCTCAGCTGGACCTGCAGTGACCCTGATGGCGATTCACTTGTTTATGATGTTTACTTTGGTGAATCAAATAATCCTTCTTTAGAAGCCTCCAATATCTCATCGGAAAACTATGATCCCGGAACGCTGGAAGAAGGGAAAACCTATTACTGGAAGATAAAAGCAAAAGACGGTAATGGAGGAGAAACAACAGGTCCTGTATGGTATTTCACCACTGAAGGTTCTTATCATGGTGAAATATACGGAAATGTTCAGCCTTATGATGGATATGTAACCAGTTCAAGTGAAATCTTGGATTATAGCTTATCGAACTTTTCAAATGAAACTCCAGCAGAATATATTGAAGGCGAATACATTGTTGGGATTAACAGAGACTACAGCCTAAAAGCTGCATTAACTGTACTTAAAGAAGACGAAATATACAACATGTCTTATTCTGTTAAAGATACACTTGAAACAGCAGACAAATCTTTCGCTTATATGCTCATAGAGTCTGAATTGTCACTAAATGAACTGAAAAATGAACTTAAGACTTACAGCTGGTTCAAGAACATAGAAAGAAACTACGTTTATGAAGCTCTGGATGTTTACGAACCCAAAGTTGTTCCTGAAATTTATCCAAACGATTATTACTATGACTATCAATGGCATTATGAGACTATAAATCTTCCCGCAGCCTGGAGTCAGACAACTGGGAGCATAAATGTAGTTGTTGCTGTACTGGATACAGGTGTTAGATTTGAACATCCAGATCTAAATGGTGTTTTCTGGGCTACAGGATATGATTTCGTAGACAATGATACAAATCCTACCGATCCGGGTACCACTTCTGAACCAAATGTTCTAAGTCATGGAACTCATGTAGCAGGAACAATAGCTGCTTTAAGCAATAATTCTGCAGGTGTAGCAGGAGTCAATTGGGGTGGTACTGGTAGCACAAAAATACTGCCTATTAGAGTAATGGGTCCTGATGGAGGATCCTCCTTCAATGTGGCGCAGGGAATTATATATGCTATTGAACACGGAGCAAAAGTTATTAATATGAGTATAGGAAGCACAGGACCGAGTTTAGCAGTAGAAGATGCCTGTACATATGGTTATGAAAATGATGTTGTCCTTGTTGTAGCAGCAGGAAATGACAATTCTGGATTACGTTATCCGGCAAAATATTCTGAAACATATGCAGTAGGTGCTGTGAGATATGACTGGCAAAGAGCTTATTACTCAAATTATGGACCTGAACTGGATTTTGTAGCTCCAGGAGGAGAAATGGAATACGCTGGGGATCCTGATGGGGTATTGAGCACAAGCTGGAGCATTAACTCGGATAATGACTATTTTTATATGTATGGTACGTCGATGGCAGCACCGCATGTATCAGGTGTGGTTGCACTTATGATATCCAATGGGTTAACAGGAGTAGAGGATATTAGATCTATTCTTCAAGATACAGCAAGAGATCTTGGAGATAGCGGTTTCGATAATTACTACGGGTACGGTCTCATAGACGCATATTCTGCGGTAACGTATTCGGATGGCTGGGAACCTCTAATGGTTTACAATACTGATACAATGGGGAATGTTGATTCTGTCTCGGTTGTAAACACTGATGGATCCTATAATCTGCAGGTTAATCTTGCCAGTTCTTATGTCTTCGTTTGGCAGGATTTCGATCATGATGGTCAAATAGGGTATGGTGATCTATTCGGTTATTACGGTTATTCGGGAGATGACCCCGGTGATGGTACACCTTTATCTGTTTCAGTAACAGCAGGTGGCCAAACTGAAGCAAACTTTGAATTCGGAGTGTACATAGATCAAACATATAGACCCGTTGAAAATTTTGACAAAGTTATAGAAAAGAAGGAACAGATAATTAAAGAGCACTATGAAAAGATAAAGTAGCTGTAATAGTAATTTACTGATCAGTATACAATATCAACAGGTGTGCAGATATTTACGCTGGTGTTGTTTGTAAATACACAATCAATATAAAAGGCAGTGTAATTGTTTATTTCGAGCATTATTTCACTTGATTCAAATTCTTTGGAATGGAAAAATGCATTTCTGAAATCCTGAATGTTTGAGTGAGCATAAAATACCCTTTTCTCCTTGAGTTCCCAATCGTTTTCGGAAATTTCGGTTCTAATCAATAAATTATTGTTGGTTATTTCATAAGTCGCTTCTATTTTCGGAAGCGACTTATTTTCTTCAATAGTAACAAATAAGGCATTAATGGCGTTAACTATGCGTTGCGTTTCTGCTCCATGCCCCTTATTTGGAGCGTAGACAATCCCATTTGTTCCTTTAAGCTGGTCATAGTAAAGATTTACTGCGTCAACAGGCCAGTAAGGATCATTTGTTCCTACGATTATCAATTTTGGAATGTTTATCCTGTCTATGTAAGAATAGGGGTCGACAAATTTGAGTAAGTCAATACGATCTTTATCTTCCAGGTCGGAAAGTATTCCCGAACTGACATATTCGTCTATTGATTTACTGTATGAACCCCAGAAATCTAGCTGATGATTCATTTAATCTTTGATATTTAGATTGTCATATGCAATGGGTGCTATTGCCTTAACCCTGTTGTCAAATGTTGATGTCAGCCAGGTTGTCCATCCCCGTTTAGATCCACCCGAGAGAATGAAATACTCAACATCATGTTTGATGTTAGAAACATAAGACTGTACCATATTCATGGAGGCAATTGTCGCCCTGACCATGGGTAAAAGCGTGGGCCATGTAAAGTCTCTGGTTTCCAAAAATTTGTCAAAGGTATATGCAATCAACCAGTCTTTTTTTAGATTGCCAAACAATGGCTGGTTTGGAATATCGAAAAGCACTGCAACACAGGCTTTGTTCTCTACCGCGATAGAATTAAAGATTGAAAGAAAATCTCTATCGAAGGTATAATCCCCGGTGATAAATACTAGTGCTGTTTTCGATTCAACCTCTTCAGGGAATATGATTAATAAATGGTTTTCCCATTTGATATTCTTCCATTCGAAAGGTTCAAAGGTAAACACTTCATATGCAGAATTTGCTGTTTCACCACGTATTTTCACCGAATAATTAGCTTCATCAAGGGTTTTAGGAAGCTCCTCGATACTAATATAATCCTCCATTGATGCTGAAAACAAAATTCCTGTAATTAACAGTACTATTAGTATTAAAGCCTTACTTTTCATTTTGTGACCTCCTAATATAAAAACTTTTAGCAGAAATTTCAGTTTTGAAGTAAAATACATAAAGCAAATAATATGGAGTTGGTTTAATGAAAAAGCTTTTTATTATGTTCTTTATTATTTTAGCAGGAGTGAATACAATGGCATAACAAATACTGGTGGAAAGATTTTATGAATCGCAATCTGTTCTCGAGGAATTGGTAGAAAAACCTGATAGTGGTGCTTTCAGAGAATTACTTAAAAAGGCCAAAGGCATTGCTTTTTTTCCAAACGTAGTAAGAGGAGGTTTGGTTGTTGGTGGCCAGTACGGCGAAGGCTTTCTATTAAAAAGAGATAAAGAAAACAATGAATGGCTTAGGCCCCTTTTCTTAAAGCTATATAAAGTTAGTCACGGTCCCCAAATCGGGATGGAATCAATTGGATTGATACTCCTGATAATGAATGATAACGGTTTCGAAGGTTTTACCAGAGATAATATTACGCTTGGAGGAAGTCTCAGTGTTTCCGCAGGACCTATTGGGAGGAGCCTTTCTGCTGATTTTGATTACACCCTGCAGGCGATTCTTTCATACTCTTTAAGTAGGGGCTTCTACGCAGGATTCACACTTGAAGGATCGATTATCAAGAACGATAGAGACGCAAATGAAGAATTTTTTGGTAGATATATTGAAACTAAGGAAATATTAAAGAAAAAAGCAACTGATTATCCCGAGATATCAGATTTGATTGAACAACTTAATTCGTTAATCAACGGTTCACAGAAAGAAAATGACAGAAAGAATCTTGATTCGAAGATTTAGTTTTTAAACTTGCCTAATAAAAGCAATATGACTTTCAGTTTTCATGCGAAGATAACAAGCCTTATGAAAAGATAAGCGTTGGATATAACAAGTGCGACAATTGCTACGGGTAGACCAAGTTTGAAGAAGTCTAAAAATGTATTCTTCTTTCTTGTTTCTTTGTTTACCATTTCAAAGCACATTATATTTGCGAGATGACCTGTGAGGGTTCCGTTGCCACCAAGATTCGCTCCAAGTGCAAGGGCAATCCAGAGATCATAGGAAAGCGGATAGTGAGCAGATAGTTTTGCCACTATGGGTATGAATATGGTTACTACAGGGATAGCTCCTGTGACCATAGCAACAGTACCACTAATCCAGAGAATGGCTGTAGAAAGCATTATAGGATTGCCAGATAGTTTAAGGATAATATTTGAAAGGTCTCCAGCTATTCCCGACGATTCAAGCGAATGAGCAAGTGCAAAAAGACCAATGAAAAATAATATGGCATTCCAGTCAATCTCTGTAGACACATCGTCGAAATTTTTGCTTGTATACAGTAACAGGAAAGATCCACCAAGTATTGCAAACAAAGACATCTCGATATCTACAACATTATGAATAATGAAACCTGTAACTACAACTCCCAGCGTAACGAGTGAAACCCACATCAGTTTCTTATTAGTAATGAGGCCTTCTATTTTCATCTCTTTCGTTTCTTCTTCTCTTCTGGAAAGTTTTGAAAGGTCTTTAAGGAAACTAAACCTTGATATAAACATAAGGAATACAAAAGTGATCACGAGAGGAATGAATACCAGAGCGGTAAAAGACATAAAAGGGATTTTTGATGCATTACCTATGATTATGTTGGGAGGATCTCCTACGAGGGTCATGCATCCTCCAATATTTGATGCGAAGATCATAATTGTTGTAAAGGCGAAGGGTCTAAACTTTGCTGTATCTGCCATAAAGAAGATTACTGGCATAAACATAATCATTGTTGTAACGTTGTCAAGTATCATAGAGAACAGTGCTATCAGGACTGCAAAAAGTGCAGATAGCAATATAATATTACCCTTTGACCATTTTAGTGTTTTAATTGCAACAAACTGAAAAAAACCGGTTGATTTGATGATAGCTACAATAACCATCATGCCAATAAGAAGGAATATTGCATTGAAGTCCACAAATTCCGAGATGGTTTCAATGCGCATACTTTCTGAAACTTTCAGAGCTACAAGAAGCATACCTGCAGTGAAGGCAAGAAGTACACGTCTCTCTTTTGAAAATATTATGAAAATGAAAGCTACAATAAAATAAATTCCAACAAATAATTTTCCCATGTTCACCTTCATCAACTAAAAATACCCACATTATAAGATAATAACAAAAATAACTGACTTTTAGAAATTTTTTCAAGATTATCTAATAACATTATTGAAAAAGAATCAACAAAAGCTACTTGTGAAAAAGTCTAATAATATGCACCTATTAAGAGACCCTGCTGGTAGTATTATATTCAGAAGCAACTTAATGATGATGATAAAACCTGGAGGGAAAAATGAAAATAATAATTGTATGTATTTTTGCCTTGATAGTATTTTCAAGCTGTATACCAACGAGTTTGTTTAATGAAAATTCTTATTTCTTGAAAGATTCAGAATCTTTTTCTGTTCTTGCGGCTTCATCTAATAATGAAGTATATTTAGCAGCGTTCAGAACACTCTATAAAATCTCGAATGGATCACTTAGCAAATATTTTTCTTTTCCTGAGGAATACACAGGAGGTTTTTTCTCTGATCCTTCATTGGACAATAATGATAATATTTTAATTTCTGCAAACAGTGCCAGACTCATGAAGATGAATTCGGAAGGTACAGTTTTATGGGAATTCCAGGATGGTTCTGCTACAGAAACGGACGATATTTTTATGAGCCCTTCTTTTGATGAAGCTAATAATATATATTTTGGAACAACAGGTGGCTTTTTTTACTGTCTTAGTGAAGAAGGCACAAAGCTCTGGTCAATTGATGTTTATGGTGAAATTTGGACAAAACCTCTAATAGATGAAGATAAGACAGTTTATTTTGGAACAATGGGAGATTCAGGCAAACACGAGTTTTTAGCAGTCCGTGAAGGTGGCATAGTCTGGAGTTTTGAATCTGAGGCAACTTCAACGGGTTTTTATTTCAGCCCCGCAATGGGAATTAACAACGAGATATTGGTAGCCTGTCATGATGGATACCTTTATTCGGTTGATTCAGAGACTGGTAATAAGAACTGGGTTGTCAAACTTGCACCAAAAGTAAATGATTCAACAATATCCGCCAGTCCCGTTGTTGATAGTATGGGAAATATCTTCATGGGAACAAATGAGGGGTATTTCTACTGTATTTCTAGTGGAGGGGATATACTGTGGAAAAAGAATCTGGAAAGTGGACATGTTTCATCAGCTGTGTTATCTGAAGATGGCATTATTTACCTGTTAACAAGGCAACCAGCTACACTTTTCAAGATAAATAATGATGGTAATGTCCTTTCAAGGAGGAAAATTGGTGATACAAGTTCCGGGCAACCATTAATAACTTCAGAAGGTCTGCTTTACTATTGTTCAACCCTCAATGAAATCGGTACACGTAACAGAATAATATTACGATGATATTGGTTCGTTACCTGAAGGCATATGACCACAATGTATGGTAGTAATCAGCAGCGTAGCGGGTATGTTTATTGGTAGCTGAACTTTCTCAAAATTAATACAGAAGCATTGTTAAAAAGATTAATGTTATAATTATTTTAGGCAGGTGATATGTATTCCTTATTTCAGCCCAAAAAAGAAGTTGAAGAGCTGGATTCCTCTGGAAAAAATCGATGAGGATGCCATTCAACAGATAAATGATCTTACCCGTATTCCCGATATTTTTAAATGGATTGCAATTATGCCAGACGTTCATCCAGGTTTTGGTATGCCAATAGGTGGAGTACTAGCGCTTCGTGAGAATATAATACCTAACGCTGTTGGCGTTGATATTGGCTGCGGAGTTATCACGGTAAAAACGAATCTAAGCGTTGATATGGTAAAGCCGGTACTAAAGGATTTATTGACTGAGATAATGAATAAAATCCCTCTTGGGCATAACTGGAGGAAGAAACCTTTAGTAAACTCTATTTTTGATGAAACAATAGAAGATAAAACAATCCAGAAGGAATTGAAAAACGCACAAAGGCAGCTCGGTACTCTTGGCGGCGGTAATCATTTCATCGAGATTCAGCATGATGAAGAGGATGCTGTCTATGTAACCCTTCATACTGGTTCAAGAAATTTAGGCAACAAGGTGGCTTCAGCGCACCATAAACTTGCCAAACGATATTGTAAAGGAAATAATATTGATGTGCCCCCGGGACTAGCATACTTTCCTTATAAATCAACCGAAGGTTCCAATTACTTAAAGGCGATGGATTTTTGTATTAGATTTGCCTCTGAGAACAGACAGAAAATTGCAATCATCGTACTCAATATAATGGATGGACTCTTCAATAACCTTGAGGAAATTGAAAGAATTGAAACAATTCACAATTACGCAAAACTTGAAAATCACTTTAATAAACAGGTGATGGTTCATAGAAAGGGCGCAGTAGAAGCAGAAGGTAAGGTAATAATTCCAGGCTCCATGGGAACCGCCACCTACATATGTGAGGGGCTGAAAAATCCAGATGCTTTTCGTTCTTGTTCTCACGGAGCTGGTCGTGTTATGGGAAGAAACGAAGCAAAGAAAAAACTTGGATATGAAGATGTAATGAAAGATCTTGACAAAAGAAATGTAATGGTTGTTTCGCCAGGCAAGAAATCGATAGTTGAAGAGGCGAGGCAGGTATATAAGAACATAGAAGAGGTTATGAATTATCAAAGGGATCTGGTCAGGCCTGTTGTAAAACTAACCCCTCTTGGTGTTGTAAAGGGATAAATTAACATGATAGGTTATTAAATTTACGAAAGGAAACATTGAGTTTTTTGAAGAGGTGATAGGATGAAATATTTTGTCGGTTGTTCGGGCTGGAAGTACGATCACTGGAAGGATAGTTTTTACCCTGAAGATGTTGCAAAGAAAAGATGGTTGACTTATTACTCAAGCCAATTTAATACTGTGGAGGTTAATGCAACTTTTTATGGAAGCATGAAAGAAAAAACCTTCAAGAAGTGGCACGACTCCACTGAAGAAAATTTTGTTTTTACTCTGAAGGGTAGCAGATTTGTCACACATAGAAAAAAACCTGAGGAAGCAGGTGATTCAGTAGACAAGTTTTATAATCGTTCAAAAGCGCTTGAAAACAAACTAGGATGTATATTATGGCAACTGAAGCCATCCTTCAAAAAAGATTTAAAAAGGCTTGAAGCTTTCTGCGATCTGTTAGATCCTTCATTTAAAAATGTAATTGAGTTCAGAGATAAATCATGGTTTGACGGCGATGTTTATTCGCTACTGGAAGATAAGAAGATTGGATTTTGTTCTATCTCCACTCCTGATCTACCAAATCCAGTTATTGCCACCACTAAGTTCGCGTATGTGAGATTCCACGGTTCACAGACCTGGTACAGAAGTGAATATGATGAAGTTGAACTCAAGGAATATGTAAAAAAGATCAAAAAGTTGAATGTAGATGAAGTTTACTGTTACTTCAACAACGATGCTGAAGGTTATGCTCCACACGATGCAAAAAAACTGGAAAAACTACTCTCTTAGGGCAGGGAATTTCTTACGCCATTTATGGAGTGATTTGAAGAAGTCGTCATCGATTTCAAGATATTTTATTTGGCTCACTTTTGTAAGCTTCATTTCTTTTCCCATATAGTCATATGCTATTGAAAGATGCCCGTACTCTTCTCCAATTTCGCCTACACCACTTCGATTGACTCCGATAACAAAAGCCTGGTTTTCAATTGCTCTTGCTTTTAAAAGCGCTTTCCAGTGATCCTTTCTGCTTTTTGGCCAGCAGGCGATTACAATAAAGATTTCAACTCCCTTTGTTTCCCGAAACAGCTCGGGAAATCTCAGATCATAGCAGATTAGGTGAGATATTGAATGGTCTTTAAATTCATATTGAATACTAGAATTTCCCGGAGTATAATATTTTTCTTCTCCCCTGTAAGTAAACAATTTTCTCTTTTTGTAATTTAAAGTTCTGTGTGTTTTGGTATCAAAAAATGTGGAACTGTTGTAGTAGCTGTTGCTGTCCTTCTCTATCCAACCAAATAAAACTGCAGTATTTTTGGATCTGGATTTTTGTATAACCGATTCAGTGTCTTGAAAACTGTGCAGTTCTTTGTTCATTGTAAAACCGGTAAAAGCCATTTCCGGAAAAACTATTAGATCTGTATCTTCTGCGGTTTGATCAATTATTTCAAGCATTTTTTGCGTATTTTTTTCAGGTTTGTTATTCACGGGTTTGAATTCGACCAGTGCTATTTTCATTAACTATCACATACCTTAATAATTTCATTTAGACCATCAACAAGCATTTGCTGACTTAGAGAGGGTTTATCTGAATTCTCTTCAATTTGCGATGAAGAAAGCGGGAGATGTACAAACCCTGCCCGGGTTTCAAGTTTATTGTATTCAATAAAATGCATCACTGAATAGAAAAGATAATTACACACATACGTGCCTGCAGAATAAGAAATACTAACAGGTATGTTTTTCTCTTCCAGTGCATCTTTTATTTTTCTTACAGGCAATGAGGAGAAGTATGCATTTTTCCCTCCCGGTATTACTGGTTTGTCAATTGGCTGCTCACCTTCATTGTCCGGTATTCTTGCATCAATAATATTCACTGCAACCCTTTCGATGGATATGTTTTTCCTCCCCATAGCCTGACCAAACATCAAAATGATATCGGGATTTTCAGATGATATTGATTTGATTAGCTTGTTTGCAGAATCCTTAAAGGTTGTTGGCAATTTAATAGCAACGATACTGGTCTTCATTTCGGGATATTGCTTAAAGTAAGCGTTAACCGCCAATTCAGAACTATTTTCCTTTTCTTCTCCAAAGGGTTCGAAATAACTTATTAGTATTTTTTTCATTTTGAGCACCACCCTTCTTACTTAAATAATACCTGAAAATGGCTTATTCTGAAAATCCAGGAAATTTGATAGAATTGTGAAAGAGGTGATGACATTGAAGACATTGGGAATTGAAGATCTGTATAAATTTGTTAGTGTTGGTGCACCGGAGGTTCTTGATAGCAGCAGCTTTTTCTTCATAAAAAGAATACTCAACAAGAAGAACAACGAGTATCATTCAAATATCTGGAAGGCTGATATTAAAGAAAAAAGTGTTTCTGCATTTACCAGCGGGAAACACGATTCTTTTCCTAAAGTGAATAAAGAAACAAGAAAACTTGCTTTCATTTCAAGAAGAGGCAAGGAATCCAAAGAATCCGAGATTTACGTAATGAATGTTGATGGTGGAGAAGCACAAAAGATCTTTTCAACAAAGGATATCATTCTTTCCATAGAATGGATAGATAGTAACAATTTAGGTTATCTGGCTCTCTCAAAAAATACTGAAGATAAGGATAAGAAAAAGGACAGTGATAGTGATAACAAAGAAGAAAAAGATGACAGGAAGATAATTGAGATAGATGAAATCCCCTTTGTTTCAAATGGGGTAGGTTTTCTTGAAGGGAGAACCAGAAAGGCATTTATACTTGATATAGAAAGCGGAAAATCGAAGCGACTTACAGATTATGAACACATCTATTCATTGAAAGCGTCACCAGAGGGTGACAAAGTCGCTTTCACGTTGCTTGAAAAACCTGAGCAGTATCCTGAAATATTTAGCCTGTTTGTCTTTGATCGTAAAAAGAATAAGATGGAGAAAATGACCTCAGATAATTACTCAGTAATGGACATGGAATGGAAGGACAATGAAAGCATCTATCTGGTTCTAAATGACAATGAAAGAGGTTTTGCCACCAACGACTTTATAGGAATAATTACTTTAAAGGATAAAAATTTGAATATCCTTACAAAGAATAAGGATATACCTATGCACAACGCATTGAACAGCGATGTTCGAGGTGGAGGCACAAAGGATATTCTTGCATATAAGGGGAACTTCTATTTCCTGCATAACAATGGGCCAAATACTGCTATTTCCAGGATAGACGATAAAGGAAACCTGGACAAAATAGAAGAAGTTAAGGGAAGCATAGATTCGATTAATATTATTTCAGATGACATGTATGTAATAAACTATATGGACAGCCAGAAACCTCTTGAGATTTATACACTCTCTTGCAGAAAGATGAAACAGCTAACAAAATTTAACAGCTGGATTAAAAAGTATACCTTGTCTGTACTGGAGCATTTTGCAGTAACTGCATCTGATGGGAAAAAGCTCGACGCATGGATTATGAAGCCCGTTGATTTTAAAGAAGAAGAGAAGTATCCAGCCATACTTGAGATTCATGGTGGGCCAAAAACAGCGTATGGATACTCTTTCATACATGAAATGCAATTGCTTGCCTCAAAAGGATACGCTGTTCTCTTTTGCAATCCAAGGGGCAGTCATGGATACAGCTCTGAATTTGCAGATATCAGTGAGCATTTTGGTGAGAGAGACTTCCAGGATATCATGGAGGTTATTGAAAAAGCCTTAAACGTTTTTGAATTTATCGACGAAGAACGCCTTGGAGTAACTGGAGGTTCATACGGTGGATTTATGACTAATTGGATCGTTGGGCACACGGATATCTTTAAAGCAGCAGTAACACAACGTTCCATCTCTAGCTGGACATCTTTCTATGGGACTACTGATATAGGTTATTTCTTCTCGAAGTATCAAGTTGGAGGAGATTTCTGGGATAACGAGGATGGCTATAGAAGGCAATCACCGTTGACCTATGTTGCGAATGTTGAAACGCCGCTACTTCTCATACATTCCCTCGAAGACTTCAGATGCTGGGTACCAGAAGCAATGCAGTTTTTCACTGCATTGAGAAGATTTGGCAAAGAAGCGAGAATGGTGCTCTTCCCGGGAGAAAATCATGAATTATCCAGAGGAGGAAAACCTATTCATAGAGAAAAAAGACTCTCTGAAATAGTTAAATGGTTTGATAAATACCTCAAGACTAGTGCGGATAAATGATAATCAGAGAAGCCACTCCCGAAGACAACGAAAAGCTCATTGAGATAGAGAAAAAATCCGCTCAGGAAGGAAAAATATGGTTAACATCTTTCAGAAAAGACTTTTTTCATAAGCTGAATTACTTTGACGAACGGTTCATGTTAATAGCAGAGGATGAAGATAATGGAGAAATTATTGGATGTGTGGGAGCGGGCTTTGGCGATTACTGGCTTGAAGACAAGAAACAAAGGGGAGCATTTGTGCTTGGTCTCAGAACGAATCCCAAATATAGAATGAAGGTGGCCAGGTGGTTAAAAGAAGTAATTAAGCAGATGGAGAAGATGCTAAGAAATTCGACAGCTGATTTTGCTTTTGGGACTGTAAAATCGGACAACATCAATTCCATTAAAATTCTGAAACACAAGCACCTTCAAAAAACCAGAACACTTAATTTCTATGTTTTGCCCGTTACCAGACCTTTGGGGCCAAAGGAAATTGAGCTGGAAGATGAGCCACCGAAGAATATTCTCAATGATTATCTAGAAAAAAGGAAGGAAGAGTATGATCTTGTTCCCCTTGATCTTGATAGGTGTTTCTTTGAAAAACTCAGAGGTAAAAAAAGATTGACTGCTTTAAGGTATAAGAGCGCACAGGCTCTTGTATGGGATACATCGGGGGAATATGACATTGGAATAACCGCTTTACCACCCGGGTTGATGTTTTTGAGAAATACACTGGATTATGCTTCTAAGATTGCTCCACTTGTACGTGTTCCAAAGCTTCACAAACCAATAAAGACGTGTTTTGTCATCCAGTTTGATTACGAAAGAGAACGAGATGGTTGGAACATGGTGCGTGGTATAAAGCGCCTGGCATGGGAAAGAAAGATCGATCTCATTAATTTTGCAGAAGATTCTGAATTGAAAAAGATCAGAAAGGTTTTGGGAACTTTGGTTTTCACCATTCCATTTGATGTTTATATAAGAGACAGATTTGATAGTGAGAAAAAACTCAAACCCATTCACTGGCCCCCAAGAATATAATTAGTTTTTGCTTTTCTAATGTTAGATATTTATTGCCTTTTTTCTATATTGAATAGCTTCTGCGATGTGCTTTTTGTACACTTTGGTACCGCCCTCAAGGGTTGCAATGGTTAGTGCAACCTTAAGAACTTTGTCTATACTTCTACCTGTAAATTTCAAACGCTCAACTGCTGATTCAAGAAGCATTTTCGCTCCGAAATCGATTTCGAGAACTTCCTCTAGCTGCCTGTGGCTCAATTGACTGTTTGAATAGATGCCATGATTTCTCAGTTTATTTAGTTGTATCTTTCTGGCTTCCTCAACGCGATCTCTAACCTGGGTACTGGTTTCACCGTGTTTTTCTGAAGCATAATCGCCATATTCAAGTCTGGGCATGTCTACGAACATATCAATTCTGTCTTCAAGTGGACCAGAAATCTTTCTGTTGTACCGTTTTATATCATTCCAGTTGCAGGAACATTCATGGCTGGGATCGCCGTACCAGCCACAGGGGCACGGATTTTGTGCAAGAACCAGCATGAATCTTGATGGATAACTGGCTGTAATTTTTGCGCGTGAGATATTGACTACTCCATCTTCAAGAGGCTGCCTTAATGCCTCTACCGCGTCTCTTCTGAATTCAGGGAATTCATCAAGAAACAACACGCCGTTGTGAGAGAGACTTATTTCGCCTGGTTTTGCATTGGTTCCGCCACCAATTACAGAAATGGTTGAGGCGGTATGATGAGGGGATCTGAATGGTCGTTGGGTAACTAAGCCTTTGCCATCAAGCAAACCAGCAACGCTGTATATCTTTGTAGTTTCTATAGCCTCTTCAAGGGTCATCCTTGGTAATATTCCAGGGAATCGCCTGGCCAGCATGGTTTTCCCGCATCCGGGAGATCCTCGAAGTAGAATGTTATGTCCACCAGCTGCAGCAATTTCAGCTGCTCGTTTTGCAAATTCCTGGCCTTTAATATCTGATATATCTTCTTCTGATTCCTGCTGAAAAACAGGCTCGAAGTATTCAACAGGATTTTTTGAAATCTCGTGGTTAAGAAACTGAACAAGCTCTCCCAGATTTTTTACTGTGATAACCTCTATTCCTTTAAGAACAGAGGCTTCAGATCTGTTCCCGTGAGGAAGAATCACAGTAGGTTTTTTCTTTCGCTTCATCAAACTCAGAAGGATTGGAAGAACTCCCCTTACTTTTCTAACGGTACCATCAAGACCCAGCTCTCCAAAAAACAAATAATCATCCAGTTCGTCCTTTATTACAGATGAACCTTTGAGTATACCCACAGCCATTGGCAAATCAAGATATGATCCTTCTTTCTTTACATCGCTTGGAGCAAGGTTTATTGTTACCCTTGCCTGTGGAAATGAAAAGCCTGAATTAATCATGGCACTTTTCACACGTTTTTTGCTTTCTTTTATTACTGTATCTCCAAGACCTACTACATCGATTTCATGAAGAACAGCCTTTTTGTCAATGTCCACTTCAATTATTACCTCAATTACTTCAAGACCAATTGTTGTAACGCTTTTTACTCTCGCATATCTCTTCAAAACCCGCCCTCCTTAAAAACATATTAAAAAACGGACATACTCTACAAGGAGAGCATTTCCGGATATTATCATAATCATATTTCAATTATCCTAGTCTTAATACTGCTTCCGGTGTAATTATCTGGAAGGTTAGAGACTCGATAAAGTAGAATCTTACCTTATCCTTAAGTTCGTCTTCATAGCCTAGAGACATATCCTGGCCCACTACAAGTTTAAGATCTCCACCTCTCAAAGAAACCAGGAATGGATGATCAAAACGTGGTGAAAGAATGATTTCACCATCAGAGAGAAGGTCTTTGACCAATCTGTTTAACGGATAACCCTGGTTTTCTGCAATTAATTTGGACCACTGTTTTCTGTCAATAACAAGGGCAAAAGGACCTTCTACGCCTTCTTTTTTAAATTCTGAAAGTGACTGATTTATACCCTGTAATAGAGAAGAAGGACTATCAGTTTTAACGTTCATTTTTCTTTCTTCAAGAACTGATTTCAATCCCTTTATATTTGCACTTTCCAGCCCTGTATAGATGAGATTATCCTCAAATTCAGCAATTTTTCTAGCTGCATCATCAAGTGGTTCGAGATCTACAGATGGGTTACCTCTATTCATATCATCGAGAAGCCTCTTGTCCAGTTCAAAAGGAATTTTCAGTTCTAGTAAAGGAAGAACTTCTCTCTTTGCCCAGTAAACTCCTGCAGCTTCCCGAACTTGTGATATTCTCCCCAGGTGTTGGGCAGAAAATTGCCAACCATGAGGTCCGTCAATATCTACAAACTTTCTTGCGTATAACTCGGGTTTTAGTACCTCTCTAGCACGGTCATCAATTTCTTCCCATACTTCATCGGTAACAGGAGCTATATTACTCTTTAAAAAATCCATAATTTCACCTCTTACTTCTTGCTTAGTCCTAGATCGTTTCCTGATCCTTCGCTTTCTCCATCCTCTTCGATTTCTGTTATGGAACCTTCAGTGAACAAATATGTTTTCAACTCGTCATCCCAGGCTTCCATATTTCTTCTAAGCCATTCGATGATCATGGCAGCATGTTC
Organism: Thermotogota bacterium; assembly: GCA_034660555.1. Taxonomy (GTDB): domain Bacteria; phylum Thermotogota; class Thermotogae; order Petrotogales; family Kosmotogaceae; genus JASMTM01. Next base: position 16,458 of record JAYEJL010000157.1, read on the forward strand.
AATTTCTTCATCACGGTTATGTTCCAGGATTGCTTTAATCGATTCATCTTTTGCGACATCAGCTCTCTGGTTGTACCAGTCAATCGCTTCAACCTCTTCTTTTAAACTATTCAATGCTCTGGTAATATCCTTAGCTTTTTCTGAAAGTTCATTCAAATCTTCATGATACATAATTATCCCTCCTTCTGTCTATATAATTATAACAAGTTTAAATAGTAATTCAAATGTCGTATAATCAGAATTTCAGAAAAAAAAGGACCCGTGTTTGCGGGTCCGGATTACATTTCATAAGAAAAAATCTTTAAAGTGAAAAAACCTTTTTACCTTCGATGTAAACTTGTTCAGCTCTGGCTCTAAGGTTAAAGGGATGCTCGTTCCATACTACAATATCGGCATCTTTTCCTTTGTCTAACGTTCCGGTTCTGTTGTCTATTCCAATAATTTTCGCAGGATTTATGGTAACCATTCTCAGCAGATCTTCCTCTTTTGATCCAAATCTTAAAGCTGTCCCAAGATTTATGTTTGCAAGTTCTAGATGCAGTACAGGGTGATCACACATCATTGCTGCGAGGATTCCTTTCTCATTGATAATCTTGACAGCTTCGTAAGTAGCATCTTTAAGCTCCAACTTTGACCGGGTACCAAAAAGCGGACCGAGGATTACTGGGATGTTCTTCTTTTTCAGGTAATCCGCAATTTTATAGCCTTCCGTTGCGTGTTCAATAACAGCATCAAATCCGAACTCTTCAGATATTCTTATTCCTGTAAGAATATCATCCGCTCTATGTGCGTGGATTCTTGCTGGCATTTCTCTTTTCAAAACCATTTCTCCGATTTCAAGCTGAATATCTATTTCATCGAATTCTTTGTTCTCTTTTGCGGCATTTTCTTTCTTCTTCATGTAGTTTCTGACTTTTTGGAAATATTTCCTAATAATTGCACCAACACCTAACCTTGTGCCTGGCATTTGTTTCTTTTCACTGTAAACACGTTTCGGATTTTCTCCTGTTGCCATTTTTAAACCTGCGGGTTGTTTCAAAACCATTTCATCCACTATTTTTGATTTGAATTTTATTATGGCTCCCTGACCGCCAATAGGATTGGCACTTCCAGGTACAACAAAAACAGTTGTTACACCACCAGCAAGTGCTCTGTTGATAGCGCTGTCTTCAGGATAAAAGGCATCCAGTACCCTTACCTCAGCTGTTACCGGGTCGGTAATTTCATTTGTGTCATCGTAATAGTATCCAACACCTTCTTCTGAAACTCCAATGTGTGAGTGGGCATCGATAAATCCGGGAAAAATGTATTTTCCACTGACATCTACTAACTCCGCATTTGAAGAATCGATTTTTTCTCCTATGTCCTCTATTAAGCCATCTTTAATTAATATATCGCCTTTAAATGGCTGTGATGAAATAGGATAAATTGTTGCTCCTTTGAAAAGTATTTCCATTACTCGCACCTCCATTAATTAGTTTAACAAATTAATCCTAGCAAAATAGTATGTTTTTTGCAAATTAATAAATCAATATATACTTACATAAACACTGTTGAATAATAAAAAAGCCTTCTCTCTAGAGAGAAGGCTTTTACTGTCAAAATGCATTATCTCATTTTATAATCCCAGAGGATTGTACTGATAGTTTCCTCGCCGTCTTCCATTGTTACGTTCAACAATGGAAATGGAATATTTTCGTTCAATACCCAATATTTCATTATTTCGTTATTTTCATCGTAGTACACAACTTTTACTCCTGAATATGTTCTATTTTTTCCCTGAACAGTCATTTGGCCCTCGTATTTGATTTTTCCGCCTACCATAAATAGATTGGTAGTTACCATTTCTTCGAAATCGACTGCAGATAGTACCATCAATGTGATGAAATCAAACATTGTATACATACTAAGTGCAGCTGACTGTCCAAACAGTATTGAAGAATCCAATACTGCATCGGGTGGCATCTCATATATTGTTTCGTTTGTGACCTTATATCCCTGATTGGTTAATTCAATCTTTACACCATAGATGATTTCGCCAATTCCTTCTTCATCTTCATCAAATCCCGTGGTTTTGTAATAAACATACTCAACATTAGAATAATCCTCAAGAGCTGTCCAGGAAAAACCTGCTGAGCATATGAGTAAAATAAGCAGTCCCAGTAACGCTTTTTTCATTCAATCACCCCTTAAATACGCCTTTTTGGCAGTCAACTATAAGGGATTTTACCATATTACAATCGTAAAACAATTATTTTTACAGACTGTACTGTAAGATATGGATAAAGCAAAATAACTATAAATGCTATTTCTGATTTTGAATTAACTAATCTTTTACATTTGATGTCCAGAAAATAAAATCACTATTTTTGTCATAAAGAGTTTTATTTTAAAAGAGTATTACTATATAAGGAGTTAATATGTATGAATAAGGCAATAAAACAAAGCAATCACATTAATGTTTTATAAAAGTATGCTAAAATTGCGTTCGTAAGCCACTTCATACAAGGAGGAGCACTTTTGTTAAATTTCTTGAAATGGTATACTCATTTTTTCATGAAGGAGAGTTTTGAGAAAGTTCCCGAGCGTTACACATTTCCTATCGAAAGTCCGGGATTGTATATTCATTTCCCTTTTTGTAAAAGTAATTGTGGTTACTGTCCCTATCTCAAAATGAATTATGATGAGCAGCTTGTTTCTGATTACATTATATGGCTCCAGAGAGAGAGGATGTTGCACGGTACATCGAGATTTTCATCTCTGTATATTGGTGGTGGCAGTCCTTCCAATGATATGAAAGCAATAAAGCAGATTTTGCAATTTATTGCAGGTGATATAAACGGGGAAATAGCTATGGAAGTTCATCCCGATGATACTCAAATGAGCAATTTGCAAAGGTTAAAGGAACTCGGAGTGAATTATGTCAGTCTTGGAATACAAACTCTTGACCAGGAATTACAGAATAAAATTGGTCGAGGTATATCCAGGAATGTAAATATCAAATCGCTAGAAAATGTTATGAACTCGGATTTTGATGTAGTCAATGTTGATCTCATTCTTGATCCAGGAAAAGACTTCAATATACTTCATAAAGATTTTATTGAAGTGACTAAATTCAAACCACAGCAAATTTCAGTATACCCATTAATGCCATTTTCATTTACCTCTATACATATATCGAATAAACCAGATATTGAAATTTCTTATTTTGAAAAACTTGATGAATTTGCTGAAGATCTTGGTTACAGAAGAGATATGCTGTGGACATACACAAACAAACAAAATCTCAGATATTCCTCGGTTGGGAGAGAATTTTATCTTGGGATGGGATTAAGTGCCTCCACTTTCACGGGTAATTATTTTACGACTAATACATTTTCTCTGGGTAGCTATATCAAATCAATTCAAAGAAAAAAATTACCCATAGCAAGTTTGCGGACGTTTAATCAATTCCAGGGAGCATTGTTTTTTGCTTTTTGGAAATTGTATATAAATGAGCTTTATCTCGAACCTCTTTTGAAGTATTTCCCCGAAGCTGAGAATAAAATAAGAATGTTCTTGTGGTTTCTTGAGAGGGCAAGGCTGGTCAAAGAGAGGGATAACTATTACTTCCTGACAAAAAAAGGAAGAAGAGAGATGCATAAAATGGAAGAATGGATTACTCATCATGTTGTTGATCCTCTCTGGAGCAAACTAAGAAAAACAAAGAAAAGAAAATAGCAGCCACCTGCCGGTGACCGCTATGAACGCTATGCTTCACTCCAAATTGTATCATTTAACCAGTCTACAACAAGATCTATTGCTATGTCCAAAATTCTGTCAAAAAGATCGTAATCTATCTGCCACTGTTCTTCTGGTAAAACCGTATATACCAGTTCTTTTAGTTCCTCTTTTTTCTTTTCACCTTCGCCCGGTCTTTCCAATAAACAGGCTCCAAGAGATAAAAGGCCGCTAAGTGATCTTAAGAAAAACATATATTAACCTCCTTTTTTTAGAATAAATAAAGGGGGGATATCCCCTCCCTCTGTTACTAGATAAGATTAAAGAGTACGTTAGATGTTCTATTTATGATACTTGCATAATCTGTGCTGTAACCAGCGGGAATAACCTTCAAAGTAACAAGAATATCCATTACATTTTGTACGTCTGTTGCTGTCAATGTATCCAGTGGAGATCTCAAGGTTATTCCTCTTGAGCGTCCTTCCGTAATGTTGTACCATCTCATGCTTAGGGTTTCCATATTTTCACCTCCTCAAATTTATTCTTGTAGAATCATTGCGTTAATTAGTCTATGGGTCCAAGATTATCTGTGGTTATAAGTCTAATCTCGACAACTGAATAATCTGTAAGAGATGCCAGATTGTAGGCAGCATCGTAAGCTTCCTGTTCGGTTATTGTGCTTTCTACAGAGATAGATTGTCTGTATAAGACCGGTTCACTATCTACAATTTCTCCTGTATCCCAAACAATCTGAAGTCTCTTTTCTTTACCCAGATTTTGTACAGTTGAACCAACTCCCATTATTTTCACCTCCAATTTTTTATTCGCGTGGCCACACGAATAAATAATATAAGATATAAAAATTTATTCCTAAGCTTCTTTTTAAAAGCGTATTTTTATTTATATAGGTCTATGAAGGTTTTTTATAAAGGAGCAAGTGGATTTTGTGATTATGTGAAAATTATCAGAAGTAAATTACTAAGGGTATAAATATATATAATATGTTGCATAAAAAAACCGCCCGGAGGGCGGTTTTGTTTTTGTTAAATGTGTGTGCCTATAATCCTACGTAGACAGTTCCTTTTATGCTTATCTGACCTTCAACACTTTCAGTTTCTTCATAGTCATAATTATGTTTAATTACAACATAGAAATTTGCTTTTTCTTCATCAGATACGAGGAATGTTCTTAAGTTTTCTATTCCTCCATAGTTTTTACTATTAACGGTTTTCTCTGTAGTTCCTGGCTTCATTGTTCCTTCAATAGCAAGATCAGATGGATCCGTTGAGTATCCGGTTCTGCTTATGTATAGTTCATAATTAAAGGCATCGAAACTTTCTGGATGTAATACAGTAGCAGTTACAGTAAGTTCTATTTTCTTGATTTTAGCATCGAATGGTACTTCAGCATCTATTAAAGGATTTTCTACTTCAGTTTCAAACTGATATTCATTCCATTCATTATTGCTAGCTGTTGTGAACTCATAATCAATACTTTCTGATGTTACTTTAAAATCAACGTTCAACGCTCCAGGTATTTTTATTGGAATAGTGCAAGAGAAGAAAAATAAGACTATTACCCCAATTAGTAAACTAAATAACATTTTTCTCATAATATTACCTCCTGATTTATTCGATTGTTTTAAATATTTTACCAATTCTATTTTAATACTTATTTGTTTCTCAAACAACCTTATTTTGCTTACTCATGATAATTTTTCTTGAGTTGTTCTTTAACATTCACTTTCATTGTTTCTAGAGAATTAACAAATGCTGAAATGTTATCGATTCTGATCTGTTCCATCGAAATGATTTTATATGGTGAGACGTCAGCAAGGATCTTTCTGGCAAGTTCTCCACTTCTTAGTTCAAGACTTTGAACGAGTATTTGATTTGCATTATTAACAGGAAGTGTTTTCGTATTTCTCAGATTAACATGTACCAAATCGGATTTTTGGAGTTTGAATAATGGGATTTGGGAGTAGTATATGCTGGAGAGAAATCTATTTTCTACAGGCGGAAATAACCCGGGGAAACCGACAGATAGCCTCAATAAATTATGGCTGCTTCCACCTAACAGTTCAACTTTTTTATCTACGATATTGATTACTTCTATGTTAATGTCGTTTATTTGCTCATCAGAAATGTATCTCAGTATTGCATCAAAAGTTTTCCATCCTGAAACATGATCGGTAACGGTCCAGCTTGCACAGTAATCTCTATCTAGCCTTCTTTGATATTTTTTCTGCAAATCAAATTCTCTTCCCATAGCCTTTATTGGTTCTTGGAATCTGCTCAGGAATATCATAAGCTTGCGAAGAGCAAACTCTCGGTCATGACACCTTCTAATTATCCAGTAGAAACCAGCAAGACCATTAAGTATAGTCCTCTCAAATTTTACATTATCGATTTCTTCTATAGCTTCCAGAAAAGGTATTGAAGTTAAAGCCTGCAGAAGAAAACCACCGGCCCGGATATTCATAACCTGATTCTCCCGCTTTCCAACAATCTTTTTGCGCTGCTATAACCCTTTTCTGCTATTTTAAGTGTTTTTGAAAATTCGAGAGCGTCGATATTGCCAATTTTTGGACGAATCAAAACATGGATATCCTTTTCCCAGTAATCGGTTAGCCGCTCGAAAACCATATGGTTAATCATTACCAGTTGCATATTAGAATTCTCAGGGAAATTGAATTCTTTATTTCTTTCAGAAACATCCACTGCTATTATTCTTTCTGCTCCTAGTGATTTAGCTATATCCGCAGGCAAATTACAGATGGTTCCGCCATCAATAAGTTCTTTACCGTTAAATTTAACTGGCGGAAAAACACCTGGCATTGCCATTGATGCCTTGAGTGCATCAAATATTAAACCTTCGGAGTGGATGTATCTTTCTCCTGTTTTGAGATCCGTGGAAATACAGTAAAACTTGATTTTTGTATCAGCAAATGTGAACCTTCGGAAGAACAATTTAAATAACCAGAAATACAGCCATGATGGTAGAGCAGCCTTCCTGTTGTTCATGTAAGAACATCCAAGATTTGCAAGAAATCTGCAATAAGGTCTGGATGTTATTGAAAGTTTGAAAGGAAACCACTTCATACCGAGATAGTAAGCTTTCTTTGCGTAACTCCAGAGTCTATCAGCGTCATTTAGTAGAGCATAGCATGCCCCGATAACAGATCCAATACTCACTCCAATAATCATATCGGGTTTAAAACCTGTTTCTTCAAGTGCTCTTATTACACCTATGTGAGCAGCTCCTCTTGCACCGCCCCCACTTAATATAAGTGCTGTTTTAGGATTTCCCATTGTATGCAGCTTCCCCGTTATTCAATGATTCTATGTCATCTGGAGTTTCATAGGAAAATCTTCCAAAATTACCCTTTGTTAGGTTGATTAAGAAATGTGCAGCCGCTCTTTCGTAATCATATTCCTGTCCTCTCTTAATGAAACTCTTTTCTTTAGAGTAGAATTCCAGGAAGGTTACATAGTCAACATGTTCTCCCTTTTGTTTTTTTAGAACATTGTCAAAGACATTTTCTCCGTATCTTGTTATGAGAAATGAATATATTTTTTTCATTGCATCAAATAGATCAACCTGTTCGAGGGGCAAACAACCAGTCGCAATGAGTTTCATCTTTATATTTGGGCTGTGAAGCCTTGTGTAAAGTATTCCTGGAGTATCCAGAACCGAAAGCTGTTCATTAACCTTTATCCACTGTATACCCCGGGTGATGCCAGGCCTGTTACCAACTGCGAGTGATTTTTTCCCTTTTATTCTGTTTATCAAGGTTGATTTTCCAACATTTGGTACGCCGACTATCATAATTTTCTTTTCAATAAATTTTCCCTTTATCTTTGGAAGTATTTTTCTTTTTAAGAAAGAGCTTGCATCTGATCGTTTCAAATTTGCAGATATTACATCATGATCTTTCTTATAAAATTTTATCCATTGACTGGTTATAGCAGGATCTGCCAGATCTTCTTTGTTCAGTACCAATATTCGCTGTTTATTCTGAAACAGTTCATCATACTCGTAAGCTCTACTTGAGAAAGGAATTCTCGCATCAAGTAGTTCAACGACAGCATCGACGATCTTCAGATTTTTCCTGATTCTATTTTTTGCCTTTTCAATGTGACCTGGATACCACATTAAAAATCCTCCCGATAATATTATACAGTTAGATAATAAATTACCTCTTTTTCTTTGATGAACCAATTGATAATAATTGTGACACGAAAACCAATGTGCAAGTTACACCAGTTGCAATACCAAGTACAAGAAGTATACCCAGATTAAGAAACAACTTAAGAGGTGCGAAAAATAGTGAGCTAAAACCTGCAGATAGTGATAATCCACTGGCAATTATAACCGGACCAATATCGCGCAATGCAAGATCTGAAGCTTCTGCTCTATTATGCTTCTTCGATAGTCGTCTGTATCCACTTATAAGATGTATTGAATAATCAATTATAAGCCCCATCAACACACCTGCTATTATTGCTGTGGATACCTCGAGATTCATTCTCAGTATGGACATATAGGAAAAATTAAGTATGGTGGTAACAACAATGGGTACTACGGCAATAAGTGCAAGAAGAATTTTTCTAAAGACAATAATGAGCAAAATGGCAATTGCTCCGAAGGCAACAAATATTGTTGTGACCTGATTTTCAACAACGCCGCTGTTTATTCCAGCATTGACAAGTGCGGTGGATGCAACATAGGGTGAGTACTGTGGATATTCTGCAATAATGTTTTCTACCTTGTTGTTGAGTTCCCTGATACCATTTGCATCTGTAATGGGTGTCTTTACGAGAAGTCTAATGGAATTGCCCGAAGCAAATTCAGATAATTCAGAAAAGGAGTCATCTGTTTTTGCAAATAAATTCAGCATTGGGAGCGGTATATTATAACTATTTGAAATATCCAGTAGGGAATAAATTCCGTTAACTCCCTGCAATTCTTCCATTTTGGAAATCATTTGCTCAAGGTTTTTAGTATCGTCTGCAGTAAAAACTCCTTCCTTTTCGAGAACAACGTACATAGGAAGTACCCAACCAAAGGTTTCTTTGGTCTTTTCAGTAGCTTTAACAATCTCAGAATTATTTTTGAAATATGAAAACTGGTCTGAGTTGACTTCCAGATCTTTTATGAATAGAGGTGAGATGAGCAAAAGAATCAATAAACCTATTGAAAGATAGCTAGAAAATTTCGTTTTTGCCTGTATCTTGAATCCTAGATGCTTGTGTTTTGCTTTCAAATCCATAAGAGTGAGAAGCGAAGGGATAACAACCAGGGTGAAGAAGAAACTAATTCCCACACCCAGTGCTACGAGTATACCAAGATACCGCATTGCTTCCATTGCACTAAAGATAAATGTCAGGAATCCCACTGCAGTAGTCAGTGCTGACAAAAACAGAGGAATCTTTTCATCTGATACTGCTTTTTTAACCGATTCAAGATGATGATAGCTGTCTCTAAATCTCATGTATCTATCAATCATATGCAATCCGTAAGAAGAACTTACTATAATTATGAATAAACCTATGGTGGACGTAAGCATATTTAAGGTTAGATTTGCAAGGGAAGCTATACCATATGTCCACAATGCTGCAATAAGAGCAACAAGAGGAGGTAATAAAGCTGCTCTGAAGTCACCAAGCCTCAAGAAATAAAGTACCCACATCAAAAGAAACAATAGTGGTGGGAAAAAATAGGTTAGTAGCATTATTGATTTTTTCATCTCATTGTCAATGATTGGGTTTCCCGTCATGAAAGTTTCGAAGTTATCTGGTAACTGGTTCAGCGTTTTTCTAACGCTTTCAACCGATATTTCTTCGTTTACGTCAATTGCTATCAAAGCAGTTGTACCACTTTTGTTGATTAAGTTTCCAACATATACAGGGTCTTCAGTGAGCTTTTTGGCGTTTTCCAGAGGAACTCCTTCTTCAAAAAAAGGTTTAGGATTTATACTGAAACCGGAGAAACTAACATCCCTGGCGTCAAATATTGAATTTACCTTTAATATCCCATCAAGTTCCTTCAAATCTTCAACTACCCTGTATAATGCTTCGGAGTTTTCTGATTTAAGTAAAGAATCATCAGAATCAACAGACGCTACCAGAAGAATTTTTTCAGCGGCTGGAAACGTTTTTTCCATCCGTGCCATTTTAATAGAAGAAGGGTAATCATCGGGTATAAGCTCTTCAAATGAACCAAAACGCAAGTTTGTAATGTTAAGTAGCAAAACGAGTGTGGCTACACCAACTATTACTAATATCAGAAGTGCAAACTTCTTTTTCATCACATAGCCTCCAGGTAAATTCTAACACTGTCGTTTTAAAATATCTTGGCTAGCAGAAAAATATTTTGCTTTCGGGACAAACATTGGAAATCGAAATGTTCAGATTTGATATTACCAGCTTTTTATTTAGTTTCTGAGTAAGCCATACATGTAGATATCATGATATTTTCCTTCATAGTACTTTGCTTCGCGCATTGTCCCTTCACGTTTGAATCCAAGTGATTCAAATAAATTGATCGATTTCTCATTGTAATCAACGATCTCTGCTTCGAGTCTATGAAAATTCAACATATTGAAGCAGTGATCAACGATAATTTTAAGACTTCTTTTCGCATAACCTTTGTTCTGTTCTGACAACTTTATGAATAAACTAATCTTTGCTTTATGGTTAAACCAGCGTATACTACTAAGGCTAATAGACCCTACCAGTTTACCTTCGACCTCCAGTCTGTAATCAATTCTTTCAGGCAAATTTAAGCTGTACCATCGTTTTTCAGACATGGTCGCAAGTATATCGCGATCATTAACCAATTCATTTAATTCATTGTCACCATTTGCGGTGGATATGATCATAAGTTCATTGTCTTTAAGCAACATTCTTTTATACCTCCTTTTTACTATCATGTTATCATTTAATTGTTATATTCAATTTTAGACCAATTATTGTATAAAAGAGGTTGAATAAGATGGTGAATATTGCAAAAAATGTTGAAAAGATTAGATCAAAGGTCCCCGATAATGTCAGGATCCTTGCTGCTGCAAAAACAAGGAAAGCAGAAGAGATAATTGAGGTTGTAAGAGCAGGTATTACAGACATAGGAGAAAACTATGTGCAGGAAACGGAAGAAGTTTTTGAAAAAGTCAATAGAAGTACTGATGAGAAAATAACCTGGCACATGATAGGACATCTGCAGAGAAACAAGGTAAAGGATGCACTAAAATTATATGATGTAATACAAAGCCTTGATTCCTTTAGGCTTGCTCGTGAAGTTAACAAACGTGCGCGAAAGGCAAATATAGTCGTTCCAGCCTTTATTGAGATCAACAGCGGCAAAGAAGAACAAAAACATGGAATTATGCCTGATAGATTTGAAGATTTTATTGAAAAGATCAAAGACTTTTCTCACATTAAAGTAGAGGGGATAATGACAATGGGACCGATTTTTGAAAATCCTGAAGAATTAAGGCCATATTTCAAATTGACCAGAGAACTTTATGAGAGAGCAAAAAAAATTAAGCAGGAGAATTTGGATATTAAATGGCTTTCAATGGGAATGACAGATTCATATCTTATCGCAATTGATGAAGGTGCAAATATGATACGTATCGGGACAGCTTTATTCGGACCAAGAGATTGAGGAAAAAAGTTTATCCAGCATATACTGCAAATTCTTATATGAGTAATTTTCTTTTCCAATATTGAAATTCTTTTCAACCATATTTCTATATCGTTCTGGCTCTTTAATTAAGTCCACACATTTTTTAGCTACTTTCCTGACTTTTTCGTGTTCTACTTGATATATTCCAAGGAAGTCATTAACAGTGAATGAATCACCGAGTGATATTACTTCAAAACCTTTGGGTAAGATGTCTTTTCGAAGAACAGGATATTCGAAAACAATCACAGGTTTTTTTGCAAACATAGATTCAAGAAACTGGTTACCCCAACCCTCGAGTATGCTAGGGTAGGTTGTAAAATCTGCAATCGAGTAAAAATCCCACAGAGAATACTTCTTTTCTTTTTCAGTAAATGATCTTTTGTGTGAACAGAGATCTTTAACAAAATGGGTTGTGAAGGGCATGATCTTTGATAATGCTTCAAGCTTCTGATGATATTCGCTAGAGTCTTTTTCTGCAAAACCGGGTAAAACAAGATGAACTTTTGACCTTCTGTCTATTGTTTCCCCTGAAGGATTTTTTGACCCAACAAGGAAGGGGAAAAACTCTTCTGTAAAAACCTTAAGCACATGAAGGATAAGCTCTATTGCCTTTCTCTCAACAATTCTTGTTGCCTGTAAAAAAACCAGATCGCCTTTTTCAATTCCAAGTTTCTTCTTCAAATCATGGTTGAATGAATCTTTATTGCACAAAGTACCATTAAAATCAAAAACGTTGGGTATTACTTCAGAAACTATGCCATTCTTTATCCTGAGCTCTTCCTGAGCGATAGTGTTTATAACAACATGGCCATCCAGATCGACTGGTGGAAAGCTATCCTCAAGCAAATTTTTAACATAATTGCTGGTTGGATTTGAATAGAATAAGCGTTCCCAGTAGAAATCGTGATGATGTCCAATAAGAAAAGGTTTACGGCCATCAAGATCTTCCAGTGCAAGGGGCAGAGATAGATTACAACCGAGAGACCAGACATTGTTGCCCACGATACAGTCAATGTTCTCTCTCTTGATTATAGGGATTAATGAACGTTTGATTTCATTGCTGTACGTCTTTATTTCTTCAACAAGTCTGCCCGGGCTAAACTCCTCAAGGTTACTAAAAGCGTTGTTCAATATTCTTTTATTCCTGGGGTTATCGTACATTATGCTTGGTATTTCGTAACCCTCTTCCTGGCCGAGTGAACCCGCTATATATGAAACTTCATGACCCATTCTTTCAAGAACCATGCGCCATTTTTTCATTTCAAGTGAAACGCCATCATTTTCTCCAACCCTATAGTGTAATAATGCAATTTTCATATTCAAAACCTTTTCGGTTTAAGAGCCTTTTCTAGTTTATTGAAGTGTTTTTTCAAATTAGTTTCGAAATTAACGAGTACACAGCGGTACAGTACCTCAAGAACCAGAAATTCTCCGATTCGATTGACTATAAAACTGTTTTCAGAAGGGTCGCTGGTTGCTGTGTATAGTACCACATCCGCTTCATTTGTTATGGGAGAATTTATACCGGATGTAATTGCGATAGTTTTTGCACCTGCGCCGTGAGCTATTTGAAGTGATTTGCATGTATCTCTTATGGTTCCTGTGTGCGAAACACCAATTACCACATCATCTTCATCCATACTAGAAGCTACCATCACCTGAGCATGAGGATCAGAATAGTAATTGGCTGAAAGACCTAGCAATGCAAAGTTAAGACTTGCACTCTGCGCAACAGCTGAAGATCTACCCACAGCAAAGAAGAAAATCCTTTTAGATTTTTCTATTAGTTTGACAGCTTTTTCTACAGATTTTATATCAAGGACACTGCTGATCTGTTTAATAAGATTCATGTTTGAATCGATCACAGATTTGACGAAGCTTTCCAGATCCTTTTTGGAATCGCCAGGTGTGCCTTCCTTGGGGATGCTCAATTCTCTTGCCAGGGATATTTTGAAATCCTGATAACCAGCAAACCCGAGTTTCTTGATCAATCTATATACAGTAGCTTCACTGGCCTCTGAAAAGCGTGCTAATTCAGTTATTGTATAGTGGATAACATCATCTGGTCTTTCATAAATATATTTGGCAACTTTTTTCTCCGATTCACTGAATGTAGAATATTTACCTTTTATAAATGTTGTTATCACGTTACCACCTCTTTATTAAATCAGGCTTTTTTCCCATAAAACATTCTACAGCTTCTTTGACATACTTCTCTGCTTCTTTTGACGATAACTCTTTGGTCTTTTCTACAAAATCCGCAACCCTTGCGAAATACAATGGTAGTAAAAGTGATATTACATTTGTTCTTTCCCTGACTTTCCTATATTTAATCATCAGAGAATAGACCAGGTCAACCCAATCCTCAATATTTAAAGTACCACTATCTGTAACTTCATCGATAATATACTGTTTATCTTTTGTCAGTAATCTTTCTGCAAGTTCCTGATTCTTCTTCAGTTGCATTCTTGTATTATTCTTCATATTATCTAGGTCTACATTCAGTGGTTCCGGTGTTACTTCCGGTATTTCTCCGTACAGTATGGCTTTTCTCATTCCCTTTATTTCCCGCCAGTTGTGAAAGTATTCCTCAGATAACCTAAATAATGTTCCCACAACCTGTTCGAACATGGGTCCAAGTTGTTTTCCAGGATCCTTTGCATCATGAATTTTGGCTCCAAGAGCTGCTTGCATCGGTGGTTTATCACTTTCATTTACCGCAGTTATGGTCATCCAGATGTCTATACCGAAACGTGAGATGTCACTCTTCCAAATTTCTGAAGGTTTCGAAAGGTATATATCCACTAAATCAAGCCCGACTCCAAAATCTCCACCAATAGGTTGCCTTATGTCAATACCATAGAGGGCTGTTGTCAATGGATAACAGAGATTATTCGTAATTGTTCCATCGTATTTGTGCCTGACATAATATGGTGTAATGTAAGAAGTAGCACCCCTCAATATAGGTTTTGAAAGCCTTTCAATCCACCATGGTTTAACACTTCTAAGGTCAGCATCTAAAAAGATTGTAACAGGAGTTCTCAGCAATTTTGAAATCTCCATTATGGCTCTCATGGCATTGCCTTTACCCGAAACGCCATCGTATTTGAAGGCCAGTTTATCTACATTTTCTGTGCTGGCGGAGAGAAAAGTATCAATTGTCTTATCTCTGGAGCCTCCGTCAGAATCTACTATCAATCCACTTCCATGGGAAAATTCAGTGATTCCTTTTGCAGCGGTCTCAGCTACATATGAAATAGTTGAAGCGTTGTTATAGCTTGAAATTCCAACGATTATCTCTGGCTTTTTGTGATCTGATAATTTCCTATAAACATTGTCAGGCAATGACTTCATATCTGACCTCCATTTATTCTTTAACTGCGCCGACTGTTAATCCGCTAGTAAGATATTTTTCCATCACTGTAAACATTATTATGATTGGAACAGCAGTCAATACAGATGCTGTCATCATTTTACCCCAGATTGCATGTTCTGAATAGAACAGTTCGTTAAGTCCAATGGGAAGTGTATAAAAGGCTGGATATGGTCTTATAAAAATTGATACAAACAAGTACTCATTCCAGGCTATCATAAACGCATAAATGTATACAGTCACAATTGCTGGTAGTGAAAGCGGTATAACAATTCTAAATATGGTTTGTAACCTCGAACATCCATCAATGATGGCTGCTTCTTCAATAGAATAAGGAATGGTTCTGAAATAATTACCGAGCATATATAAAGAAACAGGTAATGTTTGCACAATATAAATAATGAATAATGCGAAAAATGACTTTGGACCGTTTCCAGTAAGACCTGCTTTTACAAATATCTGGTAAAGAGGTACAGCTAAAATCGTGCCCCCAAAAAGATAAACAATCAGCACTCCTCTCTGAATAAAACCTCTGCCTTTATAGCGTAGTCTGCTGAAAGAATATGCCCCGAGTACTGCGACAATGAGTGTTACTAGCGCTGATAATCCTGCTAAAAACAGACTGTTTCTAAAGAATCTAATAAATGGAAATGATGATTCAGTTTTAAGCAACCCCTTTTCTTTGACTATTTCTTTTTGCTGTTCTTCTGGGAGGTCTTCTATTAATTTTAAAAATTGTTCTGCTTCTGTTGAAAGCTGATCTCTAAGTGACTGCTCGAATCCAAGAAGTTGCTTATATTGAGTTAGAGTAGGTCTTTTTGGAATTATTCCATGATCGAAGGCATCCGAATCGTACCTGAAGGATATGGATAGCATCCAGGCGAAGGGATATCCAACAAAAATGACCAGTGCTATAACCAGTAAATAAAAACCAATTGTCTTGAGGGGTCTTTTTTTGCCTACCATTTCAATACCTTCTTAACGTAGTACCCGATCAGGATCATCATTACAACAAACAAGAGAGTAGCAATTGATGCTGCAACACCCTGTTGTGGAACACCTATAAAAGCCTTTTCATAAATGTAAATAGGTAGTGTCCCTGCAAACTTTGACATCAAGTAAACCTCATCAAATTTGTAAAAATTCCAGATTCCTCTCAACAACGCTACTGAACCAATAACAAAATATAATTCCGGTAATGTGATGAACCTGAATTTGGCCCAATCGCCTGCACCATCTATTTCAGCGGCTTCATAATATGTTTTAGAAATCGATTGGAGTCTTGAAAGTATCATCAAATAAACAAACGGGAAGTTTCTCCAAATGTTGAAAAATGTAACGACCCAAAACGCATTGTTGGGATCATTTATCAAATCTACTCCGGGGTCCATAAGGCCGATAGAAGATAACGATCGTACTAATGGCCCATCTATGGGAAGAAACGCATATTTCCACGCAAATACAATTGCGATTACGGGGGTAATGTATGGAAGCAAAATCAAAGCTCTGACAATAGTTCTACCAATAAATTTTCTGTTCATCATCAAAGCTACACCCAGCCCTAATATGATCCCACCAGCAACTGTCAAAAAAGTGAAAAGAATTGTTATACCAAAGGATCTCCAGAAACCTGGATCTGTTATAACACTGACATAGTTTTCTGCTCCTACGAATATATTAGGTTTTCCAGGTGATATGGATACTTCAAAAAAACTTAAATATATGTTGTAGATAACGGGATAGATTATCAAACCACCGATAATTATTACAGTTGGTAGTATTAGCTTCCAGCCTAGGGATGCCTCTTTTTTTTCAAGGGGGCCTGCTTTTGCTTGCATACTTCACCTCCAGTCCAGGAAACAAAAAATAACAAATCCGGCGGTCTTTGTAACCGCCGGATAGTTAACTGAACATTCATTCAAAAAGTTTTTCCGCCTCTTTTTGAGCCCATTTTGCTGTTTCTTCAGGTGTCCAATCATTTGCAAACATGCTGTTTATGGCTTTTCCGATTGTGAAAGCTCCGGAAATTTTACTCATTTCTTCAAGCACGTGGCCTTTATAGAAGTCAAATCTTACTATGTTTTCAAGTGCAGAAATAATCTCCATAATCTTTTCTGTACCGTATCTTTCAAGAACGTAGTTGTCAAGGAAATCAGGATTTTCTGCAATTGAACTTCTTGTTGGATTCATGCCTCCAGGTGCCATATGTAACCAGTAAATGTAGTTATTCCCGGTCATCAGGAATTTTACAAATTTCTTTGCCGCTTCCTCCTCTTTAGTGCTTTCAAGTATTGCCAGGGCAACAACCTGTCCGTATGAGCTTCTATCTGTATTCTCCATATAATTTGCAAAACCTGTGTTCTTTACCAATTCAGGGTTATAATCATCTATTCTGCTCTTCTGAACTTCCTCAACTGCAATATCATCCATAATATAGGTAGAATAGAAAATCATTGCTGCTTCTTCTGAAAGATAGCCATTTAAAGCGTCAATAACAGTTGTGTATCCTGGTTTTGAATATTTGCCAAGTTCTTTATAGAATCGGAAAGCTTCAATCATCTCAGGAGTGTCAAAAGTTATGTTGCCTTCAAGATCAATGGGTCTTGCACCATTTGCAAGTGCTATTTCCGTGAAGGCTTGTTCACAATATGCATCAGCTTGTTTTGGCAATATCAATCCATAAACTCCATTATCCGGATCGTGGAGTTCTTTTGCTGCATCCAGAATTTCCTCCCATTCTATAGGGTCTTCCAGCCCTTTTTCATTAAACCAGTCCTTGCGATACCAAATACCCTGTACCCAGGCGTGGAAAGGAACTGCATAGTATGTATTTTCTCCGGAGGATAACAATCTTGATGCTCCAGTATAGATATCTCCGAATTCGCTAATTATCTCCGTAGCAAGTTCCTCATGCAGTAAATCTTCACTTCCCATTAACAACATCGGTTCAATTCCACCTTCTACGACATCTGGCAATGTACCAGCTGCCTTAGCTATCGGAATTCTCTGGAGCAAATCATTTTCTTCTACAGGGACTACTTCAACCTCGATATCATATACAGATTCAAAAAGAATTGCCAGAGCTTTGATTCTTTCAAGTCTGTTCGATTCTACTTCTGTTGTCCAGAAAGTAATGGTAGTAGAAAAGATGAGCCCCGTAATAAGTAGAATCATAAGTGTCAGAATAATAACCTTTTTCATAAAAAACCCTCCTTTTTTTAACGGCCTTTAGGCCGGGATAGTAAAATATTTTCACCATAATATACCATATGAAGAATATTTTCACTAAGAACAATTATTTGCTTCTAGAATTAATGAGAAATGAATGAGAAGAATGAGATGCAATTATGCAAAAATTTCTTAGAAAAACTGTAGGTATTGATCGTTAAATTAGTTTCAAAAAATTATATTAATGATTCAATAATTTAAGAAATTCAAAAAGAAAATTATTTAAAATAAAAAAAATTAAGTCCAAACTTGACATTTCTAAATATTAAGTTGTATAATAAACAAAGAATGAATAAATTTTTGGAGGTGAACATATGAAACGAAGAATAACTAACTGTCCTGTCTGTGGTGATAAGCTTACCATAACTGAGTATCAATGTGACAGTTGTGGTACGACAATTAGGGGAAGATTTGAACTTGACGAAATAATGAAGCTTTCTCCTGAACAGCTCAAATTTCTTAAAGTATTCATAAAGAATAGGGGGAACCTTTCAGAGGTGCAAAAAGAACTAAACATTTCTTATCCGACAGCAAAAAATAGATTAGAAGACATTGTTATTGCCCTTGGTTATACTGTAGTTGACAGGGAAAGAGAAGAAACAGTTAGCATTCTGGAAAGGCTTGAATCTGGTGAAATGGATCCAAGTGAAGCACTGGATATGCTAAAACGTCTTAAGAAGAAGAAATGAGGTGTAATTATGGAAAAAAGCGAAATAAAAAAAGTTCTAAATCTGTTGTATGAAAGAAAGCTGTCACCAGATGACGCGTTTAATTTACTTGAAGAACTCGTTGAGATAAACAAAAAGTCAGGTAGCGCAAGAAGAATGAGAATATATGTTTTTAATAAAATTAAAGGAAAAGAAGAAGTAAATATCTCAATACCAGCGTCACTAGCAAAGTTTGGGACGAAATTTCTCAAAGGTCAGAAATTTAAGATTGATGAAGAGGAAATTGATATTGACATAGATGAAGCGATCAACGAAGCACTTGAGACTATGGAACCGGTGGAGGTAGAAACTACGGACCATTCTGTAACCATAACTTTTGAATGAGAGGTGATTTAAATGACTGAATTCAAGTACGATATCAAAGATATAAAGAAATTGAAGCTATCCAGCGCTTCTGCAGATATGACTGTTCAACCCACTAATGATAAAGAAATAACTGCAAAGGTTGATACTGATGAAACAGGCTATCAACCGTTCATTGATAAAAGCGAGAATACGTTGACAATAAGATTTCAAAAAAGTGGGAAAGGATTTTTAGAAAATATATTCAGAAAAAATAATGTTGTCGATGAAGTTTTTATTCAGGTCCCACGATCAATATTGGAGTTGCAAGTGAATACTGCTTCAGGTGACATCATTGTTGAGGATTTTGATCTTGATAGTCTGAAAGTTACTGTGGTATCAGGGGATTTGAGAATAGAAGACACAGTATCACCAGATTTCAGCTGTAATAGTGTTAGTGGAGATGTTATAATCAGAAATTGTAATTTCAGAAGTTTTTCCGGGAATTCAGTATCAGGAGACATTTTTATAGAAAATCTTCCTCCGCTGGAAAGAGATTTATGGATTTCCACGGTAAGTGGCGATGCCAGGATTATTTATACAGGTAAGCCGAAATTAGAAGCAGTATTTTCATCTGTAAGTGGAGAAATTATTACCAGCGCACCAATGACAAAAAGAAACAAAAAGCACTACAGGTTCTACCACGAGCATTTTAGTGGAGAAGAAGCCAATGAGAAGTTGAAAATACAAAGCGTGTCAGGAGATTTATTATTGAATGTTCACGAAACAGGAGTATCTGGAACTTCTTTCAAAACACCACCAAGAAAAATTTCACATGAAGAAAAAGAAAGCAGAAATCGAGAATTTGAGAGTCTTATCATTGACGAAGAAACAGAAAAAACCCTCAACCTTTTGAAAGAAGGAAAATTAACAGAAGAATACACAAGAAAATTCTTGCAGGTAATGGGCTATAAACCTGAAGAGGTCGAATATCTCCTCAAATTAAATTACGAAGAAGAACAAGATGAAGAATTAGAAAACGATTCCGAAGAGCAAAAAGATACGGAAGAAACAGAAGATGAAAAGAAAGGGGGAGAATAAGATGAAACTTGGAGCTATTGTTGCGATTTTCCTGGGTGTCCTGATAATTCTCTCTGGAGTGGATATGATTGATATATCGTTCTGGCTAATTGTCGAACTTATTTTCGCTGCAGCATTTTTGAATAATGGTATTAAGGTTTTCCGAGATTTCACGGGAGAACATCTTGGAAGTTTAATATTCTCCGGTGTATTGATTATTGATGCCTTTAAGCTGTGGGGTATAGAATGGAGCTTCTGGCAGTTAATACTGGCACTTATAGGGTCCTATCTTGTTGGATGGGGTGTTGCTACAACATTCAAAAATACTCGATTCGCCAAAAGCAGAGTAAAAACCACCAGACAAAATTTAAGCATTTCAAAACCTCTTGAATTTGAAAAACAGAAACTTGATATTGATACCAATCTAACAAAAGTACTGTTACTGGATTCTGAAAAAGAAAATGTAGGAATTGAATCCAATTTGAGTTTTGACAAAAAGAATTTCAATGGAAATTTGCAGTACGATATGAAGAATAAAGAAGCGATTATATCAGCTAAATGTAAAGCGCGAGCGGGCGTTTCATCCGTTCTTTCAAAATCAAGACTGGATATCGAATTGAGCAGAAAGGCTTTTCTTGATTTAACAGCACATCTGGATGCTGCTGATGTAGTGTTTGATTTTTCAAATCTAAGACTTGAAAATGCCAAAATTACAACCAACCTTTCGCGTATATCACTTGTTCCTTCAAAGGTTCACGATTCACGAATAGATATAGGTTGTGAAGTGAGCTCATTAACACTTAGGGTACCGAGTGAAGTATCAGTAACTATCCATCACGAAGGTGAGCTGAACTGGAGCAATTTTGACAATATGATTCCACGTGAAGACAGTTATGTATCTAAAAATATAAGCACCGCTGAACATAATTGTCAACTTTTCATAAAAACAGATATGTCTAAACTGTCTATTGAATGGATTTAAAAGAGAAAAAAAGAA
>JAYEJL010000158.1:0-37350 GCA_034660555.1 Thermotogota bacterium
CAAGCAAGAGAACATCTAATGGATGTAAAGGATAAATTATCAAGTGAAGCTCTTGAATTGGCTACTGATGCATTGTATGTGACTGAAGGTTCTGACTGGTTCTGGTGGTACGGTGCAGATCAGGATGCAGGTAACAATGAAGTGCTTTTTGATAAAGCATTTAAAAGAAGCCTTATTCAACTATATAAAGTAACAGGTATAACTGAAGAAGAGATTCCACCTGAACTATTTGTGGCTAACAAAAAACCCGCTTCTCCGGAAAGTGGTGCAATCGGTGTAATAGAACCTGAAATTGATGGAATAATTGATGATGGCGAATGGGATAAAGCTGCTTATTATCGCGATAAGACAGTATCAACTATGATTTCCGGGGATGATTTAATTGCAGGTTATTATGTTGGTAGAGATTCGGCAAACCTCTATCTTGCAATACAGTTGAAAAGAAATCCTGTAAGTCTAGTAGGTGAACCTTATTATTTAGAGATTTATTCAGATATTCCCGGGGCAGAAGAAGTAAATGCAGGACCTCGTTATCCTCTTCCTGAAAAAGGTGACAGTTTTGGTTTTTCTCCTGCAAAACGTATGTTTGTGAGTTTCAGATCCTGGAATTCAAGACCAGGAAGAATTTCAAATTACAATGCTTCAGGAAATGGAAATTGGTCATACGATCCCAATATGCCAGCTCTTGAAAATTCTGCCGCTTTTGAAGAAGTAGTTGAAGTTAAGATACCCTTTGACGCATTGGGAATAAAGACAGGTGAAAAATTCAATCTAATAGTAGCACTTTCAAATAGCAAAGAAAAGAGAACAATTGATTACTGTCCCAAGGAAGGCCCAGTTATGGTTCGCATTCCTGAAGCCATAACTGGTGGAGAGATTGCTTTCTTTGACGATCCTTTGGGTGACGATTACGGGTTTGGCGAATATGTATATCCCAAAAATGATGCTTTTAAACCTTTTGAGGGTTTGTGGGATATTGATACCGTGAGTGTTATTGAAAATGAAAACTCTCTTGTATTCCAGTTAAGTTTCCCAGAAATGACAGATCCATGGAATGCTCCTAAGGGGTTCTCGCATCAGCTGATTAACATCTATATTGACTCCAAAGAAGGTGGGCGAACAGATACTTTCTCACCAGGAGCACATGTTTCATTCTCTGAAGAACATCCATGGGATTACTTTATAAAGGCAGCAGGTTGGCCTTCATATGGTCAGGTTCTTGGGAATGCTGATGGAGATGTTATTCCTGAGGCTGTTCAGGTTGAAGCTGATCCGGGAGAAAAGGTGATTAACATAATTTTGAAAAAGGAAGCAATAGAAATAAATGATGAAATTGCTCTCTACGTATTAAGTGGAAGTCAAGATGGTTATGGATCGGATCATTTTAGGGCTGTCACACCGAAGCCTTCGGAATGGACTCTCGGAGGTTATCCAGCAGATGCGGGCGAATATGCGCCTTTTGTTCTTGACATAATTGTTCCTGAAGGATATAGCCAGGAAGAAATTTTGAGAAGCTACGATAAAAGTAAACAACAGTATCCTGTACTTGTCCCTGTGATTGTAAGATTCTGATAGTTGGATTATAATAAATTGCGGGGTAGATGTTACCCCGCAATTATATTGGGAGGTGTATATGTCAGGAAAAATAACACTGATAGTGGGTCCCATGTATTCAGGTAAAACCTCAGAGCTTCTATCTCTTGTTGAAATATACGATCTTGGTAAAAAATCGTTTTTGGTTTTTAAACCATCGATAGATACCCGTTATTCAGAAGACCATATAGTAACGCACACTGGGTCCAAAGTTGAAGCTATAAGTGTCGAAAATTCTTCAGATATTGAAAGGAAATTAGATCACCTAGAAAAACCTTTGCAGGGCGTATTTATAGATGAGGTCAATTTTTTTGATGAAGGTCTAATTGATGTTGTTAAAAAGACAATTCAAAAAGGTATAAATGTATTTTGCGCAGGACTTGATATGAGTTTTAAGTATAGACCATTTGCTACAACGATAGGCTTGATGGGAATTGCTGATGAAGTAAAAAAGAGAAAAGCTGTGTGCAGTGTTTGTGGCGAATATAATGCAGTGTTGTCACATCGAATAAAAGAAAACGGGGAAAGCGAAATAGACATTGGAGGATTTGAAAAATATGTCGCTGTTTGCAGAGATTGCTATGAAAAACTAAATGAAATCTAATACAACGATTCGTATTACGTCTACTTTAATAAACTTTAAAATTAATGTGCGTTTTATCGATTAATTATCTGTATTGATCAACTAATCGTAACTTATATTTTACATTCATCAGTAATAATTGCATGGGTGACAAATTTAATGAGTACAGGTATCAAGAGCACAATATGAAATATTTGGTGCTTATGTATATTGTGCTGGAGGTGTTTTTATGTTTGAAGAGCTTCAAGATAAGTTAGGAAGAGCATTTAAATTACTGAGTGGAAAAGGTAGAATTACTGAAAGCAATATAAAGGAAGCAGTAAGGCAGGTAAAGATGTCACTGCTTGAAGCGGATGTAAACTATCATGTAGTAAAGAAATTTATAGATAGAGTTAAGGAAAAGGCAGTCGGTGAAGAAGTTTTAAAAAGCTTTTCTCCAGATCAGCAATTTGTAAAAATTGTCAGAGATGAATTAGTTAATATGTTGGGTGAAAGCGAAAGCTGCCTGAACACTCATGGTCATCCAACAAAAATTATGGTTGTTGGTCTTCAGGGAAGTGGGAAGACAACATCATGTGCAAAATTAGCTTTGAAATTAAGAAAAGAAGGAAAAAATCCTTTGCTGATTGCTGCTGATGTTTATCGTCCTGCTGCTATAGATCAACTAGAGCAACTGGGTAGAGAGATAAACATACCGGTATTTTCGGGCGATAGAAAGAGGCCACTCAAGATTGTGAAAGAAGCCCAGCAAAAAGCAACCAAGGAACTCTATGATGTCTTGATAATTGACACTGCTGGAAGACTGCACATTGATGATAAAATGATGGATGAATTAATGTCAATTGCTGAAGAAACTTCACCTCAAGAAATTCTGATGGTCATTGATGCAATGACCGGCCAGGATGCTGTTAACTCAGCAAGTAGATTTAATGAGGTTCTGGAACTAACCGGTTTCATTGTCTCAAAACTTGATGGAGATGCTCGAGGTGGCGTCATTCTATCGATAAGAGAAGTAACGGGTAAACCCGTGAAATTTGTTGGGATTTCAGAAAAACCAGATGGGCTTGAACACTTTTATCCAGATAGAATGGCTGGTAGAATTTTGGGAATGGGCGACATGCTATCCCTTGTTGATAAGCTTCAGGCGAATGTTGATCAAGAAAAAGCAAGAAAGCTTGAAAAAAAATTCTCAGAGAATAAGTTTGATCTGGAAGATTTCCTCGAACAGCTCAAAGAAATAAAAAAGATGGGTTCGCTGTCCAGTATGCTGGAGATGATTCCAGGGATGCCAAAAAACGTTGACCTTTCTTCAGGTGAGAAAAATATGGTATTTACTGAAGCGATAATTAACTCAATGACAATGAAAGAGAGAAGAAATCCAAAAATAATTAACTACAGCAGAAAACAGAGAATAGCAAAGGGTAGTGGCACAAGTATACAGGAAGTAAATAAGTTGTTGAAGACATACGATCAGATGAAAGCAATGATGAAAAAGTTTGGAAAAAAGGGAAAGATGCCAAAATCATTTAAAGGACTACCATTTTAAATAGATAAGAAAATTTCAGGAGGTGTAAGTTAAGTGTTAAGAATCAGATTAACCAGAATGGGAAGAAGAAACAGGCCTTTTTACAGAGTCATAGTTGTAGATTCAAGAAAGAGAAGAGATGCCGCATATGTCGATATGCTGGGTTATTATGATCCAATAAAAAATCCAGCCATCAGCAACATTAATGAAGAAAGAGCAGTTGAGTGGATTATGAAAGGTGCAAGACCAACAGATACGGTAAGATCGATATTTTCTAAATTTGGTATTATGCAAAAAGTTCATGAGTTAAAGCTTGAGAAAAAGAAAAAAGGTGAAGATGAGTAACATGAAGGATTTTTTAGAGAAGATCTTAAAAGGAATAGTCAAGAATCCTGAAAAATTAGAAATTTCTGAAAGAAAAGAGACAGATAACAAAATCATTTATGAGATAAGAGCTGCTGAGGAAGACATTGGACAGATCATAGGAAAAAACGGCAGAACAATAAAATCCATAAATGTTTTATTGAATGCTTTTTCAGGAGGTACGAGCAGTAACTTCACGCTAAAGGTGATCAGGTGAGAATAACTGTTGATGCTTTACAAAGTGATTGGATTCCTATCGCAAGGGTAATAAAACCTCATGGTGTTAGAGGTGAGGTTAAAGCTAAATTTTTCTCTGATGATGAAAGACTACTTGAAGATTTTAGTGAAGGTGTTCTATTTCGAGAAAAAGACAGGCTAATTGTGAATATAAAGATCAATAAACTGAAAAAGACCCCCAAGGGATATATTGTATCCTTTGAAGGGTTCAATGATATTGCCAACGCAGAACGCCTAAGAAATTGTATGCTTTATATTAACAAAAAGAAGTTACAAGCTACAGAGGACAACGAGTTCTACTATTTTCAGTTAATCGATTGTGATGTTTATGATGATGGTGAAAATTTCATTGGTAAGGTAAGTGATGTTATCGAAACCGGTGCCAATGAGGTACTTGTTGTAACAAAGCAAAGTTCAAGATTTTCAACAGAAGAAGAATTAATCCCATTCACAAAAGAGTTCGTAAAGGATATCGATCTTTGTAAAAAAGCGATAGTTGTTAAAAGGCTAGTTTATGAGGAGTTGCCACCAGATGGCGAATAAGCAATTATCAATAAGGATTTTGACAATTTTTCCTGACATGTTTTCATCATTGCTTGAGTGGGGTGTAATCTCAAGATCTGTTGAAAATGGTATTCTGGAAATTCTACCTACTGATCTAAGGGATTTTACAGATGATAAACACAGGACGACAGATGATTACCCCTACGGAGGAGGTAGTGGCCTTGTAATGAAGGCTTCCCCTTTTTTTAGAGCCTATGAGTCGATAACGAAGCAGGGGACCAAACCTCATGTGATTTTTACAACTCCCAAAGGGAAGTTGTTTAGCAATGATAAGGCAAAAGAACTGGCGGGAAAGGATAATCTTCTTTTTCTATGTGGTAGATACGAAGGTGTAGACGAAAGAGTGATGACGATAGTTGATGAAGAACTATCCATAGGTGATTTTGTTTTGAGTGGTGGAGAACTTGCAACAATGGTTATGATAGATGCTATTTCCCGATTTGTCCCGGGAGTGGTGGGAGATATTCAATCAGTTGAGAAAGATTCATTTTATAATGAAATTCTGGATCACTCACATTATACGAGACCAAGAGAAGCAGAAAATTTGAAAGTACCCGATGTTTTGTTGAGTGGTAATCACGAAAAAATTGAGATTTGTCGTCGTAAAGAGAGTCTTTTAAAAACAATATTGAGAAGACCCGATTTATTTATGAAACATGATTTCGATCATATAGATAAGAAAGCACTTATGGAAATCATCAAGGAGAACATCAACAATGTTTGATAATCTATATGTAGCATTATTACACTACCCTGTTCTGGGCAGAAGTGGTAACATTGTATCAAGTGCTGTTACCAATCTTGATGTGCATGACATTGCTAGGACATGCAGAACCTACAATATAAAAGGTTATTACGTGATCAGCAATTTACCTGCCCAGAGAGAGATTGTCGACAATGTGTTGAATTACTGGACAAAGGATTTTGGAAAAGAATACAATCCAAGCAGAACAGAAGCTTTAAAAATTGTTAGGACTGCATCTTATCTTGAAGATGCTTTAGGAGAAATTGAATCACATGAAGGGAAGAGACCTAAACTTGTCTTCACTTCAGCCAAAAAAAACAAAAATATGCTTAAATATAGTCAGTTTAGAGAGACAGTTAAGAATAGCGGAGATCCAGTTGTTTTATTGTTTGGAACAAGCTGGGGCTTACCGAAAGAAATACGTGAATTATGTGATTATGCACTGGAGCCAGTAAGAAAGAATGCTACATTCAATCACCTATCGGTAAGGTCTGCAGTGACAGTAATACTTGATAGAATAATTGGAGAGAGTATCTGATAATAATTCAAGAATAAATCAGGAGGGATTACAATGGACAAGTATATCAGATCAATCGAGAATGATTATGTAAGAGACGATTTACCCGAATTAAGGTCAGGCGATGCTGTTAGAGTTAATGTCAAGGTAAAAGAGGGGAACAAAGAAAGAAACCAGTCTTTTGAAGGTGTAGTAATAAGAATAAAGGGTTCAGGAGTTCACAAAACATTGACAGTTAGAAGGATAGGGGTACTCGGAATAGGAGTAGAGAGAGTTTTTCCTGTTTCAAGTCCTTCTGTTGAAGGCATAGTACGCCTTAGAAGGGGTAAGGTAAGAAGATCCAAACTATACTATCTGCGTAACATAAAAGGAAAGATGAGAATCAAGCAGAAGAGGGGCTGAAATAGTGTCAGCCAAGGCCAAAAACACAGATAAGAACGAATCAAAAGTTACCCGGGAACTAAAAGAATGGGGTAAGGCACTGGTTTATGCAGTAATTTTTGGAACGATCATAAGATTGTTCATGTTTGAAACAATGATGGTGCCTACGCCTTCCATGGTTCCAGCTATTGAGGTTGGTGACAGACTCTTTGTAGAAAAAATTACCTATGATTTCAAGACGCCAGATTATGGTGATATTGTAGTCTTTTGGGCTCCCCACGTTGATAAACAGGCAATTGAGATGCTTAGACCCTTTGACAAATTTATGAATATGTTTTCTCCCGCAGAGTTCAAGGGTCATGTAAAGTATGTCAAGAGGTTGGTGGGAAAACCTGGAGATACTCTCGAATTGAGAATTGCGCCTGAATATGAAGAAAGCAGGCAGACATTGCTATCACTTCCTGTAGATTCTCAGGCAAGATATCAGATTTACATAAATGGTGAGTTAAAAGCGGAACTTAAGGCGGGAAGATATTCAAGAGTAGGAATATTTGCTGAACCGGGGTTTTACAAAGGGTTGGCTCATCCTGATCAGGTACATTCTATATACGACGAGTATTTTAAATATTATCGACAGGTCATAGAGTACACTGATTATTATGATAAAAGTCTAAAACCCCTTGATATGGAAAAATACATCGAACAGGATCCGGCAACCAATTTTGTCAAAGTTACAATCCCTGATGGTTTTTATTTTTTTATGGGTGACAATTCGGAAAACAGTTTTGATTCAAGATTTTTTGGTTTCGTTCCGGAAAAGAATATTATCGGTGCGCCCATGTTAAGAATTTGGCATATTTCTCGATTTGGTCCCATTCAAAAATAAAAACCGGGTTTAGACCCGGTTTTTTGGCGGAGGCGGTGGGACTCGAACCCACAAGGGGAATTCACCCCACCGATTTTCAAGACCGGCTCCTTGCCAGTTAGGATACGCCTCCACAGGGTTCATTATAACCCGTGTTAAAGAAGTCTTCAAGAGGGCGAATTGTATGAAAGATATTCAGAATGAAATGGACAACAGGAATGTTTCTATAGATATGGTGGGAATAAGATCACTAGAATATCCTATTATTGTTCTCGATAGAAAAGAAGGAAAACAGAGTACAGTAGGACAGTTCGATCTTTTTGTAGATTTACCACAGAATTTTAGAGGTACTCACATGTCGAGATTTGTTGAAGTACTAAACAGACATAATAAGAAGATCACACCAAAAAATATGCGTTCGATGTTACAGGATATAAGAGATTCTCTTAAAGCAAAGGTTGCGCATATCAGTGTTTCTTTCCCTTATTTCATAAAAAAAGCAGCCCCAGTTAGCAAAATCGAAAGTTACAGCAGATTTCATTGTTCATTCATAACAACTCTTAACAAAAGTTTCGACTTCATTTTAGAGGTCAATGTTCCTGTTATGACTGTATGTCCCTGTTCCAGAGAAATAAGCGATCGCGGTGCACATAATCAAAGAGCCAATGTGCGAGTAAAGATAAGAATGAATTCTCTGGTGTGGATAGAAGAACTAATTGAATACTCAGAAAAATCAGCCAGCGCTCCTATTCATAGTCTATTGAAAAGAGAAGACGAACGTTTCATAACAGAGCTTTCTTATGATAGACCACGTTTTGTTGAAGATTTATCTAGAGAAGTCGTTCTTCATTTACAAGAAGATAAGCGAATCGATTGGTATAGAGTGGAGGTTTCCAGTCAGGAGTCGATACACAATCATGAAGCCTATGCCTGCATAGAAAAAGGTGGAAAATGGGGTTAAAGGACTTTTCACCTGAGAAAAAACTGCACCATTTTTTGGAACTGCTTCTAGAATCTCCTTACAATTTGACATCAATTAAAGAGACTGAGCGGGCTTATATAAAACATGTTGAAGATGTTATCAGACCATTTAAAGAGAAAAGATTGAAAGGCTCTTTTATTGATGTAGGTACTGGTGGGGGGGTTCCAGGTTTAGTAATGGCGATTATTTTTCCTGAAACCCGATGGCTTCTGGTAGATTCTATCAAAAAAAAGATCATTGAAGTAGAACGCTTCATTCATGAGCTTGAACTTAGTAATGTGCATACAATGCGCAGCAGGGTAGAGGAGTTATCAAATAAATATAGAAAATATTTTGATGGTGCTTTCTCAAGAGCGCTGGGAAAGACCGACCTAGCGCTTGAACTGTGTGCGCCCTTTGTGAAAAAAGGAGGAAGTTGCTATATTTACAAGGGGCCCTCATGGGTAAAGGAAAAACCGAGGATAGAAAAAGCATGTTCAATTCTTGGTTTTAGTGAACCAGAGGTTGTAAATTACAGGCTAACAGATAAATCATTACGTACTTTGCTTGTTTTTGAGAAGATAAAAGGAACGCCAGAAATTTTTCCTAGACGTGTTGGAAAAGCTTTAAAAAAACCAATTGGGATATATCCAAAAAAAGTATAGGGTGATTTTTGTATGGGAGTTGAAAAAGAAGGGATACTGTGGCTCGTCGGTACACCTATAGGTAATCTTGATGATATAACATTAAGGGCATTGAATGTATTAAAGAAAAGTGATGTAATTCTCGCTGAAGACACTCGAAGGATAATGAAATTGCTCATCCATTTTGATATATTGAACAAGCATACCTTTAGCCTTAATGTTAACAATCAATCCAGACAGATCCCCGGTATTCTAAAATTACTCGATGAAGGCAAAACAATCTCTCTGGTCTCGGATGCCGGAATGCCTGTGATTTCTGATCCCGGGAATGAACTGGTTGAAGCATGTATAAATAATGCTTTTAAGGTGGATATTGCTCCAGGGCCAAGTTCCGTTTCAACTGCAATAGCACTTAGCGGTTTTCCAGGATCACATTATACATCTTTTGGTTTTATTCCAAGAGGGAAAAACCGTCGTAGACTGTTTAGGAAATTAGCTGAAGGCTTGTATAATGATTCATTAATTGTGTTTTTCGATTCACCTTATAGACTTAAAGGCACACTAAAAGATTGGCTTGATATTGTAGATGATAGATTGTGTTTTGTCGCCCGAGAATTGACAAAAGTGCATCAGGAGATTTATAAAGGAAGGGTTAGTGAACTAATTTCGCATTTTGAAGATGATAAAATCCTTGGTGAGATAACAGTAGTGATGTCTGGCATTAGTGAACCAAAGGAGGACAAATAATGGATATAAGATTGTTATTAAGATCCTTTCTTGCTCTTACACCGGGAATTGCCATTGCAGTAATGATTCATGAGTTTGTCCATTATAGATGTTATATACATTTTACTGGTTTTAAAAAGAGAGAACTGCCTTCGCTTGGATTTGTAAAGAGATTTGATCCTTTGGGTCTTCTTATGTATTATCTCTTCAATTTTGGATGGTCAAGACCATATCCGATTAACTACTGGAAACTGAAACGTAAAGGAACCTTTAAAGCACTTTTTACTGCTTTCTCTGGTCCTATTGCTAATTTTTTGATTGGTTTTACGGCAGCAGTGGTCTTGTTTTTTACAGATTTTAATGTGTTTTGTACGGTTACGAATGAAACACCTGTTGCGTTTCCTTTTATGAACTATGCTTCAGATGCTCTTTACTGGACAATGGTGGTAAACTTAAATGCATCATTGTTTAATTTGTTACCATTACCACCGCTGGATGGTTCTTCTGTACTGATGATTTTGGTCCCCGAAGAACAGGTGCAATGGCTGGCAAAGTATCAACTTTATGGATTACTTGCTCTTGTAGTTCTTTCATTGCTTGGAATTATTCAGCTTATAATGTGGCCAATTACAAAGCTCACAAGCTTTCTTGCACTGCTATTTACTTCTTAGTCTATTCAGAGTTTAAATTTGTTCTTTTTGTGGTGACGCTTTTTCATGTATATTATTCCTATTCGCAAACCAATCCAGAAAAATGCAAAAGCTACTGCAGGATAGAGAAAATAAGGGGAAGTGTACCAGGGCTTTATTTTTATGGGGATTTCAGTAATGTTTCCTGCGATATCCTCAAGATAAATCATCCCTCTATTCCCCTCAATGAAGGGAATGTTTATAGTGGATGAAGTTCCTGAAAGACTGTATTCTTTTCCCTGAAATATGATTTTTTTCAGTCCAAAATCATCTGAAAAAGTGAGTCTTTTTGAGAAAAATGGCGACGATATCTCAATGATTTGTGGAGGTCTAACATCATTGATAAATCTCACCGTTTTTTTACTAACATTTCCAGCTAAGTCGATAGCTGTAATTTCCATTGTTTTCTCAGCGCCGGGTTCTATAGTTCCTAGATCGGCAGTATAAAGATTTGAATCATTTTTTGTTGCCAATTTGTTTTCCACATAAACATCTCTTATTTTTTGATTATCTTTAACTCTGAAGCTTAGTTTAGATTTGTTGAGAATAATTGTTGAATCGTCTATGAGTATTTCAGGACTTTTGGTATCTTTAATAATATGTATTGTCTCTTTTCTAGTATTTCCAGTAATATCATATACAACAACATCGATCTTATTTGTTCCTTCATTTGGAAGTTCAACAGTAATTGGTCGTCCTGTGTATTCAAAATGTATCCCATTTGCCACTAAGTGAGAAATACCTGTATTATCTGTAGCATTCACCGATATTTTGGCAGTACCATTTGATGTGTATTTATCATAATTTATAGATATTATGTTTGGAAGTACAAAATCGCCTGTAACATGGAATGTTTTTTCTGTTGTATTACCAGCCAGATCCTCTCCAATGATATTTATTTCATTGCTTCCGGGATAAATGTCTACTGGAAATGAAAAATCATATGATTCTCTTTGCTGAAGGCTTTGAATTTTTCCTTCAACATTTATCGTCAGAAGTCCCAGATTATCTCTAATTGTACCCATGATTACAAGCTGATTTTTATTGGTGTAGTTCGGAATCTCGACAACCTCAACAGTTGGTTCTTCGCTATCAACAAAAATCCTTTTACTAACAGGGCCAAAACTTCTACCAAAGTGGTCTATATATTCCATCTCAATATTGTTGTACCCATTCTTTAAGTCTAAATTGATAGTTTTCGTAGTTTCATCCACGGTTATTTGTTTGTTGTTTATAATAATTTCGCTTAGTGGTACGCCGCCCTCATATTTCAAGTCAACAGAGATTCTTCTAGAACTTACCAGCGGTGGGACTTCAAATCTAATTTTTGGTCCTGGTAGCTTTGAAAAAACAGTGTTTCCAGAAATATAATCCGTTCCTTCTACTGAAAGGAGATATAGCCAAACACCTTCAGCTAAAACATCTTTATCAAGTTCCGATGTTCCTGGAGAATAAGTAAATTCATATTCTTTTACTTCGCCTCTGGAAGAATATTTTCTTATTTCCATAATGGTTCTTGTTGTTAATTCAACTGGAGTAATATCGAATGACAGCTCAACCTTTCCATCATTTATTGGATTGGTTTTTGTGTACCATTGAACCTTCCAGGGAGGCGGGGAAAGCGAATACTGTTCTTTTTGTAAATTTTCAAATCCAAATTCTACGATATTTTCTTTTCTATCTCCGAGAGCTTGAAATGTAAGTAATGTTGAATCTTCTAAATATTCAAAAACATCTACTATGCTTTTAGATAGATCCTTTCTGTCAACTGTTATAGACATTCCAAATCCTATCTCTCTCAGTATATTTAAAGGATATACCTTATTTTTCCAATTACCTATAAATACAGGTATAACACCGCTTTCGAGAATCAACCGGGATGTTTCTTTATCCGAAATTATACTATCGGTGTCATCACCGTTACCAATAACAATGAGCAATCTCAGATCACCGATATTTTTCAGATATGAAGTGACTGCGCATATTGAATCAAGGAGCTTTGTTCGTGATGGATCAGAATGATAGGTGGTTTCGCTACTGAGATTTGGTTTGACGAATTCTTGAGAAATCGCTGGCAGAACTAATGAGAACTCATTTGAGTAGTCCCATAATGTGAACAGTGGTTCAACGAAGAATGCTTCAGATAAATCCTCAACCAGTTCTTCCAGAAATGATGTTGAGATATTATCCTGATAAAGTATACCTATTGCTACCTGCTTTCTACTGATAGCAAGAGGTACAGATTCTATATTTCTTGGGACTCCATCTATCCGGACATAATTAACATCGGATTCTGTTGGTAGCAGAATCGCGCTTATAGCTGGATATCTATCAAAACTAAAACCCAGAATATTGAGTTCTTCAGCGTAAAAACCAATTGAACACAGTAAAAATAATAAGATAACAACCCATTTTCTCAATTATCAAGATACTCCTTAATGTAATTTGCGATTTCTTCGGTTACCTCCCTTAAATCTGAATTCTCATATCGATAACTAAATCCCGCTGCCTTGGGATGGCCGCCTCCTCCAAAATGCTCTGCTATTGTACTAACGTCAAAAAAACGCTTTGATCTCAAACTAAAATGAGCTTCTCCTGGTTCGCTTTCAGTAGCAAACATGGCTACCTCAACCTGGTCAAGTGAACGGAGCTCTCCTACAAAACCACCAAACTCGTTTTCTGACATACCATATTTGCTAAATGCATTGTGATCCAGGAATGAATATGCCAGCTGTCCTTCACAAACCATATTTTCAAGTGCTTCTCGAAATAGATGCAATTCTTCAAGCTTACGGCTTTCCATTATAATTTGTGCGATTTCAGTTGGATCGGCTCCTTTTTTCGTAAGAGCAGCTGCTGTTTGGAATACTTTATGATCAACATTTGAGTATCTGAAAAAACCTGTATCTGTTGCTATACCAAGGTAATTTAAGTTGGCCATTTTTTTATCGTAATTAATATCAAGTAGCTGAATCAACTCAAAAATCATTTGGGCTGTGCTTGAATATTTGGTGTCAACCCATGAGATATCTCCGAAATATGTATTCGTTTTGTGGTGATCTATTACAGCAGTTCTAGTGTCATTTTTAAGATATTTTTGGAATCTTCCGATTCTGTCTGGAGATGATGCGTCTACTACAATCATGAGATCTACTTCAGGTAAAGCTCTATTGAATTTCGTTATTTTGTCAACATCATGCAACTTGTAGTACATTGATGGTATTTCCCAGTCTATTGCAGGTATTACTTGTTTTCCAATTTTCTCCAGTGCAAGTGTTAAAGTGAGTACAGAAGATATGCAATCACCATCAGGCATTATATGACCACAGATTAGTATATTCTCATAATCGTGTATTTCAGATACGAGTGCATTAATTGGTCTCATTCGACATCTTCCTCTTCGATTGAGATCTTTACAACGCTTTCGAACTTTTTGCTTGCCTTTTTAGCAGCTTTTACAACATCAGAATGTTCTAATTTTTCCTTAAGAATGCCCGAAGCCATATTAGTTAT
The DNA here is from genome assembly GCA_034660555.1 of Thermotogota bacterium. Taxonomy (GTDB): domain Bacteria; phylum Thermotogota; class Thermotogae; order Petrotogales; family Kosmotogaceae; genus JASMTM01. The sequence continues at coordinate 13,907 of JAYEJL010000158.1, forward strand.
ACACGAAAAAGCAATGACCTTTAGGTTAAGATAATTCGCTACTATGATCTCAGGAACTGTAGACATCCCGATCATATCAGCACCAAGTTTTCTATACATATTAATTTCGCCTGGTGTTTCATAAGTAGGACCTGTTACCCATATATATGTTCCTCTTTTTAATTCTATGTTTTGTTTTATTGCCTTATTTGCTATCCGATTAAGCCAGCTTTTACTGGTTGGCGATGACATATCGGGGAAACGGGGTCCATATTTTTCATTATTAGGTCCTATTAACGGATTTTTAAAGGAAAAATTGATCATATCTTCTATTGCGACAAGATCACCAGGAACGAAGGACTTGTTGATGGCTCCTGCTGCATTAGTTATGATAACTGATTTTACTCCTAATTCTTTGAAAACATATAGAGGAACAACCAGCTGGCTTATATCATGTCCTTCATAGTAATGAAATCTTCCGTCCATTGCGATAACGTATCTTCCCATAAAATTACCTGCAACAAGCCTTCCCTTATGCCCCTTAACAGTACTGGTGGGGAAATCTTCTATGCTCTTATAGGGAATTGAGGTTGAATCCTTAAACTTGCTTGTAAGGTATCCAAGTCCTGAGCCAAGTATTAGAGCAAATTTGGGCGCTTCATGTAATTCGCTTTTTATTTTTTCCGCGATCTGTGAGTACGACATTTGATAACCTCCTGTAAAGTTTGGTATTCAAGTTGATTATATAACAACATGTGGTAGAATACTCAGAGTACATTGACTTAAGCCATCAGTATCAATATAATTAATGATACAAAATATAACTATCAAGCACGAAGGAGGAAGAAAAATGAGTACAGAAGAAATTTTAGAAAAGGTGGTTGAGATAGTTACTGAAAAATTGGGTGTAGATGCCGAAGAAGTAACACTGGATTCTGATCTCATTGAAGATCTTGGAGCTGACTCTCTGGATTTGGTAGATCTTGTAATGGCATTTGAAGACGAATTTGGTGTAAAGGTTGAAGATGAAGATGTAGAAAATATTGCCACAATTGGTGACATTGTTGATTACATTAGTAAAGAGCTTGGTGTTGAAGAGGATTGATTGAGAAGAAAGATATTTTAAATTAGTTAATATGTCTATTAGAAGAAAATATACAGTTAGTGAGAATAATTATTATGAGCGGCTGGACAGATTTTTGCGAAATGTATTAAAGGATTTAAAACTTGGCTCAATATATAAGTTAATACGCACAGGTAACATTACAATCAATGGAAAAGAAGCAAGGAAGCCTTTTTTAAAATTGTCTGTTGGAGATTCAGTAGAAATTAATTATTCAGGTAATGAGGAGCCTTTAAAAAGGCTTGAAGAGAAAAGAGAACCTCAACCACTCAATTTACCGTTGAAGTTTATTTACGAAGATGATTATCTGATAGCAGTGGATAAACCCCCTGGAATATCCATGCATCCTGGAAAGGGGATACAGATAGTAACAATTATAGAAGGACTACTTGCATACGGTGAAAATAAGGGGTTCAAACCAAGATTGGTTCATCGTCTTGACAAACATACTTCAGGTGTGCTGGTGGTGGCAAAAACGCCTGAAGCTGCCAGAAGAATCACTGAAATGTTCAAAAACAGAGACATTGACAAATATTATGTAACATTGATAAAAGGAAATCTTGAAAGAAATACAGATAAACTGATTGATTTTGAGGGAAATGAAAAAATGGAACTTACTTCCTCAGTTAAAAATGTATATAACGTTTGTTCCTTAGTAGATGTAAAGTTATTGACTGGGAAAAAACACCAAATAAGAATACAGTTCAGCAAAAGAGATCATCCAGTACTGGGAGATGAAGTTTATGGTGATAAAGAACTAAACGCTCATTTCAGAAAAGCACATAATCTAAAGCGTTATTTTTTGCATTGCTCAAGAATTGAATTTGAACATCCATTTAGTGGCCATCAGGTTAAATTCAGTTCAAAATTACCTGATGATTTAACCAAAGTCAAAAAAAGCCTTGAACAATAATGAGAAATGTTTTTGCTGTCTTTTTTATATTTTTTCTATTTATTGGACCAGCTTTTGCTGGCATAAAAGAAGACATTGAATCAGCGTATAAAAGATTATTTGAAATGTTTGAGGTTAAACCTGACTACACACTAGTAATTCTAGACACAGTAAATGATCATCCCCGAGCAGTTAAATATAACTCCCGTTACAGAGTTTTAATTCCATCCTCAGGATATTATTCAGATCAAGCAAGACATGAAATGGCTCACATTTTCCTAATGGAATATGCGAAGGAATATGATATAGATGCCGAAGAGTTACCGATCTGGTATCATGAACTTGTAGCTTCCTGGTTTACTGTTTTAGACAAATGGAAACTTAACCTGTTACCTCTCAATGCGATTTTCGATGATTTTACCGAGTACACTGATCATTATCCTGATGAAAAGGAGAACTTCTATCGCGCTGTTGAAAGTTTTGCCATATATTTATCAAGAAGATATGATTTTGAAGCCTTTGTCAAGTTTACTCTTAAAGAATTCAGACAAGAATTAGATATTGTATTTGCAATGAATGCCTTTTTTGATGAAAGTTTTGAGAATGAACGTTCAAAATGGAAATTGATACAATTAATACCATACAGTATATACCTTCTTTTTGTTGCACTCATGATATATTTGTTATTAGGAAGGAGAGATCGAAAGTGGCAGGGGTTAGAATTCGATCCACGAACACCAGAAGAAGTTCAAGAAGAGAAAACAGGACGGGGATAAGAAGTCCGAGGATGTTTCTTTTCATTCTTTTCCTTGTTTTTGGATTTTTCTTGCTTATATCATACTTACCAGACAGAATGAAAGCTGATTCATATACGAATGATGCAGCGATAATTCTGGAAAAACCAGTAAACGGAATAGATGAATATGAATTAATAAAAAGCGATGTCGAGGATGTTGGTGAAAGGCTTAATGCTGCAAGAGAAGAAGGTGTACTACAGGTGAACCTTTCAGAAAACTTGCGAAAAGATAGACTTGAAGAACTTTTCAGGCAAAATAGGCAAATAATTCTTACAGGTGTATCTACTCTTACACCAGCTGAAATAGCAGAGATGCTTGATTATTACCAAATTTGCACAGGTTACTATGAGTTTGACGAAACAGAATTTTTTATTAGACAAATCATGGAAGAAAGAAAACATCCTTCTCTTGTTTTTAGAGTTCACAAGATCAAATCAAAAGAATATCCCAATTATGATCTAGAAAGTGCAGTATTAAGATATATAAGAGCGGTTCAAGAAAGAAGTGTTGATACTCTGGTTTTCGTTTATGGACAGGGTGAACGTTTAGAATATGAGAATCTTGTGAAAAGTGTGTCCAATCAGCTTAAGGAAAAAGGATTGTTTTCAGATAGGATTAAATCAGTCAGTTACAGCAAACCTTCTTCAACCAATTTAGCCATAATAACAGGATTTCTAGGCATTGCTTCCTTCAACTTATTCCTTGCCTTTGGATATTTAGTAATTCTGGCGATTTCAGGTTGGCTTTCCCTAACATATCTTGTTGTAATAGGAGAAGTTGCTTTGTTTTTCACATTAATGCGTATCTCGCGCAGAAAAGGTAAAGGGAAGGAACTGCTAATGTTATTTCTTTTCTTTATTTCAGCGGTTATACTTGGAATTGCTGTAAATACGCAGATGGTTTCACCTGCTTATCAGAATGGAATAGAATTGTTCAGGGGAGTTAAACTTTCATTATTTATTCTTCCTGTAATTATCTTTGGACTGGGATTAGTGCGAAAAAGAAGTAAAGATTTTACATTATTCGATATAGTCATGGTCGTAATTTTTGTCATTGGAATTATTTATTATATTTTGAGAAGTGGCAATTTTTCACTTGTGCTAAATTTTGAAAGGCAGTTAAGAGATATGCTTGATTCGTTATTACTTGTTCGGCCAAGATTTAAAGAATTGATCGGATATCCGTTCCTGCTTGTAGCAATAGTTCAAGGTTTTAGGAATTATGGGAAACTTGGTGCCCTTATCCCTGCTTTGGGAAGTATAGCCTTCGTATCGGTTATCAATACATTTTGTCACGCAACACCACCACTATGGACGCAGTTATTGAGAAGCATATATGGAATAATATTCGGTACAATAATCGCGTTGCTTACACTGGTAATAATCAGGATAAGTAAGAGTTACACCTTTACTAAAGAAACCGGGTCAAAAGAAAATATTACATCTAAATCAAACATTGAAGAAGATAATAAGTCTAAATAGAGTAACAGGAGGAGGGATGGATAATGAGGAAGTTGCTTACGGGAACCGTACTATTTGTTCTGTTGGCTTCATTGATGGTTTTTGGCGGTGAATATGAGTTACAAAAGGTTATAATCGTGCCCGAACCGGATCAGGAGTTGCAGGTACAAATATGGATGGATAAGGAACCGGGATCTGTCTATAGAACCGGTGAAGAAGTAGGAATTTTCTTCAAAACAAACAAAGATGCTTACATAGCTATATACGACATAATGCCAGATGGAGAAGTCCAGTTGCTTTTCCCAAATAAGTATGATAAAGAGAATCATGTGAAAGCAAACAGGGAATATCAATTGCCAACGGATAGTGCATCTACAAGGTATAAATTAAGGGTTTCAGGTCCTTCGGGTTTGGAAATCTTTCAAATAGTTGCATCAACATCTCCTATAGCATTTCTCGATGATCTGGTAAAAAGACTTGATGTTGATCCTTTCCCTATGTTTGGTAGTTCTGCTGAAAATGTAATTGAAAAGCTTGTTAAACCTTTTGTGGAAAAGGCGGAATATGCTGTAAACCAGACGTACTTTTATGTTAATACAAAACCTACCGAGGGTGCACTGAAGATAAGAACGCAACCATCGGGGGCAGATGTATTTGTTGATGGAGTTCACTATGGTAAATCTCCATTGAGCGTAAGGCTTTCTGAAGGTTCTCACTATATAACCACTGTCAAAAAGGGATACAGACAGGCAAACACAATGGCAAATGTTATTGCCGGTAGAACAAATTCAATTACCTTGAACCTTGAGGGCATAACCCGTCAGTATTCGCTGATTGTTAACAGCTCACCAGCTGGAGCAGATGTTTATATAGACAACAACTATGTGGGACAGAGTCCTATAAGATTAGGTGTAGATCAGGGGACACATTCTTTGAGATTAGAAAAGCAGGGTTATAGGGCCCATGAAGAAACGATAAACATTAATTCTGATACATCACGTTCAATAGCTCTTCAGGAACAGATACAAACATACCGTGTTGAGATTAATTCAAATGTTTATGGAGCGAACGTTTATATTGATGGTACCTATAGAGGAAGAACGCCGCTTGTAATGAACCTGGAAAGAGGAAGCCATAATTTTAAAGTTGGAGCCAGTGGATATTCAAGTTACAGTCAGTCATTCTACATATCATCAGATAGGGTAATAAATGTTAACTTAAGCAAATCAAAATCTGTAGTGAATTTTAGCAGTAGCCCTTCCAATACGAGAGTTTATATTAATTCAAGTTATCGAGGAACAACACCGCTTCAGTTATCTCTTGATGAAGGAACCTATACAGTTCGCATCGATAAAGACGGTTTTATATCAAAGTCAGAAGAAATATCTGTTCAGTCGGGACAGTCGTACAATTACAACTTCACATTAGAAGAGATAAAACCGGTGGCTAAAGTCAGAATAAACACCAATCCATCAGATGCCAGGATATTTGTGGATGGTTATGAAGTGGGCAGGACAAATACAACAATAGAGATTGAAGCAGGTCACCATGAGATACTTATGTTGAAAGAAGGATTCTATTCTGTGCATTTAATTATGTACTTCGAGGAAAAGAGTTACTCATATACCTACGAGTTAACACCCATTAAATAACCGTAATAGATTTGTACTGAAAAAATCACCCCATATACGGGGTGATTTTTTTTGCTTCTTGGAGAGTTAATTCCTTGTATTCACCTTCATTAAGTGATTTAGGAAGATCCAGATTTCCGATTCTAACTCGAAAAATATCACTAGTTTCAGAACCTAGAAATTCAACCATTTTCTTTATTTCATGAAATTTTCCTTCTGTTAAAACAATCCGGAATCTATGGGGTTCTTTCCATTCAATTTCGTCTGCTCTATAAATTTCATTTTTTAATCTTATTCCTGATAACAACCGTTCAAGTTGCTGAACTCTTAGTTCTTCGCTCACCGTTACAATGTATTCCTTTTTGACATTGAATTTGGGATTTATGCAGTGATGAAGAAATTTACCATCGTTTGTTAAAATGAGCATACCCCGGGCATCTTTGTCAAGTCTACCTGCGATAGAAAGTTCTTTTTCGTAGTTTTCATTTACAAGGGAAAATACAGTGGGTCCTTCTTGCGCATTTCTTGAACAAACATATCCTGCAGGTTTGTTCAATAATACATAGACATTTCCATAGGGGGTGACAATCTTATCATCAAAGGTCACTGACTCATCACCGTTCAATTTTATAGACGGATCAGCTGTGGTAATTCCATTTATTTTTACCCTTCCCGAACGAATTCTTTTTTTCGTAATTTTCCTGGAAAGGTCTAAGAATCTGGAAATATATTTGTCAAGTCTCATCATAAGTATATTTTACTATATTGTTTTTCAGTAGATTATTCAGGCAATAAAGATTGCATATAATGATATAATTTTTACAAAGGAAAAAAAGAGAGAAGGTGAAAAAAATGAGAAAGGAGTGGAAGCTCCGTAAGTTTGATGATACTACGGTATCTCGGCTTATGGAATATCTTGGGGTTGATGAGTTTTTAGCAAGGTTGCTTGTTAAAAGAGATATATGTGACATTAACGAAGCAATGTCTTTCATAAACCCTGAACGAAGTATTCTTCATGATCCGTTTCTGCTAAAAGATATGGACAAAGCTGTTAATACGCTATTAAAGGCACCTGAAAATGAATCAATTGTCGTGTTTGGAGATTACGATGTTGATGGTGTTACGTCAACCGCCCTTCTTTATCTTGCAATGAAAAAAATGGGATTTAACGTTCATTATTACATACCTTTGAGACTTGAAGAGGGTTATGGTCTCAGCAAAGAGGCAATAAAAGAACTCTATGACAAAGGACATAGAATTTTAATTACCGTGGATTGTGGTGTCACTTCTGTAGAGGAGATAAAATATGCAAGAAATCTTGGTTTTAAAGTTGTCGTAAGTGATCATCATGAAATAAAAGATTCATTGCCTCCAGCAGAAGCTGTCATAAATCCAAAAAGACCCGATGATGATTACCCCTTTAAAGGTCTGGCTGGTGTTGGTGTAGCATATAAGTTGATGTGTGCGTTGAATGAAGCTATGAAGCTGCCTTTGAATCCTGAAGATTTCCTGGATATTGTTGCGCTTGGTACCATAGCTGATATTGTTCCATTAAAGGATGAAAACAGATACATTGTAAAAGAAGGAACTAAAAAGATACAGAAAAATCCATTGCCAGGTTTAAAAGCGCTTCTCGGTTTGTTAAGAATTAATCCTGAAAATATAACTGCAAAAGATATTGCTTTCAAAATTGCACCAAAACTTAATGCAGCGGGAAGAATGGACTCTGCTATTGTTGCCCTTGAATTACTGATCAGTGAAGATATGAACGAAACCATGTCAATTGCAAGACGTTTACTCAAGCACAATCAGAACAGGCAGATGATAGAAGCAAAGATCTTCGAGCATGTAAAAAAGGAGATTGAAACAGACGAAGAATTGAAGGAAGCAAAGGTACTTGTAATGTATGGAGAAAACTGGCATTTGGGAGTTCTGGGAATTGTTACTTCTAGACTTGTATCAATATATAACAAGCCAGTATTCTTGATTTCAACATCGGAGGATATTGGAAAAGGATCAGCAAGAAGTCCATCAGGTGTAAGCATAATTGCGTTATTAAATGAAATCAGTGATCTGTTTGAAGAATTTGGCGGACACGAGATGGCCGCGGGGTTCAGCATAAAAAAAGAAAATATCCTTCTCATGAGAAAAAGGATAAACCAGGCTTATAGAAAACTTTACGGAGAAGATTTACCATTGCATATGGTTGAGATTGACGAGGAGATAACTCTTGATGAAATTGAAACCAAAACACTTAAAGTTCTGGATGTGCTAAGACCCTTTGGACATTCAAATCCCGAACCAAGATTTCTCATAAAGGATCTAAACATTCAAAAGGCGAAGATATTTGGTAATAATGGAAATCACCTGAAATTGATTCTCAGATCGGGAGAACAGAAAATATTTGCCATAGGATTTGGTATGAGTAAGCTTCTTGAAGAATATCGTTATGTAAAACCAAGTTTGCTCAAGGCTGATGTTGTAGTTAATATAAAAAGAGACAATATGTATGGTGATATTGAAACAGTTAAGCTTTCACTTGTAGATGCAAATATTCACATAGATCCGGTGTTTGAGGAAGAGGTAAGAGATAAAAACTTTGTCTTTGAATTTATTAGAGACTGGAAGAACCAGAAACCCTTTGGAAATGAGCCAAGGGTTGACGTTTCATTGACCGTCTATGAATTGGAAAGGAAGCTTTCTCATAAAGCTTATGGTTTTATGAGAATTGGTTCTTCTAACCCATGGGGAGCCTTTGGAAATATTAGACTGAAACATCTTTATCTGTCTTGGAAAATACTAAGCAACTACAGAACCGAAAAGAAAACTGCGGTGGTATCCGGTTTGAACAGTACGCTGGCACATACATATCATTCTCTGCAGCACTATATAGATCCTGTTAAACCATTATATGCAAATTCACTTTATAGGGGAGAACCGTGCAGTTCTGTAGTTTTTAGTACACTTTCATTTTTTATGGATAACTATGATTATTATATGGAGGAGTTTGACGAGATAATATTCGACGAACCTGTTTATATTTTTTCTGAGATCTATAGAGATCATCCTGATTATAATAAGTTGATAGATAAACTTCCGAAAATTTTGCAAAGAGCTGGTTTTACCGGGAGTATTTTTAGTGATGAAGTAGAGAAATTAATGGAGAAATACTGCATCAATTATATTTACAATCCTTTGCCTATAAAGCACGTTGGCATAATTGACAATAGAGGTACCAGGAAAAAAGTTGACCAGATACTTTCGCTTGTAAGGCATGGTGAAAATGTTGCCATAATAGTTGATTCGCCAAATAAAACCGTTGCACTAACAAAAACTCTTGGGGAACGATTATCTCATACACTTCAGAATGGTGAGCTGATTTTCTACAACTATTTACTGAAATACTTCCAGCGAATGAATATCTATTCGCTAATAGAACGCCAAAAAATAAAAGTGTTGATAGCTACACCTTCAAGTGATGGGCTCGGTGTTATGCTTGGAAACTCCAATATAGTTTTTTATAATGCCCCTAAGAATTTTCTTGAGATGCTTGATGCAGTATCTACCAAACCCGGAGACGATACTGAGCTATTCTTAAATTTGGCCTTCAACAAGAATGATTTGTTATCGAATGTCAATAAAATTGATAAACTTTTCCCCACATGTGAAGAGGTTCAGGGGCTTTATCAGGATATAGTTGATGTTCTTCCAGCTTCTGATAAAGATATCAAGAAAGCGCTTAGCCTTAGTAATATTGAATCGAAGGTTAATCTCGCGATTCTTGAAGAGATGAAGCATATTGAATACGATGGTGAATTATGGAAGAAACTTAATGGAAAAACATTTAGCATTGAGGAAATGAAAAGAACGTTAAGATACCGTGAAGGAATACCCGAGAAAAGGATGAGTAGGTGGTATGCATCAAAACTATCTACGACCACCACAAGGTCACTTCTTAGAAGTCTTATGAAAGGAAGTGAATTATTAAAGAATTGATAGATACACTGGAGCTTAATACCTGTATATCGGTTGAAACAGAATACGTGCTTGAAGCATTAAATCATATAAGAGGAAGTCAAATTTTTGCGAAGATCTTCCCATCAAATAGTTGTAATGGAACTGAACTACATATAGCTATTAATAAAAATGATTTTGAAGAAGCTATGTTGGTGCTTAAAAAGAACAAAATTGAAGTAATTGGATACAAATTCTATGAAAAAAATATAATTGGTGCTTTTTATGAAAATACTGGGCATTGATTATGGGACCAGGCGAATCGGTATAGCAATTTCTGTAGAAGCAGTTGAAATGCCACTTAAAACTATTACTATCGAGAATTATAAAGAAAAAATTAAGGAGATTGTAAACGCCAGAGAAATTGATACTGTTGTCGTTGGACTGCCCGTTTCGATGTCAGGAAGATATAACGAAATCACACTGAAAGTGGTTTCCTTTGCTTTGAAAGTATCCGAACTTGTCAACAAACCTGTATGGCTCTTCGATGAACGATTGTCCACGGAGAGCTCTAGATTTGCTGCAAGTTCAAGAAAAAGTTTTAACAATAATAAAGATGCATTGAGCGCACTAAATATTCTCAGGAGATTCAATCCACGTTCATCAAATGCCAGCAAAATTGTAGATGCCTTCCCTGAATGGATACCCGAATGGGAGAAATTGCCAGAATCAAAATTACTCGTTTATCAACCTGATAATCCTGAAATTGTTTATTTACTAAATGAAAAACATAAAGATAAAAAGATTTTTACCAGCGATCCGCAGATTTTTCTACTTCTTAAAAGAAAAGGTTTTTCTCCTGTAAACATAATAAAAGATGTTTACCCCGAAGAGTATTCTTCGATAGTTATTAATAGAGAAAATCAAGAAAATTGTCCTGAAAACTTAAAAGATGAAAAGAATATATATACCTACAGAGTTTGTGCCCGTAGCTCAATGGATTGAGCACTGGATTCCGGCTCCAGAGATTGTGGGTTCGAGTCCCACCGGGCACGCCATCTAAATTTCTTCATTATTTCTTTGTCCAGCTTTGGAAAGAAAAAAAGACATCAGTAAACCAAACAATGTTCCGCCTAATACTCTAAATGCGACTTCAGGATAAGTTCCCGCTCTTAATGCCAGATCGGGTATCGATCCTATCATCAAACCTGCAAGAAATGAAAATGTTTCGGATGGGAATTTAACAAGCAATTTTTTTAGAAGCCTGCTTACCAAAATAATCCCAAGAAAAATACCTATAGCTGTAAATAACAGTATTAATAGGTCCATTGATGATACCGCGTTTACAATTCGTATGTATTCATTCATGATTAACAGAATAAATGCTCCGCTCAATCCAGGTAATATCATTGAGGCAGCTCCAAAGAAACCAGCTATACTGTCGTATACAAGTGAGCCCACTGAATGAGTAACTTCTCCGGTTTCATTTACTTTTTCAGGATTACCAGCAGTGAAAGCAAGCAAAACTACCAGCACTATACCCATAAGCATAAATAAATAGTTGCTCTTTTTTCCTTTTGTGCGCCTTTTCATAACAAAAGGTGTAGAGCCAGCTACCAGACCAATAAAGCAACCATATGTGTAGCCAGGTATACGTTTAATGGCCAAATTTATTAAATGAGAGAAACCAAAGATGGCTATTATTATTCCTGAAATTATTGTAAGCAAGAAAAAGACAGCATCTCTGTTTATTTTAAGTGAAGTAACTGAATTAATTGATGAAATAAGCTGATCGTAGATTCCGCCTATTAATGCCATTGTTCCTCCACTTACCCCCGGTATTAAATTGGCTATTCCCATTAATAGGCCTACTATAAAACTTATGATAAGCAATCCCCCTTCGAATTATTCTACCAGAAGAGGGTGAGACGCTCAAATGCAATGAAGTATTTCATATGTTATAATCAGATATAAATACTCGGAATTAGGGAGGGAAAAGAGTGAGTCTGTTAAAAATTGAGAATCTTCATGTGAAACTTGCTAACGAAGATATTGAAATATTAAAGGGTATAAATCTTGAGATTAAATCGGGTGAAACCCATGCAATTATGGGACCTAATGGTAGTGGTAAATCAACACTGGCGAATGTAGTGATGGGAAATCCAAAGTATAAGGTTACTTCAGGTAAGATAATATACGATGGGGAATCAATCAATGAATTAAGCATTGACGAGAGAGCAAATAGGGGTATTTTCCTTTCATTTCAACAACCACCTGAGATTAATGGAATCAAACTGAGAAACTTCTTGTTTACTACAAAACAAAAAGATAGCAAGACTTCGATGATAGAGATGAACAAGGAGCTTGAATCAGTAATTGAGAGCATGAACATGAGTTCTGATTTCTTAAGCAGATATCTGAACGTCGGTTTTTCAGGGGGAGAGAAAAAGAAGAATGAGGTTATGCAACTCACATTTCTAAAGAAAAAAATGGCTATCCTTGATGAAATTGATTCTGGCCTGGATGTTGATGCTTTGAGAGAAATTGCCAAAATCGTTAATGAATACAGAAATAGTAACAATGGTTTACTATTAATTACACATTATAAAAGAATTTTGGAATATATTATACCTGATAAAGTTCATATCCTTATGGCGGGGGAAATAATCAGTAGTGGAGGACAAGAGCTAGCTGGTCAGGTAGAAAAATCAGGATATTCATTTGCCCTAAACGAATCGAAGGAGTGAGCTCTTATGAACAATGTGTTCATTGATGATCAAAGCTTTAATTTCAAACACAGTACTAGATATTCTGCAAAAAGTAAACCTGGTATAAGAAAAGGATTGATTGAGGAGATATCTTCATATAAAAATGAGCCAGAATGGATGCTTAAACACAGATTAGATTCACTCGAAGTGTTCAAAAATATTAAAGAGCCTCGTTTTGGAGTGGATACCAGTATGCTTGATATTCAACAAATAATTCCTTATTTAAGACCAGAAGCTAACAAAGGAAATAACTGGGATGATGTGCCATACGAAATCAAGGATACCTTTGAAAGACTTGGTATTCCTGAATCAGAGCGCAAAGCTCTTGCTGGTGTTGGAGCTCAATACGATTCTGAAGTTGTATATCAGAATATTAAGAAAGAGCTGGAGAATATGGGTGTTGTTTTTTTAGATATGGAAACAGCCGTTAAAGAATTCCCAGAATTGGTCAGGAAATATTTCATGAAACTTGTTCCTGCAGATGTTCACAAATATGCAGCATTACATGGTGCTATCTGGAGCGGGGGATCATTTGTATATATTCCAGAAAATACAGAGGTTTCTTTACCTCTAGAAGCATATTTTAGGATGAATGCTCAGGGTACCGGACAGTTTGAACATACCCTTATAATTGCTGACAGGGGTAGTAAGGTTCACTTTATAGAAGGATGTTCTGCTCCAAGATACAATATTCATAATCTGCATGCTGGTATGGTCGAGATTTTTGTAAAAGAGCATGCAAGTGTGAGATATTCCACCATTCAAAATTGGTCAAAAAATACTTTCAACCTTAACACCAAAAGAGCTATCGTTGAGGAAAATGGTTCCATGGAGTGGATTTCTGGTTCACTGGGTAGTGAAAAAACTATGTTATATCCTACAACTTTATTGAAAGGAAGACAATCTCATGCTTACCATCTTGGTGTAACTTATGCTGGAGAAGCTCAGCACATGGATACAGGTTCTAAAGTGATACATCTAGGAAGTGGAAGCAGCTCCAATATAGATATGAGAAGTATCAGTGTTAATGGAGGATGGGCATTTTACAGGGGACTTCTGAAAATTGCTAAAGAAGCAAGAAATTCTAGATCTTCCGTTAAGTGTACGTCATTGATGATTGATAACAATTCCAGGGCAGACACATACCCGGTAATAGTTGTAGAGAATAATCTCTCTGATATAGGTCATGAAGCGAAAATTGGCCGAATTGGGGAGGAAGAGCTTTTTTACATAATGTCCAGGGGTCTCACAGAGGATGACGCTAAGGCTATGATTGTGAGAGGCTTTATTGAACCAATTACAAAGGAATTGCCACTTGAGTATGCTGTTGAGCTAAACAGATTAATAAACATTGAAATGAATAGCACTATAGGATAATGGAGTGATTACAATGGAAAGAGTGATTGATAGAGATCATAATAATATGAAATTGATTGTACCCGGTAACAAAGGATTATCAGTGAATGATTATGGTCATCTAGAACTGAGCAGTTTTAATAAGCAAGATGGAAAAGAATATTCCAGTTTCAAAATGAAAAGATTTTTTGAATATGAAAAACTCCGTTTTCCCGACTGGAGAAAGATCTCGCTGGAGGAACTCCAATTGCCCCCACTAAAAAATGCCATGTGTTCAACTATTAAAATAAAGGGAAAGGGAATTTACAAGCCAATAAAAGAAATGAATAAGGCTGAGCGGTTCATATTTGAAAGTCTCGATTTTGAAGGATCAGATCGAAAAATTGTTTTGCTTGCAGATATTTTTAATTCAGACGGAAACATATTCAAGCATTTTGATACTCCATTAACGATAAGTACATATTCAGGTCCAAACCGTCCTTCTTATACAACAAATCTGTTTGTGATACCTGAAAATATGAAGGTGAAAATTCATGTAAAAAACTATTCAGAAGGTTTGGTGGTAATGAATAACAGATTTCTTCTGCAGAACGGATCAAGTCTGGATATTTTGTTTTCTGGAGTTACGGATAAAAATGCTTTTAGTTTCACTAATAATTTATATAAGCTTGAGAACGGAGCTGAACTGCGGATAACGGATTTTAATATTTCAGATGGTACTGTTGTACCTCACCACTTTGTGCTGGGTAGAGGAGAAAAAACTAAAGCAGAGATTATCCCAGCATTTCTAGTTGCAAATCGGGGTAAGATTGATTCTCAGTACGTTGTAAAACTTTCCGGTAAAGAGTCTCATGGTATAATAAATGGAATAGGAACGCTTGATGATTTTGCAAAAGCGATTTTCAGACCTTCCATACATATTGCCAGTGAAGCAAAAGGTGTAATTGGGAAAGAGCAGAGTAGTATGATTATGCTCTCTGAGAATTCATACGTACAGACAATACCGGGCTTGTTTGTAAATGAGAATGACGTAGAGGCTTCTCACGCAGCCACAGTAGATTCGATCAATGAAGAACATTTGTATTACTTAATGAGTAGAGGTTATAACTTAAGTGAAGCACGAAAGATGATAGTTGTTTCCATGTTTAATGCATTGTTTAGTAAGATAGAAAATAGCTTTGAAGAAGAATGTGAGAGGATGAAAAATGATATTGCAACAAGAATTGATTGATTATTTTGTAATCAAGAAAAAGGATTTTCCTTTATTCAACAAATATCCTGATCTTGTTTATTTAGACAGTGCAGCCACAACACAAAAACCCAAATCAGTTATTGAAACTATGAATCGTTACTATTCAAGTAAAAATGCAAATGTTCACAGAGCATTGTATGCACTGGCAGAAGAATCCACAAGAGTTTTTGAAGAATCAAGAAAAAAGGTTTCAGATTTCATTGACTGCGAGGAACGTGAAGTGATTTTTACTCGAGGAACAACAGAATCGCTAAATATGCTTGCGTATTCTCTGGCTTTCTCTAATACATATAAAACATTTGTTGTTCCAAAATTTGAGCATCACAGCAATTATGTTCCCTGGCAGCAGTTAGCTCGTCTTGGTGTAGAGTTTGTTCCTGTAAATATCGATAATGGGACTTTTTTGGTTGATGAAGTAAACAGAACAATTGATTCTGTCGATAAACCATTTGTGTTTTCAATTGCTGGTTTAACAAACAGTCTTGGTTACAGAACTCCATTCGAAGAAATAACAGATCTGGTTCACAAAAAAGGCGGAATAGTTGTTGTTGACGGTGCCCAGTTAATTCCACATGAAGAATTTTCCTTCAAGAAATCGGATGTTGATTTTGTTGCTTTTTCCGGACATAAAATGCTCGGACCTATGGGAATAGGTGCACTGGTAGGAAAGGGTGATTTGCTGGAAAAACTTAATCCTATTGAGTTTGGTGGAGAAATGATCGATAAAGTGTATGAAGAATCTACAACATTCAATAAGCTTCCATACAAGTTTGAAGCGGGAACACCAAATGTTTCTGGAGCTGCAGGACTAGCAAAAGCCATAGATTATTTGAAAGAGATAGGTTTTTCAAAATTGAACAAATATATTGAATTTTTAACAAGTAAGGCGATTGAATCTTTGAAAAGAATAAATGGAATAACAATTTTTAGTGACAAAAAGGCTCATGGAATAGTAGGATTTTCTCATGATTATGTTCATTCTCATGACCTGGCTGAGTTACTTAGCAGATTATCAAATGTCGCAATAAGAAGCGGCCATCATTGTTCACAACTTCAAATGAAAGCGTTGGGCATTCCATCAATGTGCCGGGCATCCTTCTATCTTTATAACACACCTGAAGATGTTGACGCACTTGTAAATGGCATAGAGAAATCTCTGAGGTGGTTTTCATGAATATTAGAGATCTTTACTCTGACATAATCCTTAAGCACTATCAGAATTCTTCAAATAAGGGTGTTTTAGATGACGCGACTGATTTAAAGGAAGGAGCTAATTTATCCTGTGGGGATGAACTGAAGGTTTTCATGAATATTGAAAACAGCACTATAGAAAAAATAACCTTTGAAGGGAACGGTTGTGCAATAAGCATAGCTTCCGCTTCTGTTATGACAGAAATACTAAAAGGAAAGAATTTGAAGCAAGCAAATGACATAATTGATAACTTCATCAAAATGCTTAAAGATAAGAATTATAATGGTGAAATACTCGGTGATGCCGTTATTTTTGAGAGTGTCAAACAATTCCCCGTGCGTATCAAATGTGCATCTCTTGCCTGGCACACAGCAAAAGAAATTATAGAAAATAAAAAGAACCGGTGATAACCACCGGCTTAACGCTGAAGTAACCCTCTATGTTATTATATAATTTAATGAAGGGTAATTTCAACTATTTATACTTTTATTTTGTTATAGGTTTTAATGCCTTCTGCAAGTATATTACAGGCTAGTCTTAATTTTTCAGTTGATAAAACATAAGCAATTCTTACTTCATTTTTCCCTCTACCCGGTGTGCTATAAAAGCCCTGGAGCGGAGCAACCATTGTAGTTTTTTTATCGAAAGAAAAATCCGTAAGCATCCATTTCACAAAAGCTTCAGCGTCATCCACTGGCAGTGCCACAGAGATGTAAAATGCACCCTGTGGTTTATGCATTACCACTCCATCAATTTTTGAAAGCTCTTCGTAAACCACATCTCTTCGCCTTTCATATTCATCTTTGATTTCTTCAAGATAACTGTCATTAAGTGTTAGCAATCCTATTGTGCCAAGCTGCGATATGGCAGGAGGAGATAATCTTGCCTGGGCGAATTTCATTGCGCTATTCATAACCTCTTTGTTTTTAGAAGCTATTAATCCTATTCTTGCACCACATGCGCTGAATCGTTTTGAAACACTGTCTACAGTTATTGAACGATCTCCCGGATACAGAGACAATAGTGGATATGTTTTTGTATTGTCAAAAGTGAATTCTCTATATACTTCGTCTGAAATCAAAAACAGATCGTGTTCTTTAGAAAGTTCTATAAGCTGGTCCATTTCTTCCCGTGTATATACCGTGCCTGTTGGATTTGATGGACTTGAGAAAAGTATTGCTCGTGTCTTGCCGGACAATACCTCTTCAAAGGCTTCTTTGGAAGGGAGTCTATAGCCATTTTCGACATGTGAAGTAATGGGAATTGGTTTTATGTTTAATAAACTTGCAAAACCTCTGTAGTTAGCGTAAAAAGGTTCAATAACTATGACCTCATCATTTGGATCAGCAACTGACGCAAGAGCGAAAATTATTGCTTCGCTTCCACCAGAAGTTATGATAATTTCATCAGGATTAAGCTCAATGTTCCTTCTTTTATAGTATTTGCAGAATGTTTCTCTTAACTCAATTAATCCTGCGGAATGAGAATATGAAACAACTTTAGGACCATGTTTATTGATATAGGCCATAAAAACGTCCGGAGTTTCAATGTCAGGTTGTCCAATATTTAGGTGAAATACTTCTATGCCTTTTTCTTTTGCTTTATCAGCGAATGGAACAAGTTTTCTAATCGGTGAAGAGGGCATGTTTTTTGCTCTGTTGGAAATGCCAGCCATTTTTGAACCTCCTTTTTTCGTTAATAACAATTTATAGATCAAGTATTTCTATTAGTTGCCAGTCATCACCAGAATCCCCAGGGAAGCAATTTTCAGTATTTGATTTATTTAACCTGAACGTTTTGCTTGAAATAAGTGTTTCATTAAGCAGTATATTTACTTTGCCCGCGATAGGCTGGTTGATCTCATAAGCATGGACATATATTTCATAACTTCCCGGAATTATTTTTTCCAATATATAGTATTCTACACCTTCACTTCCTGTTTGAACATCATCTATCAGGCGTCCAAAGTTTTCTTTATTCAAGAAATACACCCAGCCAGAGGGTTCCTGTACATATAAGTCTATATCAGCATTTTCATCTTCCCAGTCAAGAAAGATTTCTAACGTTGATTGTTTTTCCTTAACAGCAAGGAATTCTTTATTTAATAAGGTCTTCCCTCGATTTCCAGAAACTGTGATATGAATTGAATTAAGCCCTTCTATCAGTTTTACGTCAAAGTAAAATTCATCATCATTAAGCGAAAAAGAGATAGGGGAATTATTTTGGGTTACAGAAATACTATTGTAGCTTCCCTGTACTGAGCCCTTAATTTGTAGAATATCACCAGGTATGTAACCATATTTTTCAAAATCCCTGTAAAGAATAATTTTTGGTTTTTCTGTTGCAGGAGCAGTGAATGTTTTTTCATTTTCAAACAACGAAATGGTACGCAAAGGAATGTTTACACCTGTACTCTCATACGAAAGCTTCACTAAATAGCTTTTAATTTCGCGTATTATTGAATATGCTTCATGAATTTGAGGATAGTCAATAAAAGAAACGTTGTCGATTTCAAATTTCGGGTTGTTATTGCAAACTACTATCATGTAACAACCCGTTGTGGTAAGTTTTTTTGAGATTTCTTTTATTCTTTCGATCTCGATATTTGAAAATCCATCTTGATCTGTAAACACAAAAAAGACTGACGGTGAGTCAGTTTTATTAATGATGTTATTTAAATACTCCAGCGGTTGTTCATCAGGACTATCAACATTGCTGAATAAAGATCTCACAACGGAATCGATTTCCAGCGGATCGGTTTCTGTTATAGAATGAACATAATTCTCCAGCGTATAGAAGTGGAAGGCTTTTTTTGTACTTGTATTTGAAGTTGATGCGTAAATTTCTTCGAGTGCTTTTTGGACTGATTTTATTCTATTGTTCATTGAGAGAGAGGTATCGACAAAGAAATAAAAGTCCAATGATTGTGTTACAACTTCCTTTAAAACAGTAATGTTGTAGGGTAGGATTCTACCATTTTCTTTAAAGTTACATTCACTAACAGGATAATATCCCTTCAACGATGCTAAAATACTGACCAATGGAAAATCAGACAAAACTACGTCCAGGTATTCAACCATTGAAAATGAAATAACAGATACCATAACAAACAATGTAAATAAAGCCAGTATTTTTAGTTTCATTGTTTTCACCTTACGGTGATCTCACGGTTTTCTGTCAAAAGTTTTATCCCTTTTCCATCAGGAAGAATTTCGATATCTATGAATTCATCGTATTCGTTGTACATCATGTATTTGTATCCATCAGTAACCGGGAAAAAGCTTCCTTTTCCAGGCGGCGTCTGTACATAATTGTTAATCATTTCGTCTAATGAGACGATAATGTAATCAGCCCCCTTTGAGTGGAGGTTTTTGCCAGCAAAAATGAATTCTCTAATTCCGTCGCTATTATAGTCCTCCAGTTCTGCTACATTAATTGGTCCCGGATGCCAGAGTTCTCCCGAAATTTTTCCAGTATCATCGATAATTGCAACCATACTACTCAGGATTTCTTTATTGTCCTGGTCGAAACAATTGGCAATCAGAGCGAAATATGTATCGTTATTGTGTTCGAATTTAATAAGTTTCTTAAATTTATAGTTTGGATAAATTGCATATATTCTTCTTTCGCCAATAACTCTTTCCCACAAAACGCTATTTTCAGCTGACAATGCGGTCAACACAAGGTTGCTTTGAGATTTACTTATCGTGTCTTTATCTAGGTCTCTAACTAGTAAAATATCCTTGACTTTATCCCTGTTGAAATCGTACTCCAAAGGTACAATATCTTTTGTCCCTTTAAACTCTTTGATCCACTTTTTGCCGTTTTCTAGAAAGGCTTCAACCAGATTCTCTGATACTTTATAGTCAATTTGCTGAGGTATGTTAACTTCTTTCTTTTCAGAAAGTTCAGAAACATAAAGACCTGAAAGTGTTCTTACATAGTAGCTTTTAATATCGGGTTTATAATCAACTTCTATCATTCCTCTGCCATAAGCAGTATCGATATATTTGAAGTTGCCATAGCTTGTTTCACCCCATACTTCGTAAAATGCTGCTCTATCTTTACCTATCATAAGCTGAGCCGTGTTTTCTGTACGAACGACAGCATCTAAAAATGGCGTAACTAATAAAGGTGATGTTTTTTGGCTTAATATTGTTTCAACAACATCACGTGAGAAGTCTATACCGGTATTTTGCAAAGAATCCTTACCAGAAAAAAGGCCTTCAATATAAACTATTCTTGAGCTGCCAAGATTCCACAAAAGTACCGGATAATTTTCACCTAATATTTCACCCTCTTTATATTTAACAGTTTCAATGAAATGGATAGGTAGATTTTTTACAACAAAATTGTTTATGTCTATACTTTTCAGTTCACTGGTTGTTTTCCATAACGAATCACCAATTAAAACATCATTTCCAGGTTTTTCACTCCGAAGGAAATCTGCGGAAGTAAAGATTAATTCAGAAAAGAAATTGTTAGGATCATACAGGGGTCTTGATGGCATTTCAAGGGATTCAGAATTAGTTACTTGATCCTCTGTTGTTGTGAGTCCAATCAGCTCGGTAATATAAACTCCAGAACCTGAAAGAATCATAAGTCCATCTGAAGCAAGAAATGAATTTATTAGTTGATGAATATCGCTATCAAACAATTCCTTCGTTTCCAGTCTTGATGCGTCACTAAATCCAAAAAAGAGTATTTCAAAGGATTTAACAATTGACGAATTTTCTTTGAGCGTTTCCAGTGAAATTTTAGTGACAGAGAAACCAAGGTTTTCAAAGAAATCATATGCAGCATCTAAATCTTGCTTAAATTTATTAATGTCAACAAGAGCAACATCCCCGGTACCGAGATATTTCATTTCGATCAGTGTTGGAGCAGTTATTTTGAAGCTAGTGCAAAGACTTTTTGTTTGGCTTTCTATACCATTTAGTATCCAGCCCGCAAATAATAGGTCTCCAATTTCGTCAGCACAGAGCTCTATGCTGTTGTTTTCAACGACCCAGTAAGTGGTATCCTCTCCTATACGTTTGCCATTTTCGTCTATTTTTCTTACAACGACTTTGAAAGACTTTTCATAAATTGCCTCAATTGTAGTAGGAGAGTTCAGTTTAACATCAATGTTTGTAGATGATCCTAAGTTTTTCCAGGAAGAAAATTTATATTCAGTATCATCACCATCAATTCTTGTCGATTCATCAACTTTGAAGCTTCTTGGATAAATCGTTGCGTTTACCACTGATTCCAGAGGGTATTGACCGCAAAAAGGGTCATTATACTCAACATTGTTTACCTGATAGTAAGTGTCTGATTCCAGTTTTTGAGGTAGATTTGTTTCTATGTACAATGGTACTTCCGGCTTAAGTATTCGTACTGGATCAAATGTTTTCCAATCTTTGCCCGTTGATTTTGGTGAAGTATTTTCCTGATTTGCATCGCTGGAATTAAACGTAAAATTTTCCTTGAATACAACTTTTTCTCTTGATTGTTCTCCAGGGAAAATCCATCTCACTGTAAATTCACAATTAATTATCTCTTTTTGTTCGCTACCGGAGAAAATATGAACTTTTGGGTAGTACAAACCTTCAGTTATCTCGCTAAAGGGTATTTCGTACAACTCAAAACCACTCTGTTCATCAGTTGTTAGTTTCCCGGGATTTTCGCTATTCATAAAATACATTATTTCTCCGTCAGGAAGCGTTACATAAAGATCTAAATCTGCTGTAGTATCATCCCATTTAACCAAAAATTGTAGCGAATTATCCTTTGGATACAGTATATTGAAAGTTTTTGATGTTCGCCCTGCAAGATTTGTTGCTGTAACGGTAATTTTATTTTCACCGCTGACAAGAAGTAAGTTATGAGTAAAGGAATCATCTTCATCAAGTGACAGGGTTTTAATCTCCTGAGGAAGCGTTTCCCCGTCACTGGTTACCTTTTCATGATTGATCGAAATATTGGTAACGTCTTTTCCTTCTACATAACCACTAATGAAAAGATATGGTTTATTGAATGTCACACCATCTCGTGGTCTTTCAACATGAATTATGGGAGGGTTGTAAGAAATATCACTTGTTATTCCAGAGTATTTTAAAGTGCTGAAATTTTCTTTCTGGGTTGCATCATTATCAATTATTTCTACACTGATTGTTTCAAAACCTTCAAGAATTTCTTGTTTAATAGAAATCTCGTAAATATAAAAACCCTTACGAAGACTACATTTTACTTCTGACTCGTCAATACTAGACCCATCTTTTTGGTAAATTGACGCATCCTCAACTATCAGGTTACCCGGGATAATATGAAATTCATTATCATCCAAAAACAATTTAACAGCATCACCATACTCCATGAGATCGTGGCTTGGTGAAGGCAGAGGGACATCATCATTCACAATTATGAGAAAGTAATAATTATCTCCATCTTTAGCTGTCTTAAGGACTGCGCTAAGATCACTATTCCCGGCTATTTCCTTTCCTGTTGCAGAGCTAAAATCTTTGGTTAAACGAGCTCCTGAAATATTTGCCCAGTCATGATAAGAAGCATCAATATTAATAGTTCTTCCTTGTTCGAGTGTAAATAATGGAAGCGTTGACTCTTTGAAAGAGGGTATGTTATAAGTTATTTCTTCGTTCTCAACTTTTACTGTGGCTTCCTCTTTTGACTTTGGATTATCACTTATGTAGGTTATGATTAACTCATCCTGCTTTCTTTTTGAATCAAGAATTTCAATAGAACTCCCATTCTCTGTTACAGGTGGGATCTCATTTGCTCCTAATAATTTGAGCTCTACAATGGGAAAACCCGCAGGGTTAACAGAAACAATTTTCAAAGCAAAAGTGCTTATACCAGCCAGTAGTAGAATAATTATTATAAAAGCATTTCTCATAATATTTCCCCCTTACCAATCCATTGAAAATGCTATCGATTGCCCGTCAAAATCAGTCAATATTACTTCATCTTTATTAAATTTCATATCTTTAATTTTGCCAAGTCCTTCAATTTCTTTATATAGTAATTCTTCTGCTTTTCTT
>JAYEJL010000159.1:0-8564 GCA_034660555.1 Thermotogota bacterium
TCTAAAAGTCAATCCCCTGTTTTCAAGGGTTATCACCTTTTCGGTTTTTTCAACGAATTTTCCATTCAAAAAAGCTTTCATCTGCTATCTTCTTCTTTCCGGTCAAACCATCCAGCTTTTTCCATAGCCTTTCTAGCAGCTAATGAACTTTTACCATCGCCCCTTGCTACATTTACTGAAACGTCTTTTCCCACAGTTTTGGCGATTTCAGCAACCTGCTCATGAGTAAAACCCGGGCATAAAATTATCGCATTTCCACCTCTTGTGGCAAAGTCTTTGCATATATCCAATATCTCAGAAAAGTTGCTGTGCTTTACGAGTACAACTTCCACTTCTGAAAGCTCTGTTTTTACAAAAGCCCTATCCTTTTTTGGATTGGCATCGGGAGAGCCTGAAAGAAATAGGCTTTTAAAGGGCATGTCTATCACTCCTTGCAGAATAAGTTATATTTAGTCTATACCCAAAAGGGTAGCCAAATCAAGTTTCGGTTTCTGTTTTTAGCACGTTGAGTTTTCCCATTGCCAGGAAAGGAATTGTCACGCCAATTGTAAGCAAAAGCGTGACAAGTACCAGATAATGAGCCTGACTTCTGTGAAATGTAGAGACTTCCGGCACAGACTCCATTTTTTGGCAATATTCTATCCAGCTGTTTGTGAGTATTTGGCGCTATTTAGAATCAGGGGAAATAACGTCCAACGCTGACGCTTGGTCCAACGTTGACACTTCGTCCAACGCTCGTCTTGCAACTCGCTTGGTCCATTGAAAGTGCAAAACGCGTGAACCGTTTACCGTTGACCGTGAACCGACAGGAGCAAAAACCACAACTGATATGCGCCTTATGAAATAAACGTCCAACGTTCCACTTCGTCCATCGACTGGTGCAAAAAAGTAAAACGAGAGCCCGAGAATCCGAGAACACGAGAAAGTGAACACACCTCCCCGCTAACGCGGTGCCCCGCCCTCAAGGGCGGATTAAATATATTAGGCTTTGTTGTGGCTGTTGACCAGTTTGATTTTTTCTTTTACAACTTTATACAGTTCCTGAGATCCTTTTTTTATTATGTTTAATGCACCTTTTTCATTTGGGTGATCTTTTATGTAGTCTTTTATACCATCAGCATAGGCTTTTTTGAGCCTTGTTCCTATATTTATTTTAGAGAATTTTGTTTTTATTATTTGTTTCATTTCTTCGTCTTTTACTCCGCTTGAACCATGTAATACAAGTGGTACATCAACAAGTTCAGATATTCTTTCTGCTAGATCGAAACGCAATTTTGCTTCTTGTTTCTGCATACCATGCACTGTTCCTATGGCTACAGCTAAGGCGTCAACGTTTGTTTTTTCGTAGAAGCTTTTTGCTGCTTTTGGAGCTGTAAGAACTTCTCCTATGTCTTTGCCTTCTTCACCTTTGCCCACGCGTCCTATTTCTGCTTCGACGCTTACTCCAAGTGCGTTGCCAATTTTTACAACTTCTTTTGTCTTTTTTATGTTTTCTTCTACAGGTAGTAGGGAACCATCGAACATTACTGATGTAAAACCGGCTTTCATGGCTTTATAAATTGTATTCTGATCGGAGGCATGGTCTAAATGAATTGCTACTGGAATGTTGTTAAATTCAATTGCAAGTTTTTTCGCTATTTGAACAATCAAATCAAGACCAAGGTGATCAACGCAAGAACCAGTTGCCATAAGTATTACAGGTGACTTTAGATCATTTGCCGCTCGCACTATTTGAAACGCTTCTTCGTATGTATAGAAATTGAAACCTGGAACTGCGTAATCTGAATCCTTTGCTTTGTTAAGTATTTCATTCATTGATACAAGACTCATTTATTTCACTCCTTTGTAGATTTTTAGTTCAGATTGCAATTTTAACGTAAAGTTTTATTTGCTTTGTTCATTCTTCAATCTATTTATTAGGGTGTCTATTTCTTCTGGTTCGAGTATCTTTTTTGCTGCCATTATTGTTGCACCAATTTCAGGTGAGAATTCTGCTGGTTTTAGTTCAAAGAATTGTTCGTTTTCTTCGATGCTTTTCTTGAATTCTTTTAGCAGATAGGGGCACTTAAAAACACTTCCTACAGCAGAAACAGGCAGTGATGTTTTGAGTACGTTAAATTTTACTGCCAATAAGGAACGCTGTAATTCATTATTTGCCATTCGCAATATTATCTGGGCAGTTATGTCACCTTCTTCTGCAGCTTCACAGACTATTTCCGCAAAACTGGCTATAAATTTCCTTACGTTGTTTCCTTTACATCTTATGGCCAGTTCATTGAAATTTGAGATGTTCATTTTCTTTTGTACTTTATCTTTAATCAGTGTTTCTCTACCTCTTCCATCTATTGATTCAAAGATTGCTATCAAAGCGCGCCTACCAATGTAGTAAGCACTTCCCTGATCTCCTACATGTTCTCCCCAGCCATCTACTCTGTAAACGTTGTTATTCTGGTCTTTTGCCAGAACCATTGATCCTGTTCCCGCAAGAATAATAGCGCCTACCCCTAATGGATGGGCGCCTTCAAGTGCAACTCTAACGTCATTTACGATATCAAGGGGAGTATTTGTGATCTGCTTTACGATTTTCTCTAATTTTTTGTCTATGTCATCAGTCATTTCTGCTGCAGGTAAACCAAAAACAGCATAATCGCAATCTTGTAAAGATATTTTTGATTTCTTAACAGCTTCATTTACAGAAGCTTCAATGCTTGAATGTACTTCTTCTGAGGAGGTGTTGAAAATATCTGCTGAGCCAGATTTTCCCTTACCCATAATTTTTCCATCTGAGGAAAGAATCAAGGCTGTTGTTTTTGTTCCACCTCCATCTATACCGAGAAAATATTGTTTTTGTCTTTTCATTTATTCCTCCAGCTGGACTACCTTGTCCAAGTTTTTGGGTTTATCCGGATCAAGGTTCTTTGCAATAGCTATATTATAACCCAGCCATTGTAAGGGAATAACCCTTAGGAACCAATCGGAAAAGTCGTTTTTAGTATATGGATAGTCAATTAAAGGGAATCTTGTTTCTTTTTTTGGAGATACAACAATTACTTCTCCACCCAGTTGTGAAATTTCTTCTGCCACTCTTATCTCTTCGTTATACATAATATGATTAGGAAGGACAAATACCAATGTTCCCTTATGGACCTTGGCTTTAGGTCCATGACGGTATTCAAGCGTCGGGAACACATCCACTTCAGATAACGCCATTTCCGTGCTTTTTACAAGTCCTTCCATGGCAGCGGCAAAGTATTCATCATAACCCAGAAAAACAAAATGATTCATTTCTTTAATGTTTTTTTGTTGAAATTGTTCCTGCATGTTTTCAATCAGTTTATCTGATGAGGTGATAATCTCTTCCATATATTCAATATGATCATTTTTATAGATTTCATGGAATAGTATTGATCCCAAAAAGGCCATGGATGTGAATGATTGGGTCATTACTATTGATTGTTCATGGATAAAACCCATTGATGCTGGATAATCCGATTTTTCGACCATTGAGCTTTGTGGGCTACAAGTAATGCATGCTGTTGACGCACCACTAACTTTTTTAACCCTTACCAAAGCATTCACAGTTTCAGTTGATTCACCAGAGCGAGATAATCCAATTACCAGGGTGTTTTTGTTAATTTGCGTCAGTCCGAATGCCAGTTCTGATCCTGTGTATGCCCTTGTTCTGATTTTTCCATCAGATAATCTGCTGACGTTATAAGCAAGACCCATAGCCAAATAATAGGATGTTCCACAGCCAACAAAACCAATTTCTTCGTAATTATTCGTTTTCAGCGAATCTTTTAATGGTTTGATAATATGTTCGTATTCTTTCTTTACGTTTTTCAGTATTTCGGTTTGAGATAGTATTTCTTGTCTTGTAGCCATGTTATCACCTCAACCTTATTTTATGCTTCCCGTAGTTAAGCCTTTTACAATATAGTTTTGCACCAATAGGAAAAGGGCTATTGGAACCAGAGTAGAGAGCAAGATTGCTGCCATTAGCTCATTCCATCTCACAGAACTTCTGCTAAAAAACTGATATAGCCCTTGTGCTATGGGCATTAATTTATCGTCATTTATAAGTACCAATGCCAGTATAAATTGCTGACTCCATCCTGTTATGAACGAATAGATAAAGATTGACACAAGCGCTGGTTTCATCAATGGTAAAACAACTTTTCCAATAACGTTGTATTGTGTACATCCATCAATAAAACCTGCTTCTTCAATTTCTACTGGAATTGTTTGCATATAAGATATAGTTAACCATGTTGATAGAGGTATTGTAAATATGGAACCAGCTAAAATAACTGACATGTATGTGTTAGTTATACCAAATGTTTTCATAATGGTAAATATTGGGACCAATAGCATGATTGGTGCAAACATATTGGCATAGATAACCAGTATCATTAGAGGTCTTTTTAAAAGAAATCTAAATCGTGCTAATGCATAACCCGATGGTATTGCAACGATTAAAGATAATAAACTAACCCCAAAACCGTATATGAAACTATTCAATAAATAACGTGGTAATCTTGGAACCAGATGAAAGGCATCTGTAAAATTCTTGAACGTTACTTTATCTGGATATAGTGGTGCAGGTGACTCCCACGGTAGTTCAGCTGGTCTTAGTGATGTGATTATCATCTGATATATAGGTAAAAGCATAAACCCAATAAATAATAATGCTAATATTTGAAACAATATTTTTTTCGTAGTTGTTTTTGTATTTCTTTTCATTTAGGTTCACTCTCTTGCATTGTTTTTATATAGAATACTGAAATGATAGTTACTACCATTACCTGCATTATTGTCATGGCTGAAGCTTTGCCAATTCCCCCAAGTCTAATCATCCTGAAGGATGTATTGTATATGGCGATGGGTAGTGTTTCGGTGGCACGTGCCGGACCACCCTGTGTCAGCACCCAGATAATGTCAAAGGAATTGAATGTCCAGACCATTGAAAGCAGGCTAACAGTTAATAAAACTGGTTTTATCATGGGAATGGTAATTCTGAAAAATTTCCTAATATCTCCCGCTCCATCTAAATCTGCTGCTTCGTATAGCGAGTCAGGTATCGATTGAAGCCCTGAAATTAGCATTATAACCATGAAAGGTAAACCAACCCATGCATCTACAATAAAGGTTGTTATAAAAGCACTAGCATTTGTAGATAAAAAAGAAACTGGTTGCTCAATTATGTGAAGATTTAACAAGATGCTGTTTATAATTCCAAACTGACCATTCAATGTCCATGCCCACATCATAGCAGCCATTGCCCAGGGAATTGCCCAGGGGATAATTAGTAAGGAACGATAAATCTTCTTTCCGTATAGATATTCACTGTTTAATAATACTGCTGCTAGCAATCCGATGATTACTTTTATTAGAACAGAACATGCAACCCAGAATAGTGATCTGGAAAATGCAGCAACAAAATAAGATATGTTTGGAGTGGGATACTTAAATGTGAATAGCCATGTGTAGTTACGCCAACCTGTAAAGGTTTTTTGTGCTGGATTTAGAAAAGTTGCTTCGTAAAAGGAGTTTTTGACTACATTTATAAGAGGCCAACCTATTAGTATACAAAATGCAATGATTAACGGAATGATTAATATGTATGCAGATGATTTTTTGTACATTTAAAAACCTCCTTTCTAAAAATATGGGAATGGCTAAAAAAAGCCATTCCCAGTGTTTAAAGCTACTGAAGTAGGTTAATTATATAAGCTGTGCTGTCTAGAGCTTCCTGAGCGGAACCCTGTTCTAACAATACCTGCTGAATAGCATCGAGTATAGCCTGTTCTGTTCCTGTCCAGTCCATGACTCCTTTTGACTGAGATTTTCCATATTCTATTGCTTTTATGTATGGTTGCCATAATTCTGTCTGGAATTCAGGTAGATCTTTTTCTTTTATCATTGGAGGAACAAATCCAAGTTTGAGATCCCATTCCTTCTGTTTTTCGAATGTTGTCATGTAGTTCAAGAATTCTACTGCTAGTTCTTTCTTGTCTGTCTGTGCACTGATGGAAATACAATCGGTAACTATCGCCGTTGAATATGGCTGTGTACCTTTAGGCCCTTTTGGAATTGGGAATAATCCGACGTTGATTCCCTTTTCTCTGGCTGTTTTTGCGTTGTGGTAATGGTCTATGTACATGGCTACTCTACCGGTTTCAAAGAGTTTGATCAGGTCTTCACGTTTCCATTCAAGCATTCCAGGCTGCGCATAATTTGCAAGTGTGTTGTAGAATTCAAGAGCTTCTATGCCATTTTCGTTGTTGATTATTGCATTGCCTTCAGAATCAACTATTGCACCGTCGTTGGCGAAGAGGTAATGCAGGAACTGTGTCACAGTTGAGACAAAACGTTTTCCAGCCATTCCTATGCCGTATACATCGAATTTCGGATTGTGCAATTTTTTGGCTGCTTCGAGCAGTTCTTCCCAATTTGTTGGAACTTCGACGTCATGTTTCTCAAATAGATCTTTGTTGTAGATAAATGCCTTCGTTGACATGGCTCTGACTACGCCCCAGTAGTTATCTTTGTACTGAACAGAGTCCCATACTGAATCGTAGTACATGGCTTTCTTTTCTTCTGAGATATACTTATCCAGTGGTGTTAGAGCTCCCATATCTACCAATGATGGAATCCATCTTGAAGCTATGTACATTACATCTGGAGCCGAACCTGAACCAATTGATGTAACAATCTTGTTCCAGAGGTTGTCCCAACCTACAAATTCCATTTCGATCTTCACATTTGGGTTTTCTTTTTCAAATTCTTTTGCGATGGCTTCCTGGTCTTCAATTGTGTATCCTCCACCAATTGGCATCAGTACACTTAGTGTTTCAGCTGAGAAAATCATACTGGTTGAAATGAGAACTAAGAAAATTACCAAAATATACTTTTTCATACAAGACCCTCCTTTTATTGTTTTATGTCACAAGACAACTACTCTGTTGTCTTGAAACAATTTTTTGTATTTTTCTGGTACTTGTTCGCTAATGACTCCTTTTACATCAGTGAAATCAGCTACTTTGGTTTTTTGAGTCAAATCATATTTAGAACTGTCTGCAACTACATAGGTTTCTTTGCTTTGCTGGAGAAATGTTTGGGCAATTTCAGCTTCTTCAAGGTCAAAAAACGAGAAACCTCCCTGCTCTGAAATTCCGTTTACGCCCATGAAGAATTTATCTATATTGAACTGTTTTACAACTCTTTCAGCAATAATTCCTGTACACTCATAAAAGCCCTCACGAGGTATTCCACCAGTTAAGATCACTTTGAAGTGTTTGCGGCTATCTAATAAATATTGAGCGATATTCACTGTGTTTGTTATTATTGTCAAATCTGTAAGAGGCACATTTTCAAGTTCTGTAGCTACCGAGTAAGTGGTAGTACCTCCACTGAAAGCAATTAGTTCGCCCTCTTTTATTATGTTGATGGCTTTTTTTGCAATAATAGTTTTCTCATCTTTCATTTTTTTGAGGTTTAGAAGGAAATTTGTTTCAGGATGGAAAGTTGAAATCATTGCCCCGTTTCTATCACGGTTTATTAAACCCTGATTATCCAAAAATCTAAGGTCACGTCTGATTGTGTTTTCTGATACGTTAAGTAATTTGGATAATTTCCTAGTAGTCAAACTTGTATGCTTCTTCAAGTAATCTAGAATTTTCATCCTTCTCTCGTTTACTAGCAAGATAATCACCTTTTTATACAAATACTAATAACCACTAATAACCATAATTCTTATCTATTATTGATTATACATGGTTATTACTTTATATAAAAACTTCAGAACAACTGATTTTTGGTAATTATTTGTTACTGAGAAACATTAGAGATGATTATATTTAATGTGCTTAATGAGAGTATGTTCGTTAAAGCACGAGAAAAAACTAGGAGTCGAGAGAATAACATTACAAAATCACGTCCATCGACAATTTAATAAAACAAATAACATTGTTGCTTGTTCAGAAGTTCAGAAAATGAAAAACAAGAACCGAGAAGGACCAAGGATACGAGAGTCCGAGAAGGACCGAGAAGATGAGAATCCGAGAATCCGAGAAAGTGCACACACCTCCCCGCTAACGCGGTACTCCTCTCGAGAGGAGAATTGTAAGACATCGCCCAACACTGCGTTTGGTCGTGTGCCAAGAAGACAAGAAAGAGAACTTTTCTTTCGAGCCATGCTTAATCAGAGATGAGGGAAAGCCCCTCGAAGCCGTCATACAGGTGAAGGCTTCAAACCACCGTAAGCTGCTGTGGTAAAGAGCCATGGTAGTGAGCGTTACGGAAAAGGCGGGACACGATCCTATCAGGTGAGTACCAGAGGAGACGAATATAAGTGAACCACCGTGAACGTGTCGTAAGAAGTTGTAGTGCCATCGAAACCGGATTGGGGCTAAGAATCCGGGACAAATCTGGAGGGAACCTGTTTACTCTCCAGATGGTGGCCGGCATAGAGGTGGCGTGACCCTGGTACAGGCTCTGATTAGGAACTTGGGAACCTGTTTCTGGATGGTAAGGGAAAAGCCATAAGTGGAGGCCCCACGAGG
>JAYEJL010000160.1:0-1651 GCA_034660555.1 Thermotogota bacterium
TTTCAATAGAGTTCTTTGTAAATTCTTTATGCTCCTTTTCCACCTGCTTCATCTTATTCAGGTGTTTCTTTATCCAGCTTTTTTTAGATTGAGCGACCTGCTTGGCTTTATTGAATGATACACCATAGGGAACGGCTACTCGTACACCATTGAAAGGCTTAACAGAAATGTTGATGTGTTTTGCCCGCTTACTTCGCTCAAACAAAATCTGTCCGATACCAGCAATATCAATAGTGTTAGATTTCACCTTAAAAATGTTTCTCCACATATTTCATAGCTTCCTGGCTGAATTTAGAATAATCATCAGGGTTAAAATTGATATCAGGAGGCTCCTTGGTATATTTTGCCAGTTCAAGGATGATGTCTCTTTTAATAGTCGCATGAACACTGGATTGTGATTGTCAGCCCAATTCGACTCTTCGGTCCTTAATGTACCTATCCAGGAAAAGTCCGTCCAACATTACGAGGTTGCCTTTTCCGAGACAGAATCGGCGACATTCATCGGTGCACTCGCCACTGACTGCAAGAAATGCCTTGGAGATATTAGAGTTTGATTGTAAGACCCCATACAATTCGCGTGCGTACTTTGCTCCACATGAATCTATTCTCTTACATTGCACTATAACTCTTTCGACAGCCGCCATAGAAGGTCTAGCGTGAGTTTATCACGACTTAGGGTATAATTCCACATAATCTCTTTATTTTTCACCGGTTAACAGGATTTGATGTGTATACACCAACACCTTTGAATTTTGGACGGTTATTGTGGAAATCCTTAATCGCTAACGCTTCCATAATTGCATCTTCCTCGTCAGACAAGGGAGTTAGTGACGCCCTTTAGTTTTGTAGTTTTGAGTACTTTGCTTTGTTTTCTACAGATTTTTCCATTTATTTTGTTTAGTTTGTACCCCAGTACCATCTACCTGAGCTACCCTGGTACCATTTTCCGAAACTATCCCAGTACCATCTGCCGGAGCTACGGGGCAGGATCAACTGGAGTGACTTTTTCTTTGATGGGGGTGGGTTCCATTGACAGTTTATGGTTTATAAAACGGTATTTGCGCTGTGACGCTGCTAACCATCCCCCACATCCGCAAAAAGCGGCACGATACAAAACTGCTTTACATCAACAAGCCCTTTGTCTGTGATCTTGAGCTCAGGAATGACCGGAAGCGCCAAAAAGGATAAGACCATAAAGGGGTCATTCAGGGTTGTGCCGAAATCTCGCGCAACTTCAAGCAGTTTGTCCAGTTTTTCTCTTACAGCATAAACAGGCTCCTGGGACATAAGCCCTGCAATAGGAAGCGGAAGGGTGGCGCATATTTTACTGTCGCAGGAGGCTGCCAGCCCGCCGCCCATTTTAACTACAGCTTCTACGGCTGTTTTCATATCTTCGTCGTTTGTTCCTACAACTATTATGTTGTGAGAGTCGTGTGCAACACTCGACGACAGGGCTCCTTTCTTTAATCCAAAACCACGGACAAAGCCTTTTCCGATATTGCCAGACCCTGTGTGCCTTTCAATAACGGCAATTTTTAAAATGTCCCGTGTAATGTCGGAAACAACCTTATTGCCGGACATTGCTGCTTCCACAATACTCTGATTAGTTATTACCTGGTCAGCAACAATATCGATAACCCTTATTAAATGC
>JAYEJL010000161.1:0-1650 GCA_034660555.1 Thermotogota bacterium
CTATATTGAACCAATCCCAGAGTACCCCTTTTATCTGGTCAATTTTTCGTTCTGTTTTACCGGTAACTACTGGAAAATCAAGTAAATGGGATGGGTCAACAAGAAATGTTTTTACTCCTCCACCTCCTTTCCAACGACCGAATTTCACAGTTATTCCTTGTTTTTTAACTTGTGATAAAGTTTTGGAAAAATAATCAGGTAAAGGCAATTCTTCAAAATCAGCTCTTGCTTTAAATGCATTAAATAACCCAATTGTATAATAGTTTCCTTCACCAAGTAACTGTAACATATCTGGAGCCTTGGAAGCAATAACAGTATATATTCCACCAATTTTGTTAGCGATCTCATTGGATACTTCCAATACAAGGTAATTATCATCTTGTTTATATTCTGCTACCATGATCGTTTCACTTTGCTTGATTTTTTTTGGGGATGCGTTCTTTTCAAGCTAATAATCCTACTTATGCATTCTCCTTATTCAATACTTTTGGTTGTTTTCCTTTCTTTTTTACTTCTAAATATCCTTAGAAAGAGAAAAAATAAAAAGTACTCTTTTCCCTTTTTCTTTGCAAAGAACATATTTAATAAATATAAGACAAATCACCCTTTGGGGATTATTAAATGAAAGGTAAAGAAATTGTACAAAAAGTTAGAAAAGAATTGAAAGCTCATCATGATTTATTTTCACGAGCTATCCCTCTTATTGCTTCAGAGAATGTTACAAGTTTAGAAGTTCGAGAAGCAACTATTAGTGATTTCCAACATCGTTATGCCGAGGGTTGGCCTGGTGAGCGTGTTTATGCTGGTTGTCAACACATTGATGAAGTTGAATTTATCTGTATGGATCTAGCAAAAGAATTATTTAATGCTAAATTTGCTGATGTCAGACCCATTTCAGGAGTTGTAGCAAATCTAGTCATCTATTCCGCCTTCACCAAACCTGGTGATACAAGCATGTCTATTAGCATTCCTTGTGGTGGTCACATCTCTACTGGACCTCTTACAACAAAGAGTGGTAATTACATGGGCGGTACAGCTGGTGCAGTTCGTGGATTAGATGTTAAGTATATCCCTTTTGATCGACGTTCTTTAGTAATCGATGTTGAAAAAGCAAAAGAAGCCATTAAGGAAATTAAACCTCAATTACTCCATTTTGGGGCTTCTGTTTTCTTATTCCCCCATCCTGTTAAAGAGTTAGCACCAGTAGCTAAGGATTTAGGTGCAACTGTGACCTATGACTCAGCACATGTTTCCGGCCTAATTGCTTGTGGCCACTTCCAAGATCCATTACGAGAAGGGGCTCTTGCCATGTCCTTATCGACTCATAAAACTATGTTTGGACCACAACACGGTGCTGTTGTTGCTGCAACAGATGATGAAGAGATCACAGAAAAAATTAAACGAGCAACCTTCCCCGGTCTTACCAGTAATCATCATTTACATAATGTGGCTGGGTTAGCTATTGCTCTTGCTGAAATTAAGGAATTTGGTAAGGAATATGGTGCTCAAGTTATCAAGAATGCACAAGCCCTTGCTAAAGCCTTAGAAAACGAAGGATTCACCGTATGTGGTAAAGAACATGGCTACACTAAATCCCACACGCTCTTAGTTGATATTAGTCCTTTTGAAGAAAAGGCTGGCCTTGGAAAA
>JAYEJL010000162.1:0-1640 GCA_034660555.1 Thermotogota bacterium
CCTTTCCATCTTTTATTACAAGCTTGTTTGCAAATATATAATCAACGTGAAAATCTCTCTTAACGCGTTTCACAACATCAATGCTTGATGAGCTTACTATTGCTGTTATAAGGCCCTTTTTCTTTACAAAATCAAAGACCTCTTTAACACTCTTGTTGTATTCAAGTGAATCAATAAGCTTGTAGTAAGGCCCTGCATCCCTACCTTTCCAAAGCTTTACAACAACCTCTTCAACAAGCTTTCCATAATCATTGTGAAGATGTTTTTCTGTCAACTTTTTTCCTTCCTCAAGTGTTTCGAAAACCCTATGAAGCTCTATCCAGAAATTATGCGGCTTGAAAATCACACCATCAAGGTCAAAGCATATCAGTTTGTATTTCATTCTCAATAACAGGATTATAACAATCAATTTTATTAATAAAACTTTCTAATTAATTTTACTATTTCAGATTTCAATAACTTTTTATAATATCTTTATTTTAGCTTGATTATTTGGATAAGTGCACTTATTAAAAAAGAATGTGGTTAAACTGGAAAACAGGATAAGGGTTGGTGTTTTAATCTTTGAAGATAATAAGATATTATTGGTTAAGCATATTGATCCGGTAACAGGATTTACTTGGTGGGTGCCGCCAGGCGGCGGATTAGAAGGAACTGAATCTATCTTTGAGTGCGGGGAAAGAGAGGTAAAAGAAGAAACCAACCTCAAAGTGAATTTAGACAAGATTGTTTACATAAGGCAATTAATTTTTCATCAGCAGAAAACTAATAATATTGAAATATTTATGACTTCCTTAAGCCATAAAGGCAGGATGTCTATTGAAGGTATTGTTGGGAAAGGGGGAGATGAGCATTATATTAAGCAGGTAAAATTCTTTTCAAAAAAAGAGTTTAAGAACATAAAGGTTTTTCCTTCTGTAATAATGGAAGAAATGTGGGAAGACTATAAAAAAGGTTTTCCTAATATTAATTTCCTTGGAGTAGAAGATGACTCAGAGCATGGGGTAATGGAATAATCTTTTATTTGAAAAAAGTTAATTTAAATATACATACTTCGGAAAATCTCCGGAATTTTTTAAAAAGATTTATATATGCCTGATAATAATCTTATTTTAGTTAATCTTATAATTAAAGCAAGCAGGTGGGTGATTATGGCCAAAAAACAAAACAAAAAAAATAATGCTAAAAATATAAAATCAAAAGAAAATGACCAGTTCAAGGAAATTGAGTCAAAGCTTCCAAAAGATGCCCAGAAGAAACTAAGGGCAATCAAGTCAAAGCTTGATAAATTCCAAAAAACAGTCCTGAAAAAGTTTGAACAATACATAATAGGCATTGCACTACTTCCTCCAAAAAAGCCAGAAAAAGATGAAAAGCCTAGTGAGCAGATTAATGTTCTTATTTTAGTTGATGATTCTGACAGCAAGAAGATGTCTAAGGATGAGCTAAAGACAAAACTTTCATCTATCATAGAAGAAATGGCAAAGGGTGTTGAAAAAAACCTTGCTCCACAGACAATTATTCTTTCTGAGCTATGGCAGAGCTGCTATGATGCAAAATATGAATTATTAGAGCTTATTGCAATGTCTGCCCCTGTTTACGATACAGGAATGCTGTCTGCCATAAAGATAGCTGAAATC
>JAYEJL010000163.1:0-1636 GCA_034660555.1 Thermotogota bacterium
TTCCAATTTGCTTATAAATGCCTGAATTCTATCAATATAGATAAAGTATTTGAAGCTATTACAAAAAAATTAAGGAGTCGTTGATATGCTTTTACATTCTGAAGATGTGGAATTATATTCCAGAAATAAAAATATTATATTTGAGGCTGAAAATCAGAGGCGAATATCAACCAAATTAGTTGCCAAGATAGTGGCTAAACTCTCACGTTTAAGTGTTTCACCTAGCAGGGTTGTCTTCTCAGAACGATTAGTTGAATATCCTCTTATATTCCAGTATTTGGATAGAAATTGTAAGTCTATTTTAGATTTTGGCCCTGTAGAAGATTTGATGCCAATTCATTTGGCTTCTCTTGGCTATGAGGTAACAGGGCTTGACTTGCGTCCTTATCCATTTACCCATCCGAATTTCATGTTTATTCAAACAGATATTTTAGGATGGGACCCGCCGAGGGAGGAATATGACTGTGCGATTTCGGTCTCTACAATAGAACATGTAGGCTTGGGGGGCTATGGGGATCCTACCAGTTCTAAAGGCGACAAAATTGCGGTGCAGAAACTGCTTGCTTCTCTAAAAAGCGGGGGGAAATTAATTGTTACAGTTCCATTCGGGAAATTTGCCGTAGAGAGGAATATGCGGATATACAACTATGAGAAGTTATGTGAGCTCATTCCCAATATCAATGTGGCAAGGTTTTTCTTCAAACCGAACCGATATGGAAGCTGGACTGAAACGAGCTGGAGTGAAATAAATAATCTTGAATACGAAGACTACTACAAAAATACCCCAGTACAGGGAGTTGCTCTTGTAGTAACCAAGAAACTATGACATCAGATAAGTAGTTGGCCGAACTTAAATCACTGAAGGATAGGAATAGACGCAGGAAAACAATGTTGCAACAATTAGAAAAAGAACAAAAATGATAAATTCAGACAAGTTAAATATTGGCTGTGGTAATGATGTTAGAGCAGATTGCGTGAACTTAGATGTTGTCTCGCTTCCCGGAGTTGATGTTGTTCACGACTTGAATAAGTTTCCTTGGCCATTTGAAGATAATACATTTAAGGAAATATTTTTAATAAATGTTCTTGAGCACTTACCTGATAC
This sequence comes from Thermotogota bacterium, assembly GCA_034660555.1. GTDB lineage: Bacteria > Thermotogota > Thermotogae > Petrotogales > Kosmotogaceae > JASMTM01. The sequence continues at coordinate 1,106 of JAYEJL010000163.1, forward strand.
TGTTAGAGTGATGGAAGAATTGTACCGTATCTCAAAAGCAAATGGCATAGTGCATATAAGAGTGCCATATTGGAATTCCTATATTTCATATGGAGATCCCACGCATTTAAAAACTTTCCATCAGAATAGTTTTGATTTTTTCGATCCTACTACTGAATTGGGCAAAAGGAGACATTATTATTCTGTTGCTAGATTTAAGATTGTTGCTAAGTATTACTGGACATTCCTAAATTTTTTAGGAGTAAAACGCTACTTTAAAATAGGTTCCCCTGTTCTTAAAAAAATATTAGAAATATTAGCGTTACCTTTATGCAATATAATATATTTGATAGAGCTGGAGATTAAAGTATTAAAGTTATGATTAAAAACCTATTCAAAGACACAATTGAATATATTCCTTCACAGGTTGTCCCTATTGTAGTCGGAATCGTTTCACTTCCTATTTTCACACGCCTTTTTCCACCTGCTGACTTCGGTAATTATTCTATAGTTATGGCGACGGTATCCATTTTATCAACACTTACAGGTTGG
>JAYEJL010000164.1:0-1619 GCA_034660555.1 Thermotogota bacterium
AGCATTTACAATACTTTGATTTTGCCCATGAGAAGATGCAGATAATTTTAACAGTCGAATTGAAGTATGCTTCTTTGTGGGAGAAGTTTAAAAAATGTAGGAAATTTTCTAAAACGTGAGTTGTTACCAAAAAACAAATCTACGTTAATTTACGTTTTTATAATGTCCCTTGACCCTGTTAATAACATCATCGAAACTTATTCCCGGATGAGTGCTCCTGCTGCCAACAGTCACACTTGCAACCGCGCTTCCGATCTGAGCACATTTTTCCAGTGGATAATCCTTCACCAATCCGGTCAAGAAACCTGCTGCAAAAGAATCTCCGGCACCAGTCGGGTCAACCAGATCCGCAGGTACAGCTCCAACTGTTATTATTTCCGAATTGGACATAATCTTACAACCCTTCGAACCTGATGTCGAAACCACAATGTCCGGTCCCAGTTCACGAATATCCGCAGTGCCAAACAACTCCGTCAAATACTTTTCTTCATGCTGATTTATAAATAGGATATCGGTATATTTCAATATGTGACCAAGTTCTGAATCCTCAATTTCATCCAGTCCATACCCCGGATTAAAAGATATCTTAGCATTTGATTTTTTGATGATCTTTTTAGCTATATCAGTAAAATCTCGGGAAATATGTATTATTTTTGATTTTAAAATACGTTCATTCGGTTCGATTATCTTTACATCTTCTGCTGCACCCCTGTAGAAAAAAGTAAGCTGTTCTTCGCCATTCGAGAAAAGAAATGCGGAAGTTGTATTATGTTCTGATCGATATAAATCATTATGCAAATTTAATTTTTTAAGTCTTTCTATGTATTCATCAGGAAAATCTGCACCAATACATGCCTGTATTGTTGTTTTTGCACCAAGTTGAGCACACATAATTGCCGTATTAGCAGCACTTCCCCCAAATGATCGGGAAAACTCAATCACATCGGCGTTAGAATTCTTTTGAGGAAAATCTGCTATCGTAGATATGTAATCTACTGCGATATCACCTACACATGCAATATCAAACATCTTCACGCTTTAATCATCTCATAATACGCCTGTTCAATCTGCTTCGCACCCTCAAATCCCAATACCCCTATGAACTCTTTCATTATATCCCTATACCTGCTCGCCTCCTTCTCAGTCCATGCACTGCTCTTTACCTCAACGTAGTGCATGGATATCGCGGGTTTGATGAAATTGTCGATGTTGATTGAAATATTCACACCATTGTAAACGCACTTCACTCTACGCCGTATCTTCTCAATCTCTTTCTCTATCTCCACACCAAAATAATTCATGAAGAATGCTATTGTGGGTTCGACCTTTGCATCCATCTTTTTTCTGCGCATGATTGCTATGTCTCCTTCATCTATCACCGTTCCCGCGGTGCTTGTGAGTGTGTACTGTGGTTTCCCGATTGGTTCACCTTTTTCTGATTCTGGAGCGACTTGCTCTTCCCTTAACCTAAGATATTCATGTTCTCCCCCCTGTTTTGGCTTAAAATAAATATCATGCTGTTTAACTCTTTGGATATCGCTAATCTTTATTGCTTCTCGTTTTAAAACTTCAACCACTGTTGGATCATGCTCAAACTCGAACTTTATCTGCATTTCGTA
>JAYEJL010000165.1:0-112160 GCA_034660555.1 Thermotogota bacterium
AAGCTTTCGACTTTTTCTCCTGTTCTACAAACATTATCATATTCAATCAATGTTTCATCAATACAATCATCTTCTGCTATCCATACATAGTAAGCTTTTTTGGGGTCACATTCAGGACCAATAAGATCACCTACTTGAATATCTTCATATTCGTCTATTGTGTATGTTGTGTTTATATTAATAGGTGTAGCATCCTCATCGCCCAGATAAAGATCATAAACACCAAGCAATGCGCTTACTAACGTTGATAAATGTGGTGTAAAGTATTCATCATTAAGGAATCCATATACTCTGATTCTTGGATCTCTAAGGTCTTTATCTACTACAAATTTGTCCTGTTCAGCTTCGTTACCACATTCGTCTACTGCTGTCACATCAAACTCAAACTCAGTACAATCTTCAATATTGTTAAATGTCATTGTTGCTGGAATGGTTGTAACTATTCTATCTCCTGAATCATCTTCTATCCATTCTCCAAATTCTACATCTACTGCTTCGCAGCAAGTTGTAGCATCAAAGTCTATGAGACAATTCTCAGTTACTTTCCATTCTACATACTGGACTTCTTCTGAACAGGCTCCTTTATCTGTAACATACTCAATCTCTGGTTTCACGTTGTCAATATCAAGTGTTAGTGTTCTTGAAGCCTCATTACCACATTTGTCTGATATGAACATTGTGATTTCTAGTTCCTTACAGTCAATATCTTCAAATGTCCATGTGGCTTGACCATTGGTTAAACAATATTCACCAATGTCACCCAGTTCATAATCAACTTCGCCTTCGTTAACTTCAAATCTAAGTGAGTTTACATCAATAGCTGTTTCATCACAAACGCCAAATTCTATTACAGTAGAAGTCGCATTACATTCAGGCATTTCATAAAATTCCATTAATGAAATTTGAGGAAGTATTTCATCAGTTTTTAATATGTAGACACCAGTTGTTTTTGTATTACTCTCATCCTCATTTTCTGCAAGAACTTTCAACTCATAATTCTTATTTTCAGTAAGATCAGGCGCTTCAAATGTTACTGTGTAAATATCCCCTGATTTAACTTCATCAATTGGCTCAATAGGTGTTTCCTCATCTTTCTGCAATAAAAAAGTTACTGTAGACGCATCACTAACTTCAACTACGACATCAAACTTCTCATTTCCACAAACATCATCTGGAACACTATCAAACGTTATTGTTGGTATTGGGGCTCTTTCTTCAAAATGTGCGGTAACTGATTTTTCCTCGTCCATTACCAAGCTTTCAGGATTTTCTGATCCTGAGAGGTCCCCAGACCATTCATCAAATTTCCAGCCTTCTTCAGGTACTGCCGTTAGTGTAACCGTTGTGTCTTTAACATAAGGTCCTTCTGCAGGAGCAAGATTTACATCTCCCTGCCCTTCTGTAGACACATCAAGCGTAAATTTAGGTTGTGTCAACGGACAGCCCGCTAATAAAAATATAACAAGTACAACGCCTAACAGTGTCGATAATTTCAAGAGTTTCTTTGCCACTATACACACCCCCTATAAAGATATGTTCTTTTTTGTTTTCAATAGTGCACATAAGCTCATACATTATATTTAATGCACATCACCATATAGTGCCAACTCGTAACCTTTGGAGCTATTTCTTAATATGTGTCAATTTGCCTATCAATAGTCTATCACACTGACACCCAAGAAACCAAGTTTCATGAATAAATAAGAAATATTATACGCATTATGACTCTAATGATTTTACCATTTCCTAATGTCTGTTTTCAAGCTAAATAGATGTTTACTCATATATTATACCAACTTTTGCTTCTAAATATAACTCTTTTAAATATTCAGTTTGTTATTGCTCTTGTTATTTTTTATCATGATTTATTGTATATCTCTTATAGATTGGATTTCTAAAAGGCTTATTAATAAAAGCATATAGGATTACATATTCTATTCATTTTTTTCAGTGTTAAGAATTTCTTTGTATTTCCTGTCAATCTCTTCTTTTTTATTTTCTACCGCTGATAATTTTTCTTTACAAAGCGAAAGTAATTCCATGGCTTTCTCGTAAAGCTCCAGGGCTTCTTCTATGTCTATGCTGTCTCTGTTGAAATCGTAAAACTCTGAGATTCTTTCTACAAGCTTTAGAGCTATTGAGAAGCTCAATGATTCAATCTGCTTGCTTTCAAGATTTTTAACCAGTTTTTTTATCTCCTGAAATTCCATTTCTTCAATTTTTTCGAGATTTATTTCTGGTTTTTTCGTTGCCATGGCAGCTCCTTTCTGTTACTTTTTCTTTAAATCTCTTTAGTTTTTGTTCTTTTTATGCTTCTCTTTAACCTCAGACAGTAATGAACCATCTTTAAGCACTACTTCAATATTATCACCTTTGTTTATTTCAGCAATGCTTTCGATTCTGTTGTTATTTATATCCGAAACAATTGCCATTCCTTTGATGACATTAAATGGATTAAGCAGTACCGCAGTTGATTTACTGGAAGTAAGTTTTCGTTGAGTATCATTTATGATTCTATCAAAATTGTTTTCCAGTTTGTTTATGATATTTTGAAAACTTTTATGTCTTTCAATAATTAGTCTATCAAAATCAAAGGGGCGAACCTGTAAAAATTCGTATGGTCTTGATATTTCATTATCTAATTTGAATGACATATTCCTTGCTGTTTTTGATGACATTCGGTAATCATTTCTAATACCATAAAACAACTCGTTAATATTTACAAAAAGGTTTCGTTCTTCTTTTTGAATGATGTTTTTTTCTGTTTCAAGTCGTCTGCTAAAACTCAAAAATCGCCTTTTGAAGTAATCTAACTGTTTATAATAATCACTCACATATCTGTCAATACCGTAATCCAAAACATCAGAAAGCGCTCTCTGTAAATTTCCTGATTTTTCTGAAAATAGTTCTGAATAGGTTTCTTTAACTTTATCTATTAGTTCCTCAGTAGAATCAACAAAATGATTTATTGTATTCGCGATTTCGCTTCCCGCTGCTGTCGGTGTTTCCTTTGATATGGTGGCAACAAGATCGAGCAGGGATTTATCCTCGGTATGTCCTATACCCACAAGAACGGGAATTTTTGAACTTATCACCGCTCTTGCAAGTTTTTCATCTTCAAGGTAAAGCAATCCACCCTGACCACCGCCGCCCCTGACAATGACAATTAAATCGTAATCAATTTCGTTGGCTTTCTTTATTGCTTCAGTTATCTGTTCCGCTGAAGCAGTACTCTCAACGCTAACAGTATAAAACTTAAATTCAGGTAAAACAGCGCTTCTGTAAATGTTATGAAATAGATCACTTATCCCTCTTGTGTTGGGAGAGCCTATTATGGCAAGTTTAAGTGGTGGATTCTCAAGCTCTATTAAAGATTCTATTTGCTCAACGGGAAAAAGTCCTTCTTTTTCAAGTTTACCTAATATGTGTTTTCTTCGCTGTTCGATAGCACCTTTTCCAGAAGGTAATATTTCAATTAACTCTATTACATAACGATTTTGGGTTACCCTGAATCTCAAAAATCCTCTTACCATGTATTCCTGTCCTTCCATTTCAGAAGGTTGATGGATTCCAAGGTTTTCCAGCACATTGGTTGCATTTTCTATCTGACAGCTTATCTGATAGTTGAAGCTATTTCCATAGAAGCTTTTTACGGTTTCAACAACTTCCAGGTAAAGCTTTCCATAGCCTTCCCGGGCATTTCTTATCTCCCCTGAAAGCTGCACATCTTCTTTGAAAGCTTCTTCTGAAATATCTCTGATTGTCTTCATGAGTTCAGCTACACCGGTAAATTGTAAACTCATTTAATACCTCCTTAAACGATGGTATCACATAAAAATAAAATAATGTTGTAAAATACACAGAGAGACGGAGGTGAATATATGTTCAGAGTAATGTATAAATCTAAAATACATAGGGCAAGGATAACGGAGAAAGAACTCTATTATGAAGGCAGCATAACAATCGATGAAAATCTTATGGAATTAGCCGGCATAAGAGAAAACGAGATGGTTCAGGTTGTAAACCTTGAAAACGGTTCTCGTTTTGAAACCTATGTTATTAAAGGAGAATACGGTTCGGGAATTATCGGTCTGAACGGTCCCGCGGCAAGGCTGGGGGAAATCGGGGATGAAATTATTATAATATCCTATGGCATTTTCAGTGAAGAGGAAATTGAAAAACCCAGGGTAGTTCACGTTGATGAAAACAACAAACCTGTAAAATGAGTATTCTGGGTATTGTCGTTGAATACAATCCCTTTCATAATGGACACGCTTACCATCTAAAGCAATCCAGAAAAACAACAAATCCTGAATTGACTGTCGCTGTTATGAGCGGAAATTTCGTCCAGCGCGGTGAACCTGCAATAACTGAGAAATTCGCCAGAACAGAGATGGCACTTAAAGCTGGAGTTGATCTTGTTATTCAGCTACCACTAATCTATTCCATTCAGGATGCAGGAGGATTCGCAAGGGGTTCGGTGTGGCTGCTTGATTATCTCGGTGTCACAGATATGGTTTTTGGTAGCGAATCTGGCAATCTGGACTTACTGAACGAAGTAGCTTCTGTACTGGTAGAAGAACCAGAAGTATACCTAACATTACTTAGAAAATATCTTGATGAAGGTTTTTCATTTCCAAATGCGAGAAAGTTTGCCATTAGAGACTACTTAACGGGAAATGACGATAGTCCTGCCATGTCCATTGAAGAAATTGGCAGTTCAAACAATATCCTTGGACTGGAATACATACGCTCATTAAAGGAACTTAAAAGCAAAATAAAACCCCATCTTATCAAAAGAATCGGAGCTCATTATCATGATGAGAAGCATCACGAAACCTACTCAAGCGCTACCGCTATAAGAAATAGCATAATAAAAGAAGATTGGAAAAAGGTAAAATCTGGTGTTCCCGATTATTCTTACGGGATAATACACAGAGAACTGGAGAATGGAAAAGGACCTGTTTCGATCGAATCCATGGAAAGCTTCCTTTTACCCTTTTTGAGAACGTTTAATCGGGATGAAATGAAAAAATATTATGGTTTTGTTGAGGGGCTTGATGCTCGTTTCGAAGAATGCGCGTCTAACAGCGCAACGATTAATGAGTTTTTCAGCTGTGTGAAAGCAAAACGGTTCACCTACACCCGCATTAAAAGGCTTTTACTGAATCTGGTATTTCATATGAAAGATGAATTAATCAGAAAAAGCCATGATAAAGGCCCTCAATACATTCGCGTCCTTGGCTTCAACGAAAAGGGAAGAGAATATCTTTCTGAAATCAAAAAAGAGCTCAAGATTCCATTACTCGCAACTCCTTCTCACTGGGCAAAGGTCCTAAAGACATCTGAAAAATCCGGGGAAATAGATTCTGATCTCTTTTTTCAACAGTTCATGCTCGATATAAAAGAAACGGAAATTCATTCGTGTTTCTACAAAGACAAAACGCTTATTCGCGAGACATCAGAACTTAAGAGTCGCCCTTTATATATGAGGAGTTGATCTTATTAAAAAATACATTGATGTGGCAATATCAAACAGCCCGCTTCTTGATACGTTCACATATCATACCGAAATGGAACTTCTGCCCGGTGAAAGGGTCATGGTCAATTTTGCCGGAAGGAACATCATTGCTTACGTTACCGATATCGATGTTGAAAAACCATCATTCAAAACAAAAACTGTAATGAAAAAAATCGATATCAGGCGCTTTTTAGGTGATAAAGATGTAAAGCTCGCCAAAAGAGCAATTGATGAATTTTTGGCACCACCGGGAAAAATATTTGATCTCTTTTTTCCACCTGGAAAATTTTTAAAGACAAAGACATTTGTTATACCTAAAGAAGATAGTTTACCTTTTGATAAACCAATGTCCCTTGAAAAGGCATATGAAAAATACAATAAGGAGCAGATCAAAAAATGGAAGGACAGCAAAAAGGTCAAGCTATCTCACAGCTTTGAAAAAAAGATAACGAAAACGAAGAAAAGGGAAAAAGTGGTCAGACTCAGCGCGAGCCTTTCCGAAATTGAACGCTCTGATCTGACAGTTCTACAGAAGAAAGTCGTTGATCATTTGTTTGGAGTAACAAAGGAAACCCCAAAGAACATTGAAGACAAACTGAATTTGAAGAGTCGTTCACCCATAAACACACTGCTAAAAAAAGGACTGATTGAAAAAACAGAAACTGATTCACCCGATGAATGGGAAATAGCACCTGTTGAAAAGCTCAATAAAGAGCAAACCAAGATAAATAGAAAAATACTTGAAAACCCCGATATTCCCCACCTTATTCATGGTTTTACCGGCACGGGCAAAACTGAGGTCTATTTCAAGGTAATGGAGTATTACCTAAACAAAGGTAAAAGCGCTTTGTATATGGTGCCCGAGGTTGCCCTTACACCACAGTTACTCGCGAGAATCAGGGGAACATTTCCGGGTAGAGAAGTCAGACAATATCACAGTTATCTAACACCTTCGGTGCGAAGAAATGTGTGGCTGGATGCCTTTGAAGGCAATATAGATATTCTTGTGGGAACAAGGAGTTCGCTATGGGTACCCATGAAGAATACGGGCATAATCGTTGTGGATGAAGAACATGACAGCAGCTTCTACCAGCATATCCCTCCACATTACAATGCAGTTGATGTTGCACTTTTTAAAAGTGATATTCTCAATATACCCATTATTCTTGGCTCTGCCACACCCAGAATAACCCATTACCACATGGCAAACAACAAAGCAATGCTGTTGCACGAGCTTAAAGAACGTCCGGTGGGAAGAATGCCCGAACTGGAAATTGTTGATATGACGGAGGAAAAGGACAATTATCTCCTGTCTTCCAAGGCTAAAACATCTATAAAGGAAACACTTGAAAAGGGAAATCAGGTCTTTGCTTTTGTTAACCGAAAAGGATTTTCTAACTACATTGTGTGTATGGATTGCGGTCATGTCGTTCATTGCCCCAACTGCGATATCTCAATGACCTACCACAAGAAGGACGGAATTGTTAAGTGCCATTACTGTGGATATAAAACACTTCCGCCAACAAGATGTGAACAATGTGGCTCAAAATTCCTTTCTGCCAGGGGTTTTGGTACTGAACGCATTGAACACGAATTACAAAAGGAATATCCTGATTACAACATTATGAGAATGGACAGGGAAACCATTTCCAATCCCACTGAATATGAAAAGGCCTTACGCAAGATAGAAAGTGGCGATGCACAGATTATTGTAGGCACAAAAATGATATCAAAGGGACTTGATTTTCCCGATGTAGGATTGGTAATCGTCGTTGATACGGACCGTCTCATAAACCTTCCCAGTTATGATTCAACAGAAAATGCATTTCAGGTCATCTCTCAGGTCTCAGGTCGGTCAGGTCGGGGCACCATGGGGAAATCGCTTATTCAGACATTCAACCCCAAACACAGGGTAATAAAATTGTCCATATCCAATGACTTCAGGTCCTTTTATGAATCCGAACTTCCGGTAAGAAATGAGCTTGATTATCCTCCATTTTCGAAACTTGTTGAACTTGTAATTGAGGAGCAAACAGAAAGAAAATGTCAGCAAAACACCGGTAGATTGCATAGCATTATCAAAGAACACTTTGACGATGGTTATGGAGAACTTTTACCTCCCGTGGTGCCTGTGGTAAAAAAGCTTTCAAATCGCTACAGAAGAAAGATTTACATTAAACTTAAAGAGAAGAACTTTTTGAGAGTTTTAAAGGATATAATCATAAAGTCAAATATCAATGTTGACGTGCTTATCGATAATATAGGAAGTCTACTATAAAACATCTATTCATTAGTTAAAGTGGAAAAAACTTTAATTAAAAAAGCGGGATATCACATCCCGCTTTTCTTCTTAATTATTTTAAATAACTATTATTTATAAACAACAAAATGTTATCTTTTCATTTCTCCTGCAAAATGACAGGCTACTTTATGACCATCTTCTATTTCTACTAAAGGCGGTTCTTCCTTGGAACAAATTTCTTTGGCTATCGGGCAGCGTGTATGGAATCTGCATCCTGAAGGTGGATTGATAGGACTTGGAACGTCGCCTTTAAGTACAATTCGTTTGCTCTTCTTTTCAGGATCAGGTATCGGAATTGCTGACATCAGTGAAACCGTGTAGGGATGCATTGGTTTTGCAAAAAGTTCATCTTTTGAAGCCAGTTCCACAATTTTTCCGAGATACATAACCGCGATTCTGTCACTGACATGTCTTATAACTGACAGGTCATGGGCTATAAACAGGAAGGTCAAGCCGAATTGCTCCTGAAGGTCATTAAGAATATTCAAAACCTGTGCCTGAATGGAAACATCCAGCGCTGAAACAGCTTCGTCAGCGATAATAATGTCCGGGTTTAATACCAGAGCTCTTGCTATTCCTATCCTTTGTCTCTGCCCACCACTAAATTCATGCGGAAAGCGTGACATATGTTCGGTAGAAAGACCAACTGTTTTCAATAGATCAGCAGCCTTCTTCAACGCCTCTTTCCTTGTGGCCTGTTTATGTATAATGGCAGCTTCTGAGATAATGTTCTTTACTCTCATTCTCGGATTTAATGATGAATATGGATCCTGAAATATGAACTGGGCCTCTCTTCTGAAAGCTTTCCTCTTATCTTCTCTTTTTGACAACATTTCTTTCATGAAATCTGAACCGGATCCATTATGCTTTTCAAAATATTGTCTTACCATTTTTTTATCAAATTCATTTTCAAGGCTCTTTATAGCTGAATCAGTTGACCCAGCTTTTTCTTTAAGGTCATCAAATCTATTTACATATGTTTCTTTCAAATATTTTCGAGCTCTGAAAAATGGCATGAAATAATATGTTGTGTCTTTTCCTTCGACGATAATTCGACCGGATGTTGTTTCGTGTAACCTTAAAAGTGTCATCCCGACAGTTGTTTTTCCACAACCTGATTCTCCAACCAGTCCAAGTGTTTCTCTTGGGTATATTTCAAAACTCACATCATCAACAGCTCTAACATAATCAACTACACGTCTAAATACACCGGCTCTTACTGGAAAATACTTCACGAGGTTTTCTACCTGAAGGAGAGGTTTGCTCCTATCTCTGCCCATTTTGAGTTCCGTTCGTTTGTCCTCTGTCATGCACTTTCACCTTCTCTGACCCTTTTGATTTCTTCGAGTAATTTATCTATATGCCAGCACGCAGCAAAATGCTTTTCTCCAACTTCTTCAAGAGGCGGTTCCTCAGTTTTGCATTTATCAGTAGCGTGAGGACACCGTGTACTGAATCTACACCCTTCAGGAAAATCGAGAGGATTTGGAACAATACCCGGAATATTATAAAGCTTTTCTTTTTCTTCATCAAGGCGAGGAATTGCATTCATTAATCCCCAGCTATATGGATGTCTTGGCTCTTTGAACAGTGTATTAACATCTGCGTATTCAACTACCTTTCCTGCATACATTACAACTACTCTGTCCGTTACTTCCGCTATAACACCAAGGTCATGGGTGATCATTATAATTGACATTCCATATTCATTTTGAAGTTCTTTCATCAACTCAAGTATTTGGGCCTGAATTGTAACGTCAAGAGCTGTTGTTGGCTCATCGGCAAACAACAATTTGGGATTACACGAAAGAGACATAGCAATCATGGCTCTCTGTCTCATCCCACCTGATAGCTCATGAGGATATTCGTCGACCCTTTTCCCAGGTTCAGGAATGCCAACCCTTTGTAACATATCAACGGCAAGCTCCCTGGCTTTTTTCTCGTTTACATCCTGATGTAGTAAAATGGCTTCCATGATCTGATCTCCCACAGTATAAACAGGGTTCAAAGCAGTCATAGGTTCCTGAAAAATCATAGCCATCTCATTACCACGAAGTTTTCTCATTTTATTTTCAGGGATAGATAAAACATTCATATTATCAAATTCTATTTCACCACCTGCAATTTCGCCTTTTTCATCTAGTAGTCTCATTATGGATAGGGCGGTAACACTTTTACCACAACCAGATTCTCCAACTATTCCAAGGGTTTCACCGGGATAAACTTCGAAGCTTACTCCATCAACAGCCTTAACAATACCATCTTCAGTATGAAAATAGGTTCTCAGGTCTTTTACACTAAGAAGTGGTTTTTTATGATTGTTATTATTATTCACTACAAATCCCCCTTACGTTCTCATTCTCGGGTCAAAGATGTCTCTTAGCGCATCTCCAACAAGGTTCCAGGCGAGTACAAAAAGTACCATTGCTATACCTGGGAATACTATGGAAAACCATGCCTGATCCAGCATTGTCATCCAGTTTCTTGCATAACTCAGTATTGTGCCCCAGTCAGCGTATCCAGGTTCTGCTCCAACTCCCAAAAAGCTTAGAGCTGCTGCTGTTATAACATAATTTCCCATTCTCATGGTAAGCTGGACTACAACCGGAAAAATTGTATTGGGAAGTATATGCTTAATTATAATCAATCCGTCTTTTTGACCAAGTGCCTTGGCTGCAAGAACATATTGCTCTTCTCTTGCCTGTAAAATGTTCCCCCTAATAAGACGGGCAGAAGACATCCAGCCAAAAGCAATTAACGCGATCATAACATTGTTCAAACCCTTCCCCATTATGGTTGTCAAAACCATGGCTGCAACAAGAAACGGTATGGAAAGGAATATATCGGTTATTCTCATTAATATTTCGTCAATAATACCACCAAAATAGGCTGCAATCGAACCTACAACTACACCAATAAAAGTTGCACTTAAACCAACAATCAATCCAAGTCTAAAAGCTGTTCTTGTACCCCAGATAACGCCATAAAAAACATCTCTTCCGCCAATAACTCCAAAGGGATGTTCTGCATCTGGTGGCTGAGGAGATGATGACCAGGATACACGGGGTATTTGATAATTATCTCCAAATTCATTAACTCCAGCTATCTGAGGAGCAAAAATCGCCACTCCAATAAAAAAGAACAACAAAATTGCTCCCATAACAGCTGTGGGGTTTGTCCAGAATTTCTTCATCATTTTCCTTAAATCACTTTTTCTTTTTCTTTCAGCCATTAAAATCTCCCCCCCCTCAGCGTAACCTTATTCTAGGATCTATGACTGCGTAACTGACATCAACTATCAAATTACCCAGGACAAGTACAAGTGAGTAAATAAGCGCTGCTCCAATAATAGACCAATAATCCAACAGTTGGGCTGCCTGAGCGATAAACCTTCCTATTCCCGACCTAACAAAAACCGTTTCAACAATAACTGTTCCAGATAGCAATCCAATAATAGTCAACCCAGAAACAGTAACAACCGGTATTAAAGCATTTCTTCTCGCATGCTTATTTATAACGGTCTTTTCAGGAACACCTTTGGCTCTTGCAGTTCTAATGTAGTCTTTTCTTAAAACCTCAAGCATACTTGAACGGGTTATCCTGAGCAAGTAAGCCCACCATAAGAATGAAATCGTTGCTATCGGCAAAATTAAGTGCTTCAATCCATCAAGAAATATATCGAGTCTACCGTTTATCAAAGCATCAATGGTGATCATGCGCGTTACATTAGTCCAGTTTGGGTCACTCATTATTCTATCAAACCCTAAACTCACCATACCTGGCCCTACCCAATCCAGGCGAGCATAAAATAACCAAAGTAAAAATAACCCAAGAACAAAGTCAGGCAGGGACCAACCAATCAATGCGACCACCCGGATAAATTGATCAAGAAATTTATTCTGGTGGATCGCTGACGTCACCCCGAGCCAGATTGCCACCAGTACTACAGGTATGACTGCGTACAATGCCAGTTCAAGGGTATAGGGGAAGCGGCTTGCTATAGCCTCAGAAACTGGAACCTTCCCAACCAGGGAATATCCCCAATCACCCTGAAGTAAATTCCAAAGCCATTTTCCATACATCATAGGCATTGGTTGATCAAGGCCATATTTTTTTATGAGGCGTTCTTTGGCATCAGGACTTTTTAAAGCTTCAGGGCTTTTTATATAAGAGCCCAGTAGCTTATCAGGTCCAAGGGACCAGATCATTGCAAAAATAATGAGTGTTACTCCTATCAAAATGAAAGGTAAAATTAAAAGGCGCCTTATGATATAGGCCGTCACTTACATATCACCCCTTTGGAATTAAATTGAAAATTATTATAAGTCGAAACGATTATAACGCAAACTTTATATAAAAAAAAGAGGACGGGTTCCAAACCCGTCCTCTGAATGTTATCAAAACTAAACAACTAATTATTCTTCAACTTTATCAAGTACGTAAAACCAGGGTCCAGATCTCAGTGAATGTGGATACCAACCTTTTACCCATGTTCGTTCCACATGGAATCCCGTTGGGTTGTACAATGGGATGGTAAGGGCCTGTTCGATAGCAATTTCCTGAATTTCAAGGTACAATTCTTCTCGTTTTTCAGGATCCGGAGTCTTAACTGCTTCTTCTATAAGTGGATCAAGGTTCTCTTTTGCAAATTCTCTAAATGGTTCACCATATGTTTGACCAAATGTACCATAACTTCCGTAGTAAGTTGCTATAAAGTTATGTGGGTCAGCATAATCTGCTAGCCAGCCAAGTGTGTAAGCAGGCTGCAGTCCGTTAAGCGATGCAGCTAAGAATGTTGGCCACTGCACACCATTTACATTGACCTTGAATTTTGGATTAATCTGCTCAATGTAGAATTTGAGCATTTCACAAATTGTTTGTCTGATATCATTACCACTATTATAAAGTAATGTAATCTCAAAACCGTTTTCCCAGAGTTCACCATCAAAGGCTTTCTTGAATTCTTCTGTAGCTTTCCTAAGGCTGAACTCAGGTACAGGTAACTCTTCACTATATCCAAGGTATCCAATTGGAAGATCTGTTGGAATTGGGTCTCCAAGTCCATAAAGAACTTCATTGATAAACACTTCAGCATTGTAACAGTGTCTGAAGGCTCTTCTTACGTGAACGTCTCCAAAGAAATCTCTTGGAATACCTTTTCCATCAAGTTTACCGCTTCCGAGATATTCACTGTCTTCAGAAACTTCCCAGTTCATGAAGAATGTTGTTGTCGATGCAGCAGGATAACCTTCGATTACTCTAACACCTTCAAGATCTATAACCTGATCTCTGTACTTTACTGGGACATAAACAATGTCAGCGTCTCCGGCTTCGAGCATGGCTTTTCTTGTGGAGTATTCATCAACACCCCAAATGATTACCTTTTTGAGCGGAGCCTGTCCTAACCAGTAGTCATCAAATCGTTCAAGTGTTACTTTCTGCTGTGTTCTGTTCCAATCGACAACTTTGTATGCACCTGAACCTACATCCTGGGTATGGATAACAGTATCACCCTGTGATGGATCATGGTATTTCCACCAGCCAGAAGGGTTACCGTCCCAGCCGCCAAGTTCTTCTACATACTTGGAATCAAGAATTGCTGACCAGCCTGCATAATGTGCAATAATCTGCATGAATGGTGCAAAAGGACCCTTCATGTTGAATACTACATTGTTTCCATCTACCTCGACGAGTGGATCAATAACTTCATTGAAGAAAGCAACAAGTTTGTTTGCCGCTTCATCACTTACTGCTTCTTTGTTTTCATTGACTGCGTCTGAATAAGCCATTCCACTGTAGTCTTTGAACCATGTTTCTATAGAGCTGTAATCCCCACCTGAAAGAGCTTCTATGATCATCCACTGTGGTCCTCCAGCTCTATCCTGTACCAAACCTCTTTCGAAGGAATACTCAACGTCATAAGGTGTAAGTTCATTTCCTGAATGGAATTTGATTCCCTTTCTGATTGGGAATATGTAAGTGGTACCTTCATCCTTAATAAGTCCGTTATCAACTGTTGGTACCTCTGTTGAGATCATTGGAAGGAAATCTTTCAATGATTCTCCATCGTACCTTATAAGGTTATCGTAAGCATTCAATACAACCTCACCGCTGGCTGTGTCATACATCCAGTGTGGGTCAAGTGTTTCTGGTTCACCAATACTCACAATAATGAACGTATCTGGATTTTTAACTTCGGCAAAAGCCCAAACTGCAACAAACACCGCAAGTAGTACTAAAAGTACCTTTTTCACAAAAACACCCCCTTAGCAAAGATAAATTGTAATTACGGTCACACAAAATATTATAACCTATATTGTTGAAAATTCAAAATGGTTTCGCGTTCACGTTACCCAAATTCTGTGCTTAATACCAAAAACGAGAAACTTGACAAGCACATTACACGGTGATAAAATTCTCTTTGTTGGGTGCGTAGCTCAGTGGGAGAGCGCTTCCTTGACGAGGAAGAAGCCGTAGGTTCAATCCCTACCGCACCCACCACCGGAGGAGAGTTGTTCTCCTCCATTTTTTATTCAAAAATCAATGTATATATCTTGAATGGTCTGTACTCAAGTTTTATCATCTTATCAATTAGTATTAATTCTTCTTTCTTTTCTTCAAGAATATTTGATTTCCAGACTTTTCTATACTCAAAATTATTTAACATAATATCTACACTTCCTCTTTTACCTGTTATTTCAGCAATACGCAGGATTATTTCACCATGTTTGCCACGTTTTAAAGCAAGTACTTTAAAATTCTCTTCACTTATATTCACTAAACTCTTCTTGGTGGTTGGTGTTCCTTTAGCAACTATCAAAGGTTTGTTTAATTGCTCTGCCTGTTTAATTGTATTTAGTACTTCATCACCTTTATGAGGATAGATCGAGTATGTAAAGCTGTGTTTCCCTTCATCCGCAAAAAAATGCGGAAAAACGGGGGATCTTAATAAACTGATGCCCATAACGTTACCTGAACAACTATGCCCGTACTTCCCATCGTTGAGTAAACTTACACCAAAACCTGCCTCAGTAAGATCCATCCATCTATGTGCAATCGTTTCAAAGCGTGCTTTTTCAAAGTCCGTATTTTTATGTGTTGGTCGTTCAATGTAACCTGTCCCAATATCGTATTTTGCCTTTCTCGAAAGAACATTTACCGGAAAAATGGCTCTGAGCAACGTTTTCCGATGATGCCAGTCAATATTCGTTTTGATGTCCAACCTTTTTGAATGACTGTGTAATATGTAATCCTGAGATATTATAGTATCGTTAAACCTGTACTTCACTTCAAATGATTGTTTTATTTCACCAGTTTCAACCCTTTTAATCTCACTTGCTTTCAGCTGTCTCGCACTTTTCTCATAATCAATATCTATGTCCCATGCATCCCATTTCGGTGGGACATCATCGTATAAAAATAACTTATTTCCTGAGTCTTCGAAAACTTCCCTTCCTAGCACTTTATCGTACATTTTGATAGTTCCATCTTCATTTACTATTATCCTGACCAGAGAGTTTTCCAGTATCCTGTCATCAGAAGAGATATCATCGTTTTTTACAGGTGCTTCTTTTTCGCGGACGAATAGTTTCATCGAAGAAAAGGGGTCAATCATTGCTTCGCCAAAATATAACCAGCCATTTTGCGTCTTTTGTATTTTTAGTGATTTACCACTTTCCATGCTAAGGGTTTTTCCTTTCAAATCCGCTTCAAAAAGTAATGGCCTCTTGTGAGAACCTGGATTAAAAACAATGATCGTTTTTTCATCATGTGTTACGAAATTCAATAAACCGGTATTCTTTATATCCTTTGCCTTTTCAATAATCTCTGAAAGTTCCTTTTCAGCAGTTTCATAAACTTCTCTTATTGATGATCCGGGCAAAATATCATGAAATTCGTTGTGAAGCAGTGTTTTCCATAAATCATCCAGTTTTTTCTGAACTGGATTATTATCAATGAACATTGAGAATAATTCTGCAAGGAAAAGTTCATCTTCTGCTTTTTTATGCAACATTTTAGTTCTTGATTGAGTGGTCAGCGTACCTCTATGCAACTCAAGGTACAGCTCCCCATCCCAGACAGGAAGTTCTCTTTTTTTCTTCCCTACTTTTTTGTAAAAATTCAGTGGATTATCTATTGAGAGTTCCGGGAAACTGGGGAAATCTTTCATATGCAAATAATTTTCAATCATTTCATCGGTGGGGCCACCTCCACCATCTCCGTAACCAAAAGTAAAAAGTGTTTCGGGGAGTATTTTTTTCTGTCGGTAGTTTTTCCATGTTCCAATAATCTCCTCCGGGTTGATTTTTCCGTTATAACCTTCCCCAACATTTTCAAAGCTATGATAGATAACTTCTGAACCGTCCAGCCCTTTCCATATACACAGATCGTAGGGAAATCTACTGGTTTCATTCCAGGTAAGTTTTGTAGTAAAGAAATAGTTTATTCCCGCGTCTGCAAGTATTTGGGGAAGCAACCATGAAAATCCAAAAACATCCGGTAACCATGCTATTTCACATTTTTTGCCAAAATGCTTCCCAAAAAAACTTTGCCCATAAAATATCTGTCTTATAAGGGATTCAGGTGATGGTATATTACAGTCACTTTCTACCCACATTCCGCCTGTAAGCACCCATCGTCCATCTTTCACTTTTCTCTGAATTTTAGCAAAGAGCTCGGGGTCTTGTTTTTTTAGATCGTCATACATCTTTGCAGAAGATTGAATATATTTGAAATCATCGTACTTATCAATTAATCTGAGAGCATTGGAAAATGTCCTGACAATTTTGTTCTTTGTTTCGCTTATAGGCCATAACCATGCATAATCTACATGAGCATGACCAATCATACTTATTTTTCCGTACGAAGGAAATTTTTCTTTCAAGAAAGCCATTTCTCTCTTGAATTCTTTTTCGGCATCAATAATATTATTGATAAGCTTTTCAGAGTAACTGTTTTTCTTCGAGGGTACAAAATTCTCTGCGTTCCAGATCCAGGATACTTCTCTAAACACTTCATGGTTGTCACACACCGCTTTAAAGTAACTTCCAGTATCTCTTGGAATGTCAATTTTCCTCAACGTTTTATCAAGCAGATCCAATAACAGGTCCTTCAGAACGCTGCCATCTGTTTCTTTTATTAATTCATTGACCAGGTAAAAACCCCTTATAATTCTTTTTATCGTCCTGTGTTCAATAATTAGCTCAGCTTTTTCAAAAACTGGTTTCTTAACTCTTTGTCCGAGTAAACCATGAGGTACAACTTGCACTTCAATGAGGTGTTCGTTATCATCTGCAAAGACTGAAAGATCCAGTTCTTTTTGATATTCATTTATTTCACCAAAAGGCTTCCCATCAACCTTAACAAGGCTTTCTCCACCGAACCATGCCTTTAAATTAATAATCTCATCTGAATTAATAACAGGTATTTTCACCATTCTTTTGAATAATACTGATTTATAAAAGGCACTCCATGACTCACCAAAATCAATTTTCTTGTCGATGCTATTTTCTTTTTTCTCATTATTCCTAGAAGCGAAATCCCACTGTTTCAGTTCTTTTCTTGAAATTAGCACGTAGGGCAAAATATCCGATATCATGCGTTTATATTTCACATATTTCCTATCATAACTGTCATACACTGGACTGTTTCCTCCTAATCGTTATCAAATTTGTATTTCTCTGAAAGTTCTCTAAACTCAACTGAACGGTGCTTATATTCTTTGCCGTTGATCATCAAATACCAGTGAGCAAGTTCATGAAGAACCGTTTTTCTTAGCAGTTCTGAATCATCAAGTAAAGTTGGAGAAAGTTCCATTCGTAATGGCACAACTTCCTTCTTGTCCTTTTTATAAACGATACGACCAAGTGTTCTTTTCAATCTGCTGTTTAGTTTAATTGGCAAATCAAAAAACAAGCCAAACTTCTCAGCAGCAAGCGTCCTAACAAGAAACCTTAGTTTTTTATGCTCTTCATCCATATCTTAAGAATAGCACGAACTCAAAAAAAGGTACAAGTTCTCATATATGATAAAATCACTTTTGAAGTTACAACGGAGGTATGAAGATGAAAAAAATCGCGATGATATTTGGCACAAGACCGGAAGCAATTAAAATGGCTCCTGTTTATCTGGCGTTGAAAGAATCCATTTTTAAACCCATCATTATTGCCACCGCACAGCACAGGGAAATGCTCGATCAGGTTCTCAAACTGTTTGATATATCACCTGATTATGATCTCAATATTATGAGGAATAAACAGTCCCTTTCTGATCTAACATCCAGACTAATCTCTTCAATCGACGGTGTTTTCAAGAAAGAGCATTTCGATGCAACCCTGGTCCAAGGAGATACTACTTCCACCTTTGCTGGCGCACTTGTGGCTTTTTATAATAAATGCCCCGTTGGTCACATTGAGGCAGGTTTAAGAACGAAAAATACATACAATCCTTTTCCTGAAGAAATAAATCGCAGATTATCCTCGACCCTTGCAAATTACCATTTTCCTCCTACCAAAAAAGCGAAAAATAATTTAATCAACGAGGGAATTTCGGATGAGAATATATCGATAACAGGAAATACCGTTATTGACGCGCTGAAGTGGGTAATAAATAACAAAAACTACGATATGAAGCGTATAAGAAAAGAACTTGATCTTTTAGACAAAAAATACATCCTTTTGACCACACACAGACGCGAAAGTTGGGGAGAACCCATGCGAAATATTATGAAAGCCGTAAAAGAGCTGCTCGATAAAGAAAAAGATTTGCATATAGTTTTTCCCGTTCATTTCAATCCAGCTGTACGCGAAATTGTTTTTGAGGAGCTTAAAGAAGAAAAAAGAGTTGTTTTACTGGATCCCCTTGATTATCTACCTTTTGTTGCAGTAATGGAAGGGTCAAAGATAATTCTAACCGATTCTGGCGGCATTCAGGAAGAAGGACCTGCTCTGGGAAAACCAGTACTCGTTCTAAGAGAAACGACTGAAAGACCCGAAGCAATTGAATCGGGAACTGCAAAACTGGTAGGCACTTCTATCAAAAAGATAGTAGATGAAACAATGACATTACTTCATGACGAAGGCAAATATACACAAATGGCTAAAGCTACCAATCCTTTTGGTGATGGGAAGGCAGCAAAAAGAATCGTTGAATTTTTACAAAATAAGATAATCTGATGCTTATACCAAACATTTCATTTATAATTTCTAATATAATTGATTAAAGTAAGAATCAATCAGTTTTTACTATGAAATAAACATCTATTCCAGAACAACGATTACGTCTCCAGCGTCAATATTGTCTCCTTTGTTAACTTTTACTTCTTTGACTGTTCCATCATAATCAGACAGAACTGTATTTTCCATTTTCATCGCTTCCATAAGGATTACTTTATCACCACGGCTTATCCTATTTCCTGAAGAAACAAAAATATCAAGTACTACTCCTGTCATCGGGGAGGTAATCTCATTACCTTCGCTAGTGTCTTTTTCCTCTGATTTTTCTCTACTCAAAGTTTTTGGTTTTCTGTTTTTTTCTTTATCTTCTTTATTCTCGAGTTTTTCAGCAGATTCCTTTTGTTTTTTCTGGGCTTGAACCTGCTGCTGACTGGAAGGTTGTTTTTGTGTTTTCTCCTCAGCTGTTTTTGGTTTGTTCTTTATCTCTTCAACTTCAACGATATATTTGTCGCCATCTACGGTTACTTTGAAGGTTCGTTGCATCATTTTGCCTCCCTGTTTTCCAGAATATTAATGGTTTCCTTTGTTTCCATCTGTCTGAGGTTTCTGCACTTCTGACAGACCTTATCACAAAATCACCGTGTCCTATATACTGGGTTACTGCAGAAGTAATAACTGCAACCATGCGTGAAGATAGTTCACCCGGTCTTTCAGTTCCCTTTTTTTCTTCACCACTCGAAGCTTTATTTTTTTCACCGGAAATCTTTACCGGTTTTCCTTTATCCTTTGAGAGAAATTTACCCATCAATGCGAACATAATTGCAAGAATAGTTAAAACGCTGAATACAATAGTAAGTCCAAGTATAGTAACCTGTATGGTTTCAGACATTTAGTCACCTCAAAGAGGAATATTTCCATGTTTTTTATTTGGAAATCCCTGAACTTTACTTCCAGTAATTGACAATGCCGCTGCAATCTTTTTTTTGCTTTCCGAAGGCTCAATAACACCTTCTATGTATCCCCTTGCAGCAGCTCTATAAGGATTGCCGAAGGCTTCTCTATATTCCTCTATCTTTTCTTTTCTTGTTTGTTCGGGGTTATCGGAATTTTTGATTTCCTTTCTAAATATTATATTCGCTGCACCTTCAGGACCCATTACAGCTATTTCTGCTCCTGGCCAGGCATAGACAATATCCGCTCCAAGATGCTGACTTCCCATGGCAATGTACGCTCCACCATAAGCCTTTCTTAAAATAACCGTTATTTTCGGAACGGTCGCTTCACTGTATGCATAAAGAAGTTTGGCACCATGTCTGATTATTCCACCATGTTCCTGTGCCACTCCGGGAAGAAAACCCGGTGTGTCAACAAAAGTAAGTATAGGAATGTTAAAACTATCCAGAAAACGGATAAATCTTGCAGCTTTGTCAGAAGCATCAATATCAAGCACTCCGGCAAAAACAGATGGTTGATTTGCTACAATACCTACGGATTGACCGTTTATTCTGGCAAATCCCACCACCATATTCCTTGCAAAATCCTTGTGTACCTCAAAAAAGCGTCCCTCATCAACGATTTCTTCTATCACGCTGTGAACATCATAGGACTGTTTTGGGTTTTCGGGAACTATTTCATTCAGCGCTTCATTTATTTCCAGTTCCCGAGGTTTTTTAACTACAGGTTCTTCAGCATTATTCTGAGGCAAATACGATATAAGTTCTCTAACCATCTTCAAAACAGTTTCATCATCCTTGGCAGAAAAATGCGCAACACCGCTTTTGGTGTTATGAACTGAAGCACCGCCAAGCTCATTTTTGCCAATGTCTTCTCCTGTTACGGCTTTAATTACCTGTGGTCCGGTGATAAACATCTGAGAAATGTCTTCTACCATAAATATGAAGTCTGTTATCGCAGGAGAATACACGGCACCTCCAGCACAGGGGCCCGATATTACCGTTATTTGAGGTATTACTCCCGATGCCCGGGTGTTTCTGTAAAAAATCCCGCCATATCCATAAAGAGAGTCCACACCTTCCTGAATTCGAGCACCACCGGAGTCGTTAATGCCAATTAGTGGTATTCCCATTTTCATGGCAACATCCTGTATTTTCATAATCTTTTTTGCGTGCATCTCTCCCAGCGATCCTCCCTGTACGGTAAAATCCTGGGAGAAAATTGCTACATTTTTACCCTCAATTCTGCCAACTCCTGTAATAACACCATCACAAGGGAATTCTTTTTTATCAAGTCCGAAGTTAACAGATCTATGCTCAACAAACTTATCGTATTCTTCAAAACTTCCTTCATCGCACAAAAGGGCAATACGCTCTCTCGCTGTTAATTTACTACGAGAATGTTGTTTTTCTATCTTTTCTTTGCCGCCACCTTTTTCAACCTTTTCGCTACGTTTTCTGAGTTCCTCAATATTGTCATTCAAAATCAACACCTCCAGTATTAGTGCTCACCTTCAACAAGTTCTATAAGTACACCCTTTGTAGTCTTGGGGTGAAGGAAAACAGTTTTCGTTCCTCCAGCACCTTCACGTGGAGATTCACTTAAAGGTTTGTAATTCATTGATTTTGCTTTTTCAATACCTTCCTGTACGTCATCAACAGAAATCGCCACGTGGTGAATACCTTCTCCTCTTTTTTCTATAAACCTGGCAATTGTGCTATCGGGATTAATGGATTCCAGCAATTCAATTCTTGTATTTCCCGTATTCAAAAAAGCAACCTTCAATCCTCTATCATCAAGTGTTTCAACTTTTTCAAGCTCAAAACCCAGATAATCAACATAAATCTTCTTATGTTCTTCTATGGATTTCACAGCAATTCCTATATGGTCAATTTTCTTTGCTTTCATTGTTTTCACCCTCCTCATTGGTGTACAAGCTGATTATTTTTTCGAGATCTTCTGTTTTGCTATATCTGGTCCTCAATATTGAAAACAATGTGTTTAAAAGGTTGAACTTGTACCTATCCTTTCTATTTTCCTCCAGTTTTTCGGTTTGACTTAAAACAGTTAGATGCCCCTGAACAATATCTCTTAATTGATCAATATTTTCTCCTGTAATACTGTTTGTAGATATTATATCTCTTTCAATGCCACCAAGTTTTAGTGTTGCCTTAATATTAGCTAGAAGCTTTTGTGACTCATCCAGATCTTTTTTATTGACAACGTAAATATCTCCAATTTCCATAATACCAGCTTTCAGCATCTGGACATCATCACCGGTACCCGGCGCTAGAACCAGCAAAACCAGATCCGCAAGATTTACAATATCCGTTTCTGATTGTCCCACTCCAACGGTCTCAACGAAAATAATATCATAACCTGCCCTTCCAAGAAACTCCACTGCATCATATATTCCCGGGCTCAATCCGCCAACCGCTCCTCTACTTGCCATTGAACGAATGAATATATTATATCGTTTTACTGAACGCCTCATTCTAATCCTATCCCCAAGAAATGCTCCGCCAGTAAAAGCGCTGGTAGGATCAACTGCGATTATGGCAACATCTTTTTCTATTGCAAACATCTCTGCAAGTTTATCAGTCATAGTGGATTTTCCGGAACCGGGGCTTCCGGTTATACCAACTACAAAATAGTCTCTTTCGGGATACTTTGAAACGATCTCTTTTGCCTTCAATGGATCTTTTTCTATGAGGGACAGAGTTTTTGCTACTTCTCTTTCAGAAATCATTTTACTGCTTCTTTTACTTTTTCAACAATTTCTTTAAGTGGTACCCCCGGACCAAATACCTCTTGAATTCCCATTTCTTTTAGCTTTTCTACATCTTTAGCGGGAATAATACCACCGATAAGCACAGGTTTATCTTCAATATCTGATTCTTTCATCAGTTTTTGAATCCTTTCACAAAGTTTTAGATGAGCACCTGATAGGATTGAAAGCCCAATAATATCAACATTTTCCTGTGATGCAGCTTTTACTATTTCTTCTGGTGATTGCCTTAATCCCGTATAAATAACCTCCATGCCTGCATCACGTAAAGCCATCGCTACAATCTTTGCTCCTCTATCGTGACCGTCAAGTCCCGGTTTAGCTACAAGCACCTTTAATTTATTTTCCATTAAAAAGCCCCTCCCTAGAGTATGATTGCTTCGGTGTATTCTCCGAATACATCTCTAAGTGCAGATGAAATCTCTCCAACCGTAGCATAATGCTTAACAGCATCAAGAACATAAGGCATTATGTTGTCCTCTTCCTTCGCTGCTTTTTTAAGTTTTTCGAGTGTTTCTTTCACAGCATTTTGATCGCGGTTTTTCTTTAAGGTTTTCAACTTCTCTTTTTGTCTGTCCTCAATTTCAGGATCAAATTCAAGTATTTCTTTTTCTGCATCCTCATCTGTTTGGAATTTATTCACACCCACAACGATTTCTTTTTGATTTTCAACATTGAGTTGGTATTCATATGCAGTATTGAGTATTTCTTTCTGTATATACCCCTTTTCTATTGCTTTTACCATACCGCCTAGATCATCTATTTTAGAAAGATATTCCATCACCTTCTTCTCAATATCGGAAGTCAATTTTTCGATGAAGTATGAACCTCCAAGTGGATCTACAGTATCAGCCACTCCAGTTTCATAAGCGATTATTTGCTGGGTTCTCAATGCCGCTGTAACAGATTCTTCCGTTGGCAACCCAAGGGCTTCATCGTATGAATTCGTATGCAACGATTGAGTACCACCAAGGACAGCTGCTAATGCCTGGTATGCTACTCTTGCAATATTGTTCAGTGGTTGCTGAGCGGTTAGTGTTGAACCACCAGTCTGAGTGTGAAACCGCAACCTTAACGCCTTGTTATTTTTTACTTTAAACCGCTCTTTCATTATCCTTGCCCATAGACGTCTCGCAGCACGGAATTTAGCTATTTCTTCAAAGAAATTATTGTGTGCATTGAAGAAAAAGGAAAGTCTTTTTCCAAAGACATTTGGATCGAGCCCCGCATCTATGGCTGCTTCAACATAGGCTATACCATCTGCAAGTGTAAATGCTATCTCCTGAACTGCATTGGCTCCAGCTTCCCTGATATGATAGCCACTTATACTTATAGTATTGAAGCCAGGCAAGTGTTTGGAACAGTATTCAAAAATATCCGTAATTATCTTCATAGAGGGTTTAGGTGGGAAAATATATGTTCCTCTCGCTATATATTCCTTCAATATATCGTTTTGTATTGTTCCTTTTAATTTATCCGGGGATACCCCCTGTTTTTCAGCCAGCGCAATATACATAGAAAGCAAAATTGCAGCTGTTGAATTGATGGTCATCGAAGTACTCACTCTGTCAAGGGGGATTCCTCTGAAGAGAGTCTCCATATCATCGAGTGAATCTATTGCGACTCCGACCCTTCCAACTTCGCCCTCTGCCATTGAATCATCAGAATCGTATCCAATCTGTGTGGGAAGGTCAAAGGCCACAGATAGTCCTGTTTGACCCTGGGACATTAAATAATGAAAACGCTCATTTGATTCTTCAGCTGTTCCAAAGCCGGCATACTGTCTCATTGTCCATAGTTTTCCCCTGTACATGGTTGGTTGAATGCCTCTTGTATAGGGTGGCATTCCGGGAAATGCTAGATCATTTACATATTCTAAACCTTCAATATCAAGAGGTGTATAGGTTTTTTTGATCTCTTGTGAGGATGAAGTTTTAAATTTTTCCTTTCGTTCGGGAAATCTCTTAACAGTTGGTTCTACAACGTTCTCTTCCCATTCTTTGTGCTGTTTTTTGATCCGTTTAAGTTCTTCATTATCAAACACGTAGAATCCCTCCCCGTTCAAAAAAACTTCAGAATACTTATGCAAATATTTATTAATCATATTTCTTACATATTTATTATTACATATTACTAGAGTTTAATACAGAAAAAACCCTATAAATTATTATTAATTTGGTAAGAATAAAATTGTCGAAAGAAAAGCAAAGCCGAGTAACTTTACGTTATAATTGATTGAACTGGAGGTGTAAGAATGGATATAGATAGACTGACAGAACTTATAATTACTCCCGGCATACCCGGCAGGGAAGAGATGTTGCGTGAACTAATTACCGGATACATTAACGATACAGCCAAATACAA
The DNA here is from genome assembly GCA_034660555.1 of Thermotogota bacterium. Classification (GTDB taxonomy): domain Bacteria; phylum Thermotogota; class Thermotogae; order Petrotogales; family Kosmotogaceae; genus JASMTM01. Next base: position 25,104 of record JAYEJL010000165.1, read on the forward strand.
ATACACAGTAGATGATCTGGGAAACATAGTTGTAGAGATTGGTGAAGGAGAACCCGTAATAGGACTTGCTGCCCATATGGATGAAATTGGTTTATTGATTACCGGTTCAAACAAAGATGGAACACTGAATTTTAAGAAACTCGGTGGAATTCCAGACGAAACACTTCCTGGAAGACATCTCGACGTAGTGAACTCTCAGGGGGATTTACTCGATGGAGTTATCGGAATTGTTCCACCGCACCTAAGGACCGATAACAATAAACAGAATGACCTATGTATTGATGTGGGAGCAAGAAATGAAAAAGAAATTGCGGAACTGGGTGTTGAGGTTCTGGATTATGCAGTATTCAAGAAACACATTTCAATTCTTAATGATAGATATATCGCGGCGAGATCCCTTGATGATCGTTTTGGTTGTTCACTTTTACTTGATGTGCTTGACAATATTAATACAGAAAAACTCAAGGGCACATTGATTCTTGCATGGACGGTTCAGGAAGAGATTGGTTTGGTAGGCAGTCAGGCTCTTTCAAGTAAATACTTACCACAATTTTTCTTCCCTGTTGATAGTTTTGCCTGTTGTTCAAAAATGACCGGTGCTGTTGAGACTGGAAAAGGTCCCGTTTTGAGAATGGCAGACAGCAGATCGATTGCTTCATACAATACAGGAAAAGAACTTCTGAACCTGACAAGAGCAAAGAATATACCCCTTCAAATAGGAGTAACCGGTGGCGGAACAGACGGAATCCCTTTCATGCAAAAAGGAGTGAAAACGGTCCCTTTGAGCCTTGCAATAAAATATCTTCATTCTCAAGTTGAATACATGTCCTTTGAAGATTATGATAACCTTTACAAATTAATAATGGAAATTATTTATTCATTCTGATTCGTGAATACTTATGACTGAAATCTATAAATGGTTGATACATTCTGGTGTCCTAAATAGAGTTTCAAAACCCTCGCGATATATTGGTAAGGAGTTAAATGCTGTAAAAAAGGATTCTTCTGAAAAACTGAGATTTTTACTCCTTTTCCCGGATACCTATGAAATAGGTATGTCTCATCTGGGATTGAAGATACTGTACAGATGGTTAAATGAGGAAGAATTCATTTTTGCTGAAAGATCTTATTTGCCCTGGAAAGATATGCTTGGTGAGATGAAAAAGGAAGAGATACCACTTTACTCCTATGAAACATACTCACCTGCAACAGATTTTCATATTATTGGGATAACTCTTCAGTACGAATTAAGCTATACAAATATTTTGGCCTCTCTTGAAACAGCTGGCATTCCAGTCTGGCAAAATGAAAGAACTACTGAACCTCTAATTGTCGGTGGAGGGCCCTGCACAGCCAATCCGGAACCTGTTGCAAACTTTTTCGATCTGTTTGTAATAGGCGATGGAGAAAATGCCTCTGTTGAAATTTCAAGGCTGGTATTGAAACATCTTGATCTGCTTCTACAGGGCAAAAGAAAAGAACTTTTAAAGAAATTATCGTATATTCAAGGGGTTTACGTACCTTCCCTTGGAAAAAAACACGTTAAAAAAGCTGTTATATCTGACCTTGAAAATTATCCTATAAACAAAAAACCTCTTGTACCATTTATGGGCATTGTTCATGACAGAGCAAATATTGAACTAATGAGGGGTTGTAACAGGGGTTGTAGATTTTGCCAGGCAGGTATGTTTTATAGACCGGTTCGGGAAAGAAAACATGATGAAATTGCAGAAAGCTTAAAAGAAATCATAAAAAATACAGGTTATGATGAATTATCTCTGTTATCTTTGAGCACAATGGATTATACTGCCATAGAAGAATTAAGCCAGAAGATTCTGCCCTTTCAAAATGAGAGAAAAATCGGACTTTCACTTCCTTCATCAAGAGTAGACGCCTTCAGTGTGGAAATGGCTTCGAAAATCGCATCGATTAGAAAAACCGGACTTACCTTCGCACCGGAAGCAGGAACTCAGAAACTTCGAAATGTAATCAATAAGAACATCAAAGAAAACGATATTTTTGACGCGATAAAAAGTGCGGTAACCAATGGCTGGAGAAGACTGAAACTTTACTTCATGATTGGTCTCCCAACCGAAACACCTGATGATCTGGAAGGTATTGTCAAGTTATGTTCTGATATAAAAAATCTGGGATTAAAGGACATAACGGTTTCTGTTGCAACATTCATACCAAAGGCACAAACACCTTTCCAGTACGCTGAACAGATTTCTCCTGAAGAAGCCTGGAAAAGGTGCGATAAATTGAAGAGGATAAGGCGATTTGGCAGGCTACAATTTTCCGACCCATATCGAAGCTACATAGATGGAGCCCTTTCACGCGGAGGCCGTGAAGTTGCCGATGTTATTTTTCACGCTTATAAAAATGGATCTGTTTTTGACGAATGGTCTGAGGAATTCTCATATGAAACATGGTTGAGCGCCTTTGAGGAAAAAGGTTTTAATATAAACAGTTATACACAAAAAAGGGAAATCGGGGGATCTTTTCCCTGGAATCATATCTCTATCGGAATCGATGAAGCTTTTCTGAAAAACGAATATTCTAAATCCCTTAAGGGATTGACCACTGAAGACTGTCGTAATGGTACGTGCTCACTATGCGGCGTCTGCTATTCATTAAATGTAACTAACCAACTGGACAAAACCTGGAAACACTAAGCCGGGCTATTCTGGTTATATCACCAGCACCCAAGAACAAAATTACCGAACGTTTCTTAGAATCTATCCACTTAAGTACTTCATCGTAATCTGTCGCATGATAGGCAGGTACTCCATGGAGATGGAGCCCTTTAAGAACTTCTGTTTCATCTAGTGCATACATTCCCTTTTCGTAAGCATCATATAACTTGTAAACGCACACTTCGTCTGCTTCTTTCAATGAACTGGCAAAACGACCATTTTCCCTTGCCAATCTTGAATATCTGTGAGGTTGAAAAACAACCAGTATTTCACTTTCGGGATAACTTTCTCTGGTTCCCTTTATTGTGGTTTTTATTTCTTCAGGTGTATGTGCGTAGTCATCAATAAGATACAATTCCCTTGATTTATCAATGCCTCTTACTGAAAAACGCCTGTCAACAGAAATGTAGCTTATTAATGATTCCTGAATATCCTTGATACTTATACCCAGCTCAACTGCGAGAGCAATGGCTGCAGTTGCATTGTACGCATTGTGTTCGCCGGGCAATCCCAGCGAGAAATTACCTAACAGAATCCCGTCCTTGTGTACATCAAAACTCTGAATCAAACCGGTTTTTCTGTTACTAAAAGTGTAATTACCTTTATATTTGCCAAAGCTAATGCCTTTGTTTCCAAAAGCTTTTCTGCTATTAGGATCATCAGCATTGTGAACCAACAACCCTTTAATCTTCTTACCAAAGTATGAGAAATGACTGACAAGGTTACGCTCCGAACCAACATAATGTTCAAGATGATCATGTCTTACATTTGTAACAATTGCATGCAAAGGTTCAAAAGATGCGAAGAAACCATCACTTTCATCAAGCTCTGTTATAATGTTCTTTTTGTTTCCTCTGTGATAATTTCCCTGTGAAAGATGTGGAGATATTCCACCAAGCAATACAGTGGGATCTTTCCCTGAATCAATAAAGATCTTTGAAAGAAGTGCAGTAGTAGTGGTCTTGCCATCAGTTCCTATAACACAAAAAGAATTCTCATACAATGAGATTACCTTTTTTAATATTTCCATTCGATAATAAGTGGGAACGGTTTCCGATAAAGCTTTTTCAAGCTCAGGATTTCCCTGAGGTATTGCAGTTGTTTTTACTACAATGTCAGGTTTTTTCCAGTTTTCATCAGAATGAGAAAGAAAAACATCGATACCTTTCTCTTTAAGGTACCTAACGCGTTCGTTAATTTCAACATTTGAACCGTAAACATCGTTCCCCTCAGCCGCTAAATGAAGTGCGAGACCACTCATACCGATCCCGCCAATACCTATAAAATGATATTTCAATCCTATTCCTCCTGTAGTAAATGCCTTGCGATCGTTTCAGCTGGTTCTTTTTTGTTTTTCAACTTTGGTCTGTAATTCGTTGAAATCTTGCTGATAGTTTTTAACAAACCACCGGAGGTTACTGCATTTTCAAGTATAACATAACCAAGTCCCATTTCTTGCAATCTCAAACCATTAAAATATTGATGATTTTCTGTTGCTTCTGACCAGGGAATTATTACACCGGGTGTATCATAATGCGCTAATTCAGCAATGGTTGTAGCACCACCACGAGCAACAACACAATCAGCCACAGCCATAAACTCATTAAGTTGAGGATTGTATTTTTTGGTTTTCACAAAGGGATAAACATTGATTTTTGTATCTGCATTACCCGTTATATGATAAAAGAAATATCTGTCATCCTTCATGCCATTATATATCTCAGTCATAATTCCATTAATAAAATCAGAACCCTGACTACCACCACATATGACTACGAGTTTTTTATCCAAACCTATTCCAAGGCTGTCATATACTTCTTTTTTTGACTTTTTAACTTCACGAACGGGATTCCCCGTGAGGATTATTCGTTCATTTTCTATATTTTTAAAATAATTCTTGCTCTTTTCAAAACTTATGAAAACCTTTTTAGCATAGTGGGCAAGCTTCTGATTGGCTATTCCCGGTATTGAATTTTGCTCATGAAGGAAAACCGGTAATCCAATTTTACTTGCAGCTTTTACAACGGGAAATGAAATGTAACCACCTGTTGAAAAAACCAAATCTGGTGAAAATTCATTCATACTTTTCTTCACCATTTTTGTCGTTACCAGATGATTAAAAATCACCACAGCATTTTTCGGACTGTATAGAGGTCTTTTTAAACCTTTGACATCTAGGGGGATTTTCTTTACATCTTCTATGTCCCTTTCGGCATATCTGTCATCAAGCCTTCCCTTTGATGTGTAATAAAGAACTTCAAGTTCTCTAACTTTTTTTAGAGCATTTATTACAGAAACAAGAGGATAGTAATGACCTCCAGTTCCTCCACCGCAAACAGCAATTCTTAACCTGCCTTTATCGCTCATAGAGATCTTTCTCTTGACCGAAAATTATGCTGAGAACAAGTCCCAGGCCAAACATCAATGAAAGAAGTGAAGATCCTCCATAGCTGACAAAGGGTAGAGTAAGTCCTGTGGGAGGAAATAAACCCAGATTGACTGCTATGTTAATACTAGCCTGAATTGCCACATAGAAACCAAATCCCAGAATATAGTATTTGCCCTGAGTATCTTTTTTCAACTTCAAAGCTATAATGATCAGAATTCTCAGGAAACCAAGATAAGCTATAAGTAACAATATAAGGCCAATTAATCCCAGCTCTTCTCCAATCGTGGCAAAAATAAAATCAGAATAACTCACCGGTATGTAATATTTAACAATCCCAAGACCAATCCCCGTTCCAACAAGATCTCCATTGGAAATAGCCATCAAACTGTAATCTAGCTGGTCCTGAACTTCTCCGCCTTCAGTTGAAAAAAATGATGTTATTCTCTCAAGCTGGTAATCCTGTATCCATCCCTGCTGAAATGCCAGCACAGCTACCAGCACTACAATCAGAATCAAAAAAAGTACATGTCGAAACTTAAGCCCACCGATAAAAAGCATCACGAAAGTTAATATCAGCATTAATCCTGAAGTTGAAAGATCAGGTTCCAGGAAGGTTAGTCCAATTATTGGAAAAGCAATTAACAGTGGCCACAGAAGCATATTAATCACTGTTTTCTCTTTGTCTTCAATTATTGAAAGATAGCGTGCTAAAACAAGTATAAGGATGATTTTAGCAAACTCAGAAACCTGAAGACTCATAAAACCAAAATCAATCCATCTATGGGAGCCACCTCTACTTGATGAAAAAAGGACAACTGCAAGTAATCCAATAATTGCCGGATAATATATATAAAAAGCATTTTTGAAATGTCTTTTTGCCTTGATCAAAATTACAATTATTGCGGCAATAATCCCAAGCCAGAAAGCTATCAGTTGTTTTAGCAGGAAGTCCGTTGCTGAAAGATATGGTAACCTTGCTTCCATACTCAAACCAGCACTATATACAAATACAAATCCAAGCACTATAAAAAAGCTAACAAATATCGAAAGTAGAACAAGTCTCCTAGTCATTATCCTCAGTCCTGTCTTTGAGGTTTCTCACTTTCTCTGTAAAATCATCACCTCTTTGCTTATAGTTCTCATACATATCATAACTCGAACCACCGGGGCTGAACAAAACAATATCACCCGATGTGATTTGCTCATAGGCCCTATTAACAGCTTCTTCCATATCGTTCACACTTATAAAGGGTATTCGATATTCTTCAAGTTTCCTTTTCAATGATTTCATTGACGAACCCATAATTATTATACGCTTTAAGGGAAACAGTTTTCCCAGTAATTCTTCGTGACTTTCCTTTTTCTCCTTACCACCAAGAATTAAAACTACCCTGCTTGGATCAAAGTTTTTCAATGCAGAAACAACAGCATGGGCATTGGTGGCTTTGGAATCATTAATATACATTACATCATCCAGTGTTCCTACAACCGTCATTCTATGTTCCAGAGCCTTGTAATCCCAGAGTGATTGAAGTGAATCAACGGGATTTATTCCAATCAGGTAGGCTAGGGCAATAGCTACTGAAGCATTCTCCCTATTGTGAGTTTCCTTCAAAGGAAATCCATCGAAAGGTAGTTCCATTTTGTGAAAACGTAAATTCCCATTTTCAAGATCAAAAAATGTACCTTTTCCATGGCTGAATTCTACAACTTTTGAAAACGCTCGATTACTTAAGAGTCTTCTTTTCTTATCGACTATCTCTTTTCTTACAATTGAATATCCTTCTGTTAGTTCCGGGAGAATCATTTTAGACCATATGTACTCCTCAAAGGAAAGGTGATAATCAAGATGATCTTCTTCAATATTTAGTAAAGCAGAAACATGGAAATAAGGTTCTCTTCTTCTGAACCAGCTTAACTGAAAAGAGCTAACCTCAACCACATAAAAATCAATTTTTTTACTTAAGGAAGATGTTAACGGTGTCCCCAGATTACCGCCTGCAAATACGGCATCGTGTTTTTTTCTCAGGATATGTTCCAGCATAGTAACCGTCGTTGATTTTCCATTTGTCCCGGTAATCCCTATGAGTACACCATAATTTCTTTTCATCAATATATTTAACGCTACCTCCTGCTCGGTTGCAAAAGGTTTTCCCGATTCACGTATCCTTCTGCCCAAATTGCTGTTGGGTGATATTCCCGGGCTTACTGCAAAAGAATCGCAAACAAATAACTTTTCTGTATGTTTATTTTCTTCATATTCAACGTTATTATTGTCGAGGAAGTCTCGTTTATTTTTATCAAGTGACTTATTTTCGGATACAAAGAAATTGGAAGGATTATAACCTTCAATATCGAGCAAATATTTCAACAGTTCATGATTTGAAGAACCGAATCCAACTATACCAATTTTCCCCTTAAGCAATTCCAACTATAATCTCCCCCAGACAAACAAACCAACAAAAGAAAACAACAATGCGACAACAGAAAAACTAATTGCTATTCTTCTCTCAGACCATCCAGTGATTTCAAAATGATGATGAACAGGAGACATCTTGAAAACTCTTTTTCTGAAACATTTATACGAAAATACCTGAATGATAACACTGAGCATTTCAGCTATAAATACCGAGCCAAAGAAAATTACAAAAAGATCAAGCCCTTTTATCGCAAGCGCCGATGCAAGGATTCCACCAAGAGCAAGTGAACCCGTATCTCCCATAAAAACTCTCGCTGGATGCCAATTATACCAGATAAAACCAAGCACAGCACCTGTGAGCGAAAGAAACAATACATTGAAATATCCAACGATCAGCAGTGGGACAACCGATGCAACAAAAACAGAAGCAGCAAGCCCATCAACGCCATCAGTAAGGTTCACTGCATTGCTAGTGCCAACAACAACAATTGCTGACAGGGGAAAATATAAGAATCCTAAATCAACTGAACCGACAAAAGGAAAAATAACCTCTGTATGCGGGAAATATAAATAAATCATCAAAATCACAATTGATGCAGATGCGAATTGAATACATAATTTGGTTGATGCGCTTAGTCCCGCTGCATTTTTCCTTTTGTACTTTAAATAGTCATCCAGAAACCCTGTAATACTGAAAAGAATACCTGAAATGAAAATAATGAGATTTTCAATACTGAAATTCCATATTAACGCCAGGATAAGTCCAACAAGAATGAATACGATGCCACCAGAAGTCGGAGTTCCAGTTTTGTGATTATGCAGGTCAGGTCCTTCTTTTCTGATGAACTGTCCAATTTTCTTTTTCCTCTGTATCTCAATGAAAGGTTTGAAAAGAATAAATGCAAGAATAAATGAAACGATCAATACCATACGGTCCATCTTATTTTATCCTTTCAAGAAACATGCTTACCAGCTTCTCCATCTCTATACCCCGGGACGCTTTAAAATAAACTATTGTACCGGGATACACATTCTTTGAAAGCCAGTCAATGAGTTCAGTACTTTTGCTGGAAACAAGAACAGGTGAAAGGTTTTTACTGGCATATTCTATCTCTTTATCCTTTGTGTAGAGTAAAACACAATCAAATTCGCTTAATTCATTTCCCAGTAATTCATGTATGTTCTTAGAGTGTTTTCCCTGTTCAAGAATTGATCCTACCACAGCTATGGATCTTTCAGGTTTCATTTTTTTGATTGTCTCTATCGCAGACCAGGCAGATTCCAGGCTGCTATTATAGCAATCGTTTATTACCGTAATACCCTTTTTTCTCATAAAACTAAATCTGTCTGAAAAAGGAAGTTCAATGTTTGTCGCAGAAAGTTCAAATCCTTCAATTCCCATAGCCGAAAGAATGGTACTGGCAGCCAAAAAATCAAGCAGTTGTCCTCTGTGCCAGATCCCGCTGAACCTCAACATATACTTTCCCAGTGAGTTTTCAAATATTCCAAAAGTAAAATTATCATCATAATAAAATTCCACTAGCCTTTGATTTCCAGTTTCAAGACCAAAATAGTATTTTTTGCATGATAACCTTTCTACAAAGCTCACAATATCTTCATCATCGGAAAAGGTTACTGCTATATCTTCGCTCTCCAGCTTAGAAAAAATAGAGAGTTTCTCATTAAGAAGTTCTTCTCTACTGCCAAACCTTCCTAAATGGGCTGTTCCCACGTTCAGCAATACAGATATGTCTGGATTGATTAAATTGATCAGTTCTTTTATGTCTCCCGGAGAGTTGGTTCCGCATTCGAATATCCCCCATCTGGCGCTTATAAGTTGTTCCCTGTTGTTCAAAATAGAAAGAGGAATACCGATCTCAGTATTGTAGTTCTTTTCAGTTGCATATACAGTCCCAATATCTGAAAGCATAGATGCAAGACAATGTTTTGTGGTGGTTTTTCCATTGGAACCAGTTATTGCAATTTTGTGCCGCATCCTGGACTGTTTTAAGACATGTTTGGCAGCTTCTTTTAAAAACTCAATTGTGGCATGTGCTGTAAGATATCTAGGGTCATTTGAACTCTTTCTTGTAAGAACATAAGAAGCGTTTTTTTCGATCGCTTCTTCCACATAATCATTACCATCTACCCTATCACCTTTGATAGCAACAAATATGTCCCCTGTTTTTATATTTCTTGAATCAATTACCAGTCGCTTTCCTTTGGATTTTTCAATAAATGCTCCCACAGGAACGGGATTCACTTTTTCATATTCCTCCGGAACTTCGTTTCTAAGATTTCTTTAACGACATTTTTATCGTTGAAAGGAAGAGCGTTATCGCCTATAAGCTGGTAAGCTTCGTGCCCTCTACCAGCAATTATGACCATATCCTGTCGATTGGCCAGGGTTAGTGCAACACTTATCGCTTCTCTTCTTTCAGGTATTATCAGATAAGGTTTGAATTTATCCACACCTGCTTCAATATCTGTAAGTATTTCGTTAGGATCTTCTCTTTTCGGATCATCTGAAGTAAGTACAATTACATCAGAAAACTTAGAAGCTACCTGCCCCATTAATGGCCTTTTACCTTTATCTGCGGTTCCACCTGCTCCAAAAACAGTGATAATACGGCCTTCTGTAAGTTTTCCGGCAGTGAGCAAAAGTTTTTCAAGGGCATCAGGTGTATGAGCAAAATCAATAACTACCTCAAATCCATATTTAGTCGCTTCCTCTACGAATTCAAATCTCCCCGGTACCCCCGTGAAATTTGAAATCGCATCTGCTACATGTTCAACATCATAGTTGAGTGAATCCAGAATGGCAACGCAAGCAGCAACATTATAAGCATTGTGCTGTCCAACCAGCCTGGTATAGATTTTTTGAGATGATCCATATGGTGTTTCTATAGTGAAAAACATCCCAATTCGAAGCATTTCAAGATCCTTAATCTTATAGTGGGATTCATCTCCAAAACCGTAGGTGATAAGTTTATCTTTTGATACCCTGACATCACATACATTTATCCTGTCCCCATTTACTATGGCTTTTCCATTTGGCTTCAACAATTCAAAAAGTTTTAGCTTCGTATTGTAATATTCTTCAAAACTACAATGATAGTCTAGATGATCACGGGTTACATTTGTCAGAACGGCAATGTCAAAACGAATTGACTCAACACGATACATGGCAAGTGCATGTGATGAAACTTCCATGACAAAGTATTCATAATCTTCTTTAACCGATTCCTGAAGATAGTTTATCAGTGTTGAAGGTCCCGGAGTTGTATTTTTCGGATTGTTTATGATCCTTCCTGCCACATGATTTCTTACGGTTCCCACAAGTGAAGTCTTTTTTTCAAAGCTATCAAGAATATGTTTCAACATCGTCGTTATTGTAGTTTTGCCATTTGTTCCAGTAACCCCTATGGTAACAAGATTTTTATAAGGATGACCTTGAAGCTCCATAAGCAATATGGCTTCGGCTCTTCTTGAATTTTTCACATAGATAACGGGAACCTTTATTTCGTCAAGTTCAAGTGGTTCTTCAGCTAAAAACGCCTTTGCTCCTTTTTCTTGCAGATCATGGGCAAGCAGATGGGAATTGAAATTTGTGCCTTTAATACATATGAAAATTCCTCCGGGAGTGAAGTTTCGAGAGTTATGTGTTATTCCACTAATTTCTGGGTCGCGTCCATTCATGTTCGCAATTTCTAATACATCCTTTTCAAGGAGCTTAACAATTCGGGATACCCTCATAGCTTCCCCCCCTTCTTTAAGTTATTTTATCACCCTATATTTCCCTTGACAACTAAGAAAGGTCATGCTAAGATTAATTAGCAGTCGGACGAGGTGAGTGCTAATGAATCGGAAGAGTATTATAGGACCGGACTTGAATGATAGACAGTTAAAGGTCCTGTATTGTATTGTTAAGCAATATATAGAGAATGGTAAACCTGTAAGTTCCAAACAGGTATTGGAATACTCCAACCTTGATTACAGCTCTGCCACAATTAGAAACGATATGAGAAAGCTCGAATTCCTTAATTACATACACCAACCCCATATATCAGCTGGAAGGACACCAACGGATAAAGGTCTACGCTTCTATTACGATTCCATAGTAAAACTTTCCAGCGAAACAAAAGAAGAAAGTGCTGAAATTTCCATGAGAAGAGTTGCTGTAATTGCTGATATCGACAGACTGCTAGCCGGTACAACAAGATTGCTTGCAGGCCTTACACGGTGTCTTGTAATAGCTGAAAAGCCTGATTTGGACAAACTTAAGGTTAAACATATTTCCGTTTCTCCAGTTACAGATCATTATCTTAATGTAACTGTTATCACCGAGCTTGGTGTAACGAAGAATTCGGCTGTTAATGATACATTTGATTATGACGAGTTGAGTGAATTTGAAAAAAGAGTAAATGAGATCGTTGTCGGTAAAAGAATACAGGAGATCAAAGAAGGTTTACGTAACGTAACTTTCGAAAACGATTCATGGTATAGTGAACGTTTTGAAAGACTCTTTCGATTTATGGAAAGCGTTTTTGAAAATGAAAATTTAGACAGATATGAAAAATACGGGTTGGAATATATCCTTGGATCCGATAAATTAAGTGTTAAAGATACGGTTTCCATAGCAAAATATGTTGAAAATTCCAAAAGACTTGAAGATCTGATGTCAGAGTTAATCAATTCAAATGAAGAGGTTACTTTGATAGGTAATGAAATAGGTAGGAATGATCTTAAGAGCTTTTCATTTCTCAGTTCACCATATGGGAACCAGCATTTGAAACTGGGCACTGTTGTGGTTATTACACCGAAAATTATTGAATATGAAAGAATATTGGGTTACTTAAGATATGGCGTAAACAGACTTTCAGAAATACTCAGTAATAGATAAATGGAGGTGAAGCAAATGTCAGAACACAAGAAAAAGAAACGGATGGAAGAAACCAAAAAGGATGAAGAAAAAAATAAAATAAAGCAGGGAAAACAAGAAGAAATGAAAGAAAAAGAAAATAATGAAAGCAAAAAGGAAGCTGAAGAAATACTTAAGAAAAAAGAGAAGGAAATTGAGGAGAAAAACAGTGAAATAAAGCAGCTTGAATCTGAATTGATGAGAGTAAAAGCAGAATTTCATAATTATCGTAAGGCACTTGAAAGAGAATACAATGAACGGCTAAGAAGAGAAAAGGAAAACGTAATATTCAAATTAATTTCATTGTTTGAAGACTTTGAACGTGCACTTAATCACAGCGACAAAGCTTCTGAAAATCTTTTGATTGGAATTAGGATGATCTATAAACAGTTCAAAACAATACTAACTGAAGAGGGTGTCGAAGAGATATTGCCTTCAGTCGGTGAATTATTTGATCCATTCCGTGATGAAGTTGCAGAAACACGCGTTTCGGAAAATCGAGAAGAAATGGAAATAATTGAAATTCAGGAAAAAGGATATAAATTTGGCAAAAAAATATTGAAGTCACCCAAGGTAATTGTTGCTGTTAAACCCAATGAAAATAGCGATGCAGCTAAAAACAAAGATACAAACGAGGACGATGGAAACAATGAAAAGAACAACAGCACCCAGAAAACAAAAAATGAAAGTAACGGCAGGTGATCGGTTTGGCTGCACGCAAGGATTATTATGAAGTACTCGGAGTATCGAAAGACACAACACAGGAAGAGATAAGAAAAGCATACAGACAGCTTGTTAGAAAATGGCATCCTGACAGACACAAAGGTGATGCCCGAAAGGATGCTGAAAATAAATTCAAAGAAATACAGGAAGCTTATGAAGTGCTCAGTAACCCTAAAAAGAAAGCCATGTACGATAAGTTTGGTTATGTGGGCGACCAATCATATCAACCCTCAGGTAGTGGAAGAACAACAGGCGGCACCGGTGGTTTCTTCGATGATGTTTTTGGAGACTTTCAGGATGTTTTTGATGTGTTCTTCGGAAGCCAAAGAAGCAGAACCGGTGCTGGAACACGACAACAAAGCGTAAAAGGCGAAGATGTTCATGCCAGAATAGACATAGAGTTATCTGAAGTAGTAACCGGAAAAACTACATTTTTAGAATATGACAGGAAGGAACAGTGTGGCGCGTGTAATGGGACAGGAGCCGAGAATGGTACGAGTTTTACCACATGCCCTCGCTGCGAAGGAACAGGGGTAATTCGTGAACAACACCGTTCATTCTTCGGTGTTTTTACAAACACTAGAACCTGTGAAACCTGTGGAGGGACGGGAAGAATAATAGATAAAAAATGTTCTAAATGTAACGGTACAGGTTATGTTAGAAAAAAACATCGCGTCAAGGTAAATGTCCCCCCTGGAGTAGAAAACGGTGCCACATTAAGGATTCCCAGACAGGGGCATGCCGGGAAATACGGTGGCCCTTCAGGGGATCTCTATGTTCAGGTAAGAGTAAACATGCCTTCTCAATATTTCAGAAGAGGTAATGACCTTCTGGTAGAAAAGAAGATCGATTATCTCGATGCATCACTTGGTGCAGTTGTCACGATTGTGCTTCCAGAAGGTGGATATGAAAATCTTAAGATACCGCCTGGAACCAATCCAGGTACAACATTCCGGTTAAAAGGATACGGATTACCTCAAATGTCAAGTAATCGTAGAGGGGATATTCTTGTTACGGTTAGGGTCGATATACCCAAACCATCAAGAAAAGAGAAAAAATTGTTGGAAGAAATCGCAAAAACCAGAAAAAAAGACAAATGAAAAAAATGAACGTTAAAAAAAACATACTTGATTATTTCGTTGTTTCTGCTGGTTCATTGATTACAGCAATAGCTCTTGTATCTTTTCTCATTCCGAATAATATCGTGGCAGGTGGTGTAAGCGGTTTAGCCATAATACTTTACCGTACACTGGGTTGGTGGGTAGGAGTCCAGATGCTTTTATATAATATTGTTCTCTTCGCAGTAGCTTTCGTAATTCTCGGTATTGGTTTTGGCATAAAATCCATCTATTCAGCTGTATTATTGTCTTTTCTCGTAGATCTCCTTCAGAATATCCATTTTCCTGTTTTTAACGCCGCAAAAATTAATGATGGCATGTTGCTTGCAACGATCTATGGCGGTGCGTTAGCAGGTATTGGAATGGGGATAATTTTATGGCGTGGTGCGTCTACCGGCGGAACTGATATCGGAGCTATGATAATCAACAAATATCTTCACATTGCCACAGGAATGGGTCTGGTCATTATTGATTCATTAATTACGATATTTGCTCTTGTGGTCTTTGGACCCATTGTTGCCATGTATGGTATCATTACAATCTTTGTCACTGGAAAAACAATCGACAGTATACTTGAAGGTATAGAATATACCCGCACTGCTTACATTATGTCCGATAATTATGAAAAAATTAGAGAAAAAATACTTGGAGAGCTTTCACGCGGTGTAACAGTCCTCGAAGGACAGGGTGGTTTTACAGGAGAGAAACGCCCGGTACTAATGGTAACAATAAGAAGGCGTGAAATCGGCCAACTAAGAAGAATAATTAAAGATGTAGATTCAAAAGCTTTTACTATAACGGTAAACAACGCTGAAGTTTTTGGAGAGGGATTCAAAAGGTTATATTAAATTATTCAAATAAGGAGTTTTCATGAAATTTCTTACTATTGACAGCTCAACAAGAAAATTGTTGATATCTGTAGTAAATGAAAATTCAAAGGTAGGTATGATTCTGGATAATGCAGGCAAGCATGGCAAACTTCTTGCTCCTGCCATTAAAAATATTCTGGAATACGTTGAACTTGATGTAAGGGATCTTGATTTTCTTGGATGCGGTATTGGACCGGGTTCATTAACTGGTTTAAGAGTTGGTATCTCGACAATAAAAGGCTTGTCATTACCCTGGAAGAAACAAATCGCTGTTTTCAACTCGCTGGATATTATAGCCGGAGCAGCAGGTGTAAATGGAAACCATGTTGTTTTAAGGAAAGGGAGAAAGGGCTTTTTTTACTGGCAAAAGTATGACAGAACCGACAGAGTTGGTGTTACAGGGTTCAGCAGTATTGAAGAGCTACACAGTTCACTTGAAAAAGATCTTACGCTAGTTTTTGAAAATGATAAAGATGCTTCTTCATTTGAAGAATACAGAACTATAATATCACCTGAACCTTCTTTGGAAATATTAACAACAATTACCGAAAACAATTATTATGCAAAAAAACTGGTCAATGCAATGGAGTTAAAACCGCTTTATATGCAAAAATCCATAGCGGAAATAAATTGGGAGAAAAAACATGGCGATAATAAAGACTCCCTATGAACTTTTCGAACGATTGAAGTTTCATTACGGTTCGCAACACTGGTGGCCTGCAGAAACCTCATATGAAGTTATCGTGGGAGCTGTATTAACACAAAACACGAACTGGAAAAATGTTGAAAAAGCAATTGATAACTTAAAAAAAGACAATGTTTTGTCGCCAGAAAAGGTTCTCGAAAAACCATCGGACAGACTGAAGAAATTAATAAGGCCATCAGGATTTTATAATGCCAAAGAATCCACTCTCAGAAGACTCACAATGTTTGTTTATAACAACAACATAAAATGCATGCCAACAGAAAAGCTTAGAAAGAAATTAATCGAAATAAAAGGTGTGGGGCCAGAAACAGTTGATTCAATACTGCTATACGCTTATAGGCGTCCTGTATTTGTAATCGATGCCTATACCAGAAGGCTTGTTAAACGGCTAAAATTAACTGATAAAGAGACATACAACGAATTGCAGGATTTTTTCCAGAGTTCTCTTCCTGAAGATACAGATCTTTACGCAGAATTTCATGCCCTCATAGTAGAACACTGCAAAAGTATTTGTAAAAAAGTACCACAATGTGAAAATTGCTTTATGAAGTATGATTGCCCGGAATCACTTTCTTAAGAAAATTAGAGGTATCTTCATTTCATCCTCGGTTAAACCTCCGTGCCTTGCCCTCATAGAATTCTCCTGCCCTGAATATTTAAAGCAAAAGGAATAATTATCCCTGGGGATAACCACAATTTCTCCTATACGATCAATATAGTTTACTATTTTTTCTGAACCAAATAGTCCCATTTCTATCGCTTCTCCACGTTCGAGAATCAACAGTTTATCGCCCCAACTGTTGGTAAGGATCTCTTTTGTTTTTTTTACGTCGGAGGTGTGAAGGTAACACGCTCTGTGCTCTCCCGCAGGTAATGAATAAAGATAATCATAAAGTTTGTCCTTCTTAGACCACCAGATTTCTTTTTCCCAAGGCGTCTCTTTTTGACCATGGTCGGCAATTATGAAGAAGGCTGTGTTGTGCGCAGCTTTTCGCCGAAAGAAATCATCGATCATCCTCAAGATCCAGTAGGCTTCCATTTCATAAGCCTGGCTGCTCGAACCATATCTATGGCCAAATGTGTCTATTAACCCCCAGTAGGCATAAATAAGACTCTTTGTTTCTTCATTGGATAAAATTCCCTCAATTTCTTCTATCATGTCACCAAAACCGTATATGCCTTTTACGTAACCACCCCTGGTATGCATACGGCTTAAACCGGTGTTCACAAAGGATTTGGATGTGATATGATAACCTTTCACTCCTCCAGCATACAATGTTTCAAATATCGTAGGAACCTCCATAAATTTTAACGGATCCATGCCGATCCTCTGAAGTCCGTCTCTTTCCTGGCCGAAGGGTGTCAGCTCAATCATATTAGAAAGACCACCGTATTCCTTCAGATAAAGCATATAGCCAAGCATGCCATGCTTTATTGGTGATACACCGGTAAACAAACTTGTTAGTGCGCTGGTTGTGGTTGAAGGAAATACAGAGGTCATATTTTTCAGGGATGAAGACATAATATTTGAGAAACCACCCTGTTCATTAATCAATTTCTCTACTGTTCGATAACTTAGTGCATCAAGAAGAAAAACAACAATCTTATCTATACCATTAAGGTTGATTCCTTTTGCACCAAAATCCATCGATATCCCGTTTGGTTTTATTCCGAAATGCTCGACTAAAGCTGAACTGAAGTTAGGAATAGAACCACCATCATAATTAGGCAACAATTCAAACACAATTGATCATCCTTTTCTTTAACCTTTTACCGAACCTTTGGTAAGTCCTCCCACAATTTGGTCCTGTAACAACAGGAAGAATGTAAGCATGGGTATTGCACCTATGAGTGCCGCAGCAGTGAATGGTCCCCAGCTCGCCTCAAATCTTCCCGAAAATTGCTGTAAACCAACAGCATATGTCCACTTATCAATACTCTGCAAGATAATGCTAGCCATTACAAATTCATTAAAAACATTCATAAACGTCAAAATGGCAATAACCGCCAGTATCGGTCTGGCGAGGGGAAGGACAATTTTCCAGAATGTCTGAAGCCTGTTGGCTCCGTCTATCAAAGCTGATTCTTCCAGAGAATCCGGTATGGTGTCAAAATATCCCTTTATCAACCATATATTAAAGGCAATATTTCCACAGTAAATAAAAATCATTCCTGAAATAGTGTCCAGCCCAAGGAAGGGCACATAATTTCCCAAAAATTGCAAAAGTGAATAGATGGCTATCATGAACATTATAGTAGGAAACATTTGAATGAGCAATAGGAACAATAAACCCTGACCTCTACCAAAAAATCTCATTCTGCTGAATGGGTATGCTGCAAACGCTGCCACGAGAACACTAATTATGGCAACTGAAAGAGCAATAACTATAGAATTAAACAACCATCTCATGAAATAGAAGTAAGTACTTTCTTTCCTGGTCCATATCTGACTGATTTTGAAAATTGATCTGTCAACCTCTCTAAGTTCACCAATATATTCTCCTGAGTAGGCTGTTGAAAAATCGATCATATCGCCAATCAATCTCTGTGCTCTTTTATAACTTGCATTGAAGTTCTGAAATTCTCTATTGAAAAGCTTTGTCATTTCGTCAAAAACAGAAATATCAACCGAAGCACCCAGAAATCTTAATTCAACGTAGTTGAGTATTTTTCCGTCAAGATCTTGCTTCATGCTGCGCATTTTGTCAATAACAGACCTAATAACAGATGTTGCTTGATTAATCTCTTCATCTGCATCAACAAAATCACTATACCATGTGTATGATCTGTATCTTATATTTGACTTTATTTGAAAGTATTTTTTCATTGTTTTGCTTACTGTGTTGTAATAATTTTCAGCTTCATCAATGGTTTCAATATTTTCTTGAGCAAAATCCTTCAAATAATTCAATTCTGCAATTTCGATATTGTTGCTTAAACGGTTCAGGGCGTCCTCATAGGATGGTTTTGTTTCAGCAACAACGGATTCAAGCTTTTCTTTCTCATCCAATAAACTGGAAAGCTCTTTGTTCTTATCTTTACGTTCGGCAGTTAAATCAGCATATTGATTAACATATTCGGTAAGATCACCTTTAACCCTGGAAATATTTGAATAACTTACTTCAAGAATACCTATAACATTTTCAACATCTGGATTGTCCTGATTGACAACTATCAATTCTTTTCTTTCAACAAACCAGTTCAGTATATTTATTGCTTCTTCAATATGTGTATAAACATCAAGGGATTCCTCAGTGTTCGATAATTTGTTTTTAAGAGGTATCAATTCTTCAACCAGGGTTTCCATGTTTCCAAGAACCCTTACTGGAAAAGCTCTATCTGCTTCCTGCTTAACTTTATCGGACGCTAAGAATGTTTTCAGGGTTTCTCTGGCTTTATCCATTTTGGTAGTTTCTGGAACAAGCACCAAACCGGCAACATTCAAAGATTCCTTTATTTCGGGAATCGCTTCATTAAGGTTTTCCAATTTGCTATTTATTTGAGCGATTTTATTCTCAATTGTTTCTAATCTGCTTTGAGCATCAATATATTCGCTATATTCGAACTCCGATAAAGCATTACTCATAACTTCTTCTGTTTTTTCAATAAGATTATTATGAAGTTCCTGCATTTTTTCCCATGTTGCCTTTGCTGATTTAAATGTATCGTATAGCTGATCCTTTTTATTTGTTATTGTTTTAGCTTTTTCCTGTTCAAGAACATCTCCGATATTTTTTAAATTCCGGTTTATTACCTTAAGCCAGTGTTCACTTCTCCATTGAGAATATGAAATATTTTCTTGTGAAATATATTCTGACACTTTGTTCAGCGAATTAATGACATCATCTTTTCCATCAAATTCATAGTCAGCCAGCAGATTGATTAATTCATTACTGATATCCAGAACAGCGTTATATTGATTTTTGTAGTTTTCTATCGTTTTTAGGATTTCTCCCGCAGGTTCAATATCAGTCTGCTCAATAAAAGCTCGATAACCCTTCCCTACAGAAAATTCTTCATTGCTAATAACATTGAGTAATGCCGCCTGATATAAATCCGAGTCTTTTTTATTTTGAAGTTCATCAAGTCGTTCATCTATGATTTCAATATCCTGATGTCTAATATCGTTCATTCCTGAAATTATCTCACTGATTTTTCGTTTTACTGACTCATTGATTGCTTCAAATTTCATTTCTATACTATCAACCATTGCTATAGAGTCATCAATGTAATTATCAAACATCCTTGAAAGATCTGTTATTTCATTCTTGACTTTTTTCTCTTCTGCTTTCCTATAGTCGCCCAGCCCGTGTACTGCCTGTTGCATGGACAAAATAACCCTGGATATACTTTTTTTTGGGAACAAGAGGTTTTGATAATGCTGTAAAGTAACCCTGGTAGAAAACAGCTTTGGGGAAAAGGCTGCTTCATCTCTTCTGATGGAAGTGCTAACAACCCATACCATAGGGAATAGCACAATGGCCAGAACAATAATCAGTATCAAGTGTCTTAACCAGTAACGTTTTTTCTCTATGGCCATTATCTTCTCACCTCTTCAAAGGCTCCTGAAAATTTGAAGTTCAGCCAACTGAAAACTGCAACGAGACTGAAAATTATTATTGAGATGGCACTTGCAAAACCAAAATCCTGCCCTCTACCATAGAAGGCAAGTTTATATGTGTAGGAGATCAAGATGTCCGTTGCTCCTGCTGGAGTAGTACTTCCGGGGATGGCAGGTCCACCTTCGGTGAGTAAATATATTCCCACAAAATTGTTGAAATTAAATGCAAAAGTTCCCACTAATAATGGAGCTACAGATACCATCAACAAAGGAAAAGTGATTTTCCAGAATTTTTGCCAGCGTCTCGCACCATCTATCGAGGCAGCTTCGTAAAGCTCGCCCGGTATGCTTTGAAGAGCTCCTAGCGAGACAGTCATCATATATGGGAAACCCAGCCAGGTATTTACAGTTAAAACCGAAACTTTTGCCCAGAAAGGATCACTCAACCATCTAATTGGTTCTTCAAACCCTAATAGTCCTTGAAACAAGAAACGATTCAATATACCGTAGGTTTCATTGAACATTCCGTTTCTCCATACAAGTACGGAAATGAAGGCTGGTATCGCCCAGGGAATAATCAGAAGCGTTCTGTAGATCTTTGTTCCTCTTAACTTCCTGTCATTTAACGCCATCGCCAGGGCCAATCCAATAGTGAAACAGAATACAACACTTAGCCCCGCCCATGTAAATGTCCATAAAAATATCTGAAAGAACGGACCCCTTACCCGCGGGTCAGAAATCATTTTTAAGAAATTATCAAAACCAACCCCTGAAATATATCCATCCAGACGTACTTCTTCCCCGTTTTTTTTGACATCATAGAAATATCCGTTTTTTTCAACCAGATTCCTACCAGTCTGTCTATTATATAATACCTGTTTCTGTTTGGCATAGCCTGAATCCAGACTGGTTACTGTTTTCATACCATATTGTCTTTCAACTGTTGCGAAATTTCTGTAAAGCGTTTGCGGATTTAATCTCACCTGATAATTCTGGGGATTAATAAATTCTGCATTTTTCAACCAGTTACTTCTTATTTCACCAAGGAAAAATGCTGCATTGGCTCTCGTTGAAGGATCATTTGAAGAGTAAAAATATACATAATTTTCACCAAGTTCGTTGTTTATTGATAAATAATTGCCATCTTTCTTTGAGACAATTATCGTATGATTGACTCCATTAATACTTGCATTATTATTGTCCACTCTGAACATTTCTGAACGAGCAAGTGTTATATTTCCCTCACTATCACGTGATATTACATCCGGTTTTGGAGAAATGTGTCTATTTTCTGAACTTTCCTCTTCAAACAACATAACAAAATCATTTGTGGGTTTATAGTCTTTAAGTTTGACAAAAACCCAAAAATTATATTCAACGGGATCGTCAGGTACATAAAAATATTCATTCAGAAGTTTCTGCACTACTTCCGGTCTAGTAAAAAGATGTCCGGTTCCGTAATTTGTAAACGCTACCTCAAACGTATAATACATTGGATAGATAGTCAAAACAAAAAGCAAGATTAGCGCAGGTATCATGTATCGATAGGGATAACCTTTCCTACTGAAAGAAACGTAATCAATTAGTAGTGTTAAAACTACAAGAACTATTGCAAGCCCATAACGAGCGTTTACCCATAAAATAAAAATACCCCAGATAACAAAGGCGTTGTAAATTGCAAGAAAAAACATCGCTGCAAGATATATGAAAAACTTTTTGCCGGACACCTTTTACAACCTCCAGAGTTAAGGGATAAGTAACCGCGGAGCCTCAAGGCTCCGCGGTTAAATTCTCAAACTAAATTACATTCCAATTGATGTTTTTATCTTTTCTACTGCTGTTTCGAAAGAGTTCTCTACTGTGTCCTTTCCGTTGATAACAAGGCCCAGGGAATCCTGCATTGCTCCCCAGACAGATGCCATTTCTGGAATGTTGGGCATAGGATTACCTATAGAGGCACTCTTCGAGAATTGCAATATGTCATAAACTTCCTGTCCACCTGTTTCTCCAATATAAGCAAATACATCTTCTCTAACAGGACCTCTTTTGTCATTTAAGAACAATTCATACTGCGTTTCGAAGGTGCTACAATAACTTGCAACAAATTCCATGGCTTCCAGCTTGTTGCTTGACCTTGAGTTAACCATAAATGCCTGAACACCAACAAATGGTATTGGATTCTTTCCATTGGATAGCGTGATTTCGCTAAACGGAAGAATATCGTAGTCGATGCCTGCTTCCTGATAACCAGATGTTGACCATGGACCGTTTACTATAAATGCAGCAAGTCCATCTCTGAACAGAGAATCCATTAATGAATAATTGGCTCCCTGCGGTATTAAACCATTATCAAACCAGCTCTTTATGAGCTTTCCGCCTTTAATGGCTCCTTGGTTAGCAAGTCCGATATCTGCAACATCGTAACCTTGATCGGTAAGATTAAATATGTAGCCACCGAATCCTGAAATAAATGGGTATGAGAAATAGAAATCAGTTGCCGGGTAAATGAATCCAACTACTTCATCATCAGCAACTTCTGCACCGATTGTTTCCAGTTCTTCAATTGTTTCAGGTACTTCATCAACGAGATCTTTGTTGTACAAAATTGCCAGAGCTTCTATTGCGTACGGTACACCATACAATTTTCCTTTGTAAGAAAATGCGTTAAGTGCTGATTCATAAAACTGGCCTTTTTCTGGTAGGAAAGGAATAGGTTCTATAAGACCGTTCTCAACCAGTTCACCGACCCAGTCATGTGCACCCACTATTACGTCTGATCCTTCGCCAGCTGGTGCAGCGGTGAGGAATTTTGATTTGATGTCACCAAAGTTCACCTGTTCAATCTTCACTTCGATGCCGTAATTTTTCTCAAAGTCAGCCCCGATTTTTTGCAGAACAGGCACCTGAACCTCAGACGTCCAAATTGTAACAGCAGCATTAAGCGTGCTCACTAGTGCAAATGCAACAAATAAAAATACCACTAATTTTCTCATTTGACCACTCTCCCTTTTGAAAAATGTGTATTTACGTACATATTATAATTTTAACATTTTTAACATGGATTTTTTTATAAAAAGAGATTCTTATTAATCGTGTGTAGAAACCTTCAGTGTTGTTGAAACGCAACTATTCGTCAATAGCTTTTGTTTATTCCTTCATGCTTTTAAATTGGATATACTGCTACCTTGTCTGAATATGCATCCGCTATTTTCATGTCGATCTTAAGGTTCTTTTCATATTCATTTAACAGATAAGCTCTCCCCGTATCTCCTAACAATATGTAGATTAGAAGTTCTTCATTATTATTCGCTAGCAAACCAATCTTTTCTTTTGCACTATCCACTTCTGGCTCAAGATAGTCCGCAGGTTTATACTCCAATGGCTCTTCGTTTTTCATTACAACCTTTTTTAAGTCTTCAGAAATGTCACCAGGTGGTTTTCCATATAAACCTTTGATATAATTTTTGGTCTCATTGGTAATTATCTTATATCTCTCTCCTGAAAGTACATTTACAACTGATTGCACTCCAACTATCTGAGAACTCGGTGTCACAAGAGGTGGATATCCTAGGTCTTTTCTTACTTCTGGAATCTCTTGCAACACATCTTCCAATTTATGTAGAGCTTTCTGTTCTCTTAGCTGATTGATTAAATTGGATATCATACCACCAGGAATCTGATTTATCAGGATTTCGGGGTTCACGGTTTTCATACCAATATCTGTATTTCTATGTTGTTCTCGAATTTTACTAAAATAGTCTCTAACAATCTTAAGCTTTTTCAAATCTGGTTCTTCAGCATACCCCAGTTTATTCATTGCTATCCACAAACTCTCAGCAGGAGGCTGAGAGGTACCTGATGCAAGGGAAGAAATCGCAGTATCTATTAGATCCGCTCCCGCCTCTACAGATTTCATATAGGTAAGGTCTGCCAGTCCTGAAGTGGAATGAGAATGAACATCAACAGGTAACGACGTTTCTTCCTTTATTATTGAAATGAGTTCATATGCAATATCAGGAGTTAACAATCCAGCCATATCTTTTATACACAGTGAATCTGCATCAAGTTTTTCAGCAGATCTTGCATAATCTACAAAAAGCTCAACATTGTGCACCGGGCTGACTGTGTAAGCGACGGCTATTTGAAGGTGCATATTATTCTTTTTTATTTCTTCACATGACTTTTTAATATTTCTGAAGTCATTAAGTGCATCAAATACTCTCACTCTATCCATTCCATGTTTGGCCATTGTCTTTATAAACAATTTGACAACATCATCAGCGTAATGGCGGTAACCGACTAAATTTTGTCCTCTTAACAGCATTTGCATTTCAGTATTCTTAAAGCGCTTTCTTAATTTGTCTATACGTTCCCAGGGATTTTCTTTCAGATACCTTACGCAGGCATCAAAGGTCGCCCCACCCCACATTTCCACAGCATCATAACCAATCTGATCCACAACATCGGCAATTCTTACAAGTTCATCCGTTGAAACCCGTGTTGCGAGTAAAGACTGATGGGCATCCCTGAACGTTGTGTCAACAAAACCAACATCACTCATGTAACAATCCTCCTCTCTGTTGTAAAATTATATTACAAACCAGGGAGGGATTATGTTGAATAGTAATTACAAATATGATGTTGTTGTAATAGGATCAGGACATGCTGGTATCGAAGCAGCACTCGCTCCGGCACACATGGGAGCAAAAACATTGTTACTTTCCATCAACCTTGATACCGTTGGTTGGGCTCCATGCAATCCTGCTATTGGAGGTCCTGCAAAAGGTGTTGTTGTTAGAGAAATAGATTCTCTTGGTGGACAAATGGCAAAAACTACCGACAAAACTTCCATTAATATTCGAATGCTGAATACAAAAAAGGGCCCTGCAGTAAGAGCGTTGCGTTCGCAGATAGATAAATTGAATTACAGCCAGGAGATGAAACATGTACTTGAGCAGCAGGAGAATCTCGATATAAAGAGCGCCATTGCTACTGAGATACAGACAGAAAATGGAAAGGTCTCAGGAGTTATGACACATTTTAAAGGAAATTTCTCCTGCAACGCTGTAATTGTTGCCACGGGCACATTCCTTGGAGGCCGCATATTTATTGGTCAGGATTATTTCGAAGCTGGAAGGTTGGGGGAATTTCCTTCCAAAAAGCTCAGCAAGTCACTTAAAGATCTGGGATTTGTAGTAAGGCGTTTTAAAACGGGAACCCCTGCCAGAATTCATGGCGATTCAGTTGATTTTGAAAAGATGGACAGGCAGGACACATCAGAAGAGCCACTCGCTTTTTCATTTTTCTCCGAACCCTATATACTGGATAAAGATTACCCATGCTGGTTAACGTATACAAACAGCAAAACTCATTCCATCATTAGAAGAGATATTAGCTTTTCTCCACTGTATGGCGATATAAAGCTAATACATTCAAAAGGACCAAGATATTGTCCTTCCATCGAAGATAAGGTTATGAAATTTTCTTCTAAGGACAGCCATCAACTTTTTATTGAACCTGAGGGAAAGTCAACCAGAGAGTTTTATCTTAATGGTTTATCCACGAGTCTCCCCCTTGAAACCCAAAATGAAATGATACATACAATTGAAGGGCTGGAAAATGCAAAAATAATCAGACCTGCATATGCCGTAGAATATGATTATATTGAGCCAAATCAATTGTATCCAACCCTGGAATCAAAAATTGTAGAAAATCTCTATTTTGCAGGTCAGGTAAATGGCACAAGTGGTTATGAGGAAGCAGCAGGTCAGGGGCTAATTGCTGGTATAAACGCGGTAGCAAAGATTCGGGGAGATGAACCTCTTGTATTGAAAAGATCGGAATCATATATTGGAGTGATGATAGATGATTTGGTTACAAAAGGCGTTGATGAACCATATCGTTTATTAACTTCAAGGGCAGAATACAGATTGTTACTCAGACACGATAATGCACATCTGAGATTGACACAATATGGCTATAAGTATGGTTTAATACCCAAATGGTTCAACGAAAAGGTTCTAACATTAAATAAAACTGTTGAAAAGGAAATTGAAAGATTGAACGAGGTCGTTGTAAAACCATCAAACAAATTAAACAATGAATTACTTAAAATAGGATCATCTGCTATATATCAATCAACACGAATGATCCAGCTACTTAAAAGGCCTGAAGTAGACTATTCTTTACTATCACAATTCGATCCTGATCCCATTACAGATTACAATATCAAAGAACAGATAGAAACAGTCGTGAAATATCAGGGTTATATCAATCGTCTAGAGAGGGAAGTAAGCCAATTTGAGCGTCTGGAACACGAAAGAATTCCGATAGATATCAACTACGACGAAGTACCAAATTTATCTACCGAAGCCAGAGACAAACTAAAAAGATTGAAGCCCAGGTCCATTGGTCAGGCAACAAGAATACCGGGCATTACACCCTCTGACATTATGAATCTTTCCGCATATTTAAAATCTAAAAACTACGACTGACAGCTATTATTGAATGTTTTTCATTGTTGACAGAGGATATCATGCGTATTATAATCATTTAATGTCGGGCTCGTAGCTCAGTTTGGTTAGAGCTTCCGGCTCATAACCGGGCGGTCGGTGGTTCGAATCCACCCGAGCCCACCAAAGCGGCGAAAGCCGCTTTTTTTAATGAATTTGTTCTGCTAAAATGATACAGTTAACCTATGAAAGTAATAATATTTTGGAGTGTGAACAGATGTTTTTAGATATTGGTAACGAATTGTTGTGGCTAATCTTCATGTTCATCGATCTGTCCATTGCGGTTATAGTCTTTAAGTTATTTAAACGAGAAGGATTGTTCATGATGATCATTGCAAATATCATCATAGCAAACATTCAGGTTATTAAACTGGTAGAACTCTTTGGTATAACCGCAACACTGGGAAATATCGTTTACGGTTCAATATTCTTTTCAACAGATCTTTTAAACGAACTGTATGGAAAAAAAGAAGCTCGTAAAGGAGTCCTACTGGGGTTCGTAACTCTTATGATCGCAACGCTATACATGCAGTTTGCCATCTCGTTCACTCCTTCAGGAATTGAAGAATCACTTGAAGCTCACAAGGCACTCAGCACAATATTCGGAATATTACCCAGGATAGCTGCAGGAAGCCTTATTGCGTATATTGTTTCACAACTACACGACGTATGGGCATTCGATTTCTGGAAACGACTGACTAAAGGAAAACATCTTTGGTTAAGAAACAATCTTTCAACTATGGTAAGTCAGTTTCTCGATTCGTTAATTTTTGTGTTCATTGCTTTTTGGGGAACACTGGAGCTAAATGTATGGTGGCAGGTAGTGTTTACAACATATGTATTCAAGTGGTTTGTAGCAGCCTTTGATACACCATTCATTTATCTTGCCAGATGGTTACATAAAAAAAATGAAATTGAAGAGTAAATTCTTGTTTCGTTATACTAAGAGAAGGTATTGGCAATATTTGCAGCAACTCTGGCGTTGTTTTTTAACAGAGAAATGTTGGTCCTAACTGACTGACCATTAGAATAATTTGCCAGCTCGGTAAGCAAAAACGGGGTTAAACCTTTTCCGGTTATGTTCTTTTTTTCTGCATTATTTACAGCTCTTCTTACCCAGTTGTTTAATCTATCATAATCTATTTCTTCTTCTTCAGGAACAGGATTTAAGACCAGAACTGCACCGGATAAACCCAGTTCTTTTTTCTTGAGAAAAATATCCCTTATTTCTGATGGATTATCTGTAGAAAAACTGAGTCTGTAATTACTGGTTCGAGAATGAAATAAAGGGAATACTTCTGTATTGAATCCTACTGTAGTAATTTGCGAAGTTTCAAGCAATTCAATTGTTCTTTCAATATCAAGAATACTTTTAAACCCTGAACAAACAACAATCATTGAGCTTCTGGAAAGCTCAGCAATATCTTGAGACACATCCCATGTTCTCTGTCTATGAACACCACCGATGCCACCGGTAGCAAACACTTTAATTCCTGCTTTTTTTGCAAGTGCAATAGTGGCACTTACCGTGGTCGCTGCATTTCTCTTTCCAACAATAGCTGCGGCTAGTTCAGCTGTTCCAACCTTAATGACATTATTGTCTACTGCGAGAAACTTTATTTCTTCCTTTGTTAAACCGATTTTCACTTCACCAGAGATAATGCCTATAGTTTTTGGCGCTGCTCCATTTTGCTTCACTATCGTCTCCATTTCCAGAGCTGTGTCAACATTAAAAGGATTGGGAAGTCCTTTTGCTATAACCGTGCTTTCAAGTGCTACAATGTTTTTCATCATACTTCACCTTTCCTTCTCGCAAAATTCAGTGACATTATGAGTCCAATAACAAAGCCACCTATGTGAGCCCACCAGGCAACTCCCGCAGAACCGGATGAAGTAATTTTAAACACTCCATTAAAGAATTGCAGAAAAAACCATAAAACAAGAAAAAAGTAGGCAGGAATTTCAAAAAGAAGTGGGAAAAACAAAATCGGAACAACCGTCAAAATTCTGCTCCATGGGAAAAAATACAAATAGGCACCCATCACACCTGCTACACAACCTGAAGCGCCTATAACTGCCATGTTTGAGTTTGGCATAAAAGAAAATTGAACAATATTGGCAAGCACACCCCAGCTCAAATAATAAAACAGAAAACGTATGTGCCCCAACTTGTCTTCAACATTGTCTCCAAACACAAACAGTATCCACATATTGGTTATTATGTGCAGCCACCCACCATGCATAAAAGTAGAACTTAGAAATGGAATGAAATTCAGCTGATTTACTGTCATTTCATACATTCCTTGAATCATGATTCTTCCCTCTGTAAATCTGGTGGGAACTAGCCCATACCTGTGCACGAAAATAATAAGATCAGTTCTGTTGAGACTAAGCTCATACAGAAAAATCGCAACATTCAGAGCGATAACTGCATAAATTACATAAGGAGTTTTTGAACTTTTTATGCTATCCTTAATCGGAAACATAGCATTCTCCTAACAAGTTTATATTACTTATTTTACCAAATAGATAACTTGAAAAGCTAAATGGCCAGTGATATAATTTTGCGC
Source organism: Thermotogota bacterium (assembly GCA_034660555.1). Taxonomy (GTDB): domain Bacteria; phylum Thermotogota; class Thermotogae; order Petrotogales; family Kosmotogaceae; genus JASMTM01. The sequence continues at coordinate 54,588 of JAYEJL010000165.1, forward strand.
GTGTGCCCCCGTAGTTCAACGGATAGAACGGCGGATTCCTAATCCGCAAATGAAGGTTCGATTCCTTCCGGGGGTACCAGAAAAGCGCGGCTTGACTGCGCTTATTTGTTTATCCTTTTTAAAAAATTCTCGGCGAGAACCATAAAAAATGATGAAGGTGTAACCAATAAATCTAACGCTGCTCATAGTCGAATAAAGGACTTTATTAATACTAACCACAAATAAATGCGGCTTTTGTCAATTTTGTGGGTTTGTTCACAAACTCACGTGAGACTAGAATTAGTCTGAAAGCACAAACTTTAGTAGAGGAGGGTTTTTAGTGGCCGATGTAAGTTTATACCAAAACGCATTGAAACAGTTCCGAAAGGCTACGGACATAATGGAACTTGATCCTTCACTTGTGGAGGTCCTTTCCTTTCCCAAACGCGAACTGACGGTAAACTGTCCTGTAAGAATGGACGATGGTAGTATTAGAGTTTTCACAGGTCATAGAGTACAGCACAACATAGCAAGAGGTCCTGCAAAAGGTGGTATCCGATATCATGCAGATGTGACACTTGACGAAGTCAAAGCCCTGGCTTTCTGGATGACATGGAAAGCTGCTGTAGTTGGAATTCCCTATGGTGGTGGAAAAGGCGGCGTCGCAGTTGACCCATCAAAGCTCAGTGAGGGTGAACTTGAAAGACTTTCCAGACGATTCTTTTCGGAAATTCAGGTAATACTTGGAGAAGACAAAGATATTCCAGCTCCTGATGTCAATACCAACGCACAGGTAATGTCCTGGTATATGGATACCTATTCTATGAATGTGGGACATTCTGTACTCGGTATAGTAACCGGAAAACCTTTAGAAATAGGCGGTTCAGCTGGTAGATCGGAAGCAACTGGAAGAGGGGTCAGAGTAGTAACAGAAGAAGCAATCAATTATAAAGATATGGATCCGGAGAAAACCACGGTGGCAGTTCAGGGGTTTGGAAATGTAGGCTCACACGCTGCCAAACTTATTCATAAAGAAATTGGATCCAAGATAATCGCTGTAAGTGATGTTTCGGGCGGAATTTACAATGAAAATGGACTGGACATAAACGAATTAATCGAGTACACTAAAACGAATAATGGACTTGTAAAAGGTTTCCCTAAAGCTGAACCAATATCAAATGAAGACCTCCTTACGCTGGACGTAGACGTACTTGTTCCTGCAGCGCTGGAAAATGCAATCACTGAGAAAAATGCAAACGATGTCAGAGCCAAGATTATCGTAGAGGGCGCAAACGGTCCTGTAACTCCAGAAGCAGAGGATATATTGTTAAACAAAGACATTTTCTTTGTACCTGACTTCCTGGCCAACGCTGGAGGTGTAACTGTATCTTATTTCGAATGGGTTCAGGGCCTGCAGTGGTATTTCTGGGAATTGGAAGACATAAGAAGAGCCCTTCACAAAATTATGAGGCAGGCTTTCAACACCAACATCAAAACAATGCATAAATACGGAACTGATATGAGAACCTCAGCTTACATAGTAGCAATTGACCGTGTCGCAACTGCTACAAAACTCAGAGGGATTTATCCTTGATCGAATAATTAACAAAAATCACAAGCGGGGGGATTTACCCCGCTTTTTTAAGTCTTTTCACAAAGCACATAAAAAATAATATAATAATCATAAACGGATTTTAGTATCAGAAAAACCAACTGTTGCGTATTTTTTAGGAGGTGAACAGGTAGATACAAAATAACCTGGAGACATGAATATAAAGTTAAAAAACGGAATGGTTTATGATCCTAAAAAGGGTACCTTTAACAAACGTGATCTTGTTATTAAAAATAGTATTATCAGTAACAGTGATGATGGTGCAAAAACTTATGACATTGGAGGATATTACGTCTATCCGGGGTTCGTAGATTCTCATCTTCATTTAATATCTACAGGAAAACGACAATTAACTCCATCTCTTGATCATATAAACAGTAAAGAGGAGCTTAACTTATTTTTTAGGAATTACTCTACCAAAGATCGGATAACTGAAATCTTTAATGCGCGAGGTTGGGATCAGGATAAACTTGGATTTATGCCTGATCGAGTGTACCTTGATGAATTTTTTCCTGAAACACCCGTAATCCTTGAAAGAAGATGCGGACATGTGGCAGTCGTTAGCAGTGCAATGATCGATAGATACAACTTAAAAAAGTTTGATGGTCTCGATGGCACTGTCATTTCAAAAGGTTACTTAAAGGAAAGAGCACTTATTAAAACACAGGACCTGATAACACTGTCAAAGGAAGAAATAAACAAGTTTATGAATAAAGGCATAGATTTGCTTCTGGGGTATGGTATTACGCACGTCCATACCGATGATTTTCATGGTGTAGAGCTGAAAACACTTCTTAATACACTATCCGCTCAAAACAGAATTAAGATCTTTGAGAAACTAAATGTACCTGCATCTTCTATTGAAAAAATCAAACATTATACGGAATACGAAAGTGAATTCCTTACAATTGGATCGGTAAAGATATTCCTCGACGGATCATTCGGTGCACGAACTGGAGCATTATTGGAACCTTATGCAGATGATGTAGAAAACAGAGGTTTATTTTACTACTCAGAGAGAGAGCTTAACAATATTCTGACTCTTTGTGAAAAAGAAAAATTGCAGTTATCCATACACATTATAGGAGATAGAGCCCTGGAATTAGCTCTTAATGTATTAAGCAATTATCCAAAGAGTTCATTGAAACATAGATTGATACATCTCCAGATTGCCTCCAATAAGCAGATTAGTAGAATAGCCGAAATTGGTTTGATCGCATCGATTCAACCGGTGTTTTATATCTCTGATAACGAAATGGCAAAGGCAAGATTGGGCAAAAATCGTTACAGGGAAAAAGCTTATCCTTTCAAAAAGATGTTTGAATCAGGGGTGAGTCTTTCATTATCCACCGATTCGCCAGTGGAAGATCCAAATCCATTTTTAAATATTATCGCAGCAGATAACTTTTTTGACAGAAAAACCATACTTTATCTGTATATGATAAATGGAAGAAAACATGGTTTCTCAAATGACTCTGGAAGACTTCTAACGGGAGAAAAGGCTGACTTCTTTATAACAAAAACCGATCTACTTCATGCCTCAAAGATTGATTTAGCAGAAACTAAAGCAGCAATAACATTTGTGAATGGAAAACCTGTACATGGTTCGCTACCTTGAACAACTAACCTGAAAAAGGTCTCTGTCTTCAAGCCTGATAGCTGTTAATTTGCCACCATAGACGCATCCAGTATCTATTCCAATTTTGGTTTTATCAATATAGGGTACATCAAGAAATGGAGTATGACCAAAAACGATTATTTTATCACTTAAAGGTTTTTTGCAATATATAAATTCTTCTCTTATCCATATCATCTCCATTTCATCCTGTTCCTCAAGAGGTTTCCCTGGAAGTACTCCAGCATGAACAACAAGATAATTCCCCGTCTGATAATAGAATTCGGTATTTCTGAAAAACTCAAGATGATCTTTAGGAATCGAATTTATATTTCCATAACTGTCCAGTGTAGCTTCCATTCCGTTGAGATACCAGATTCTTCCCATATTCTTATCATCAAGATAGTCCAGCAACATCTGTTCATGATTACCTCTAAGAAATATACAATTGTATTTTTCTGAAAGATCGAGAAGAAACTCTACTACACCCTTCGAGTCTTTCCCTCTGTCAATATAATCGCCTACAAAAATCAGCTTATCTTCTTTCTGAACAGGTAGTTTCTTCATGAGTCTCTTTAGGCTTTTCAAACATCCATGAATATCTCCTATAACATATCTCATATCAGAAAATATTCTCCATTATCATTTTCCATAGAAATGAAAAACCTACACCAATAACCGGACTGAGAATCCACTCAATTTTTCTTTCCTTTGAAAAAATAACTCTGTAAACAATTGCCGCAAGCACAGAAATGATAACCCACTCAATTTTATTCGCAAAAGCAAATATGAATATTACAAGTCTTTCGGTTATACCTATTGAATCACTCTTTAGCGAATCGATAATACCTTTTCTGAAGAAATAAGTCACACCAACTGTTACCAGAAGAATACCTAATAGATACCATGCAAAGGGACCTGTGATAAACGAAGTGCGTAGTAAATCAGACACAAGGAAAGACAAGATTGCATATGATATGACTGCAAATAATTCAACTAAATCCTGAGAAAATCGAGCCCTTAGGAATAAGATCACAGGTAATGCCAAAATCGCAAGTATAAACACAAGAATTCCCTTAGGCGAGGTAAACAATGTATCAAAACTAAAAGCCAAAACTACCAGTGCGCCCCATAATATCTGATACAGAAATCTCTTTTCCTTCATTTCACCAAGTTTGCTATTATTTACGAAAGCGTGATTGGCAACAATATAAGCAACCAACAAGTGTACAGGCATATTCTTTATCCTCCTATTTCAATCTCTTCCATGGTATCACAGGAACAGCAAAAGTGGCAACAATCAGAGAAATTAAAACCCCTCCTGAAAGGCTCAAGCCAAAGTATCTCAATAATCTGCCCTGAGCCAGTCCAAAACTCATAAAGGCGAACATGGTTGTTACTGCTGACATGGTTACCGATTTCAGTGTTCGGGCAGATTCATAACGTTTGCCCTTTGATGCTCCATGTATCATATGTACCATTCCATCAACGCCAATCCCAAGAATCAACGGAGCCGAAATAATAGTAACGAATGTCGTCTCTATACCCATTATCTCCATAACTCCGAACATAGATAGCAGTACACCAATTACCAGTATGATTAATTTGATACTATCAAAAATACTCCTTCTTTCCAGATAAATAATAAAGAAGACAAAGCCCAGCGCAAACAAAGAAACAGGGGTTGTGATTTTTCTAACCAGATTCATCATATGATAATAAACTTTGGGATAACCTCCTGCTTCATTCTGCAACTCATCAAGACTGTCAAATAGTTTTTTTATACCATTTTCCTGATATATTCTTAGACTGGGTTCGGCTAAAAGCACGAAGTAATCTTCACCTTTTGGGGTAACATAGTACAGCTGCCTTCGGATATCTTCCGGTAGATAACCAATCATTAAATCAAGGATTTCGGATGTATTATTTGTATTTTCAGCCTTTTGAACAAATTCCACCAGTGGACTGTAATATTGATTTTTCTTCAACAACGATTCCACAACCGGAGAATCTCTAAAGGTTTCCATTGAACGAAGGACCTGCCTGAAATTTTCCAGGAAATCGGCCTCATCTTCTCCCAAAAGGTCAAGAATAGAAGTTACACTGTCAATATTCTTGTTTTCTTTGAGTCTATCTGAAATTTCCTGTAATCCTTCAATATTATCTGCAAAAAAAGGTACATTATTTGTCAACTCAGAGCCAAATACTCTCTCAATAAGTCTTAGTGAATCCATAGTTTCAGAATCTTTCGATATCAATCCGGGTGGAGTATATGAGAAGTTGCGAATGTTATGCACCCCAAAGTACGACAAAAAGACAATAAGCACTACCACTATGGCCAGGGAAATTCCTGAATATTTCTTTCCAAGCCTTGAAAGAAAATAGAAATATTTATCAAGGGAATGTATTTTAGCTGAAGATCCACCCTTACTTATAGAAGTAATGGATAACGCAGGCAGGAAGAAATACATCACAGCGAAAAACACAAGGATACCAAGTGCTGTCAGAACACCCAGTTCTCTAATCGCAGGAGCATTAACAAAAGAAATGATCAAGAAAACAAAACCCGTAGTCAGAGCACTGACAAGCAGCGGGGTAGTGGTGGCTCTATATGTTCGATGTAAGATTTCTACAGGATCTCCTGTTCGTTTGGATTCATCAGCCATTCTTGTGATTATATGTATTCCGTAATCAATACCAAGACCCAGTGTTATAGCATTAAGAAATGTTGTTACTATATTTAGCTCACCAAAAATAACATATGATATCCCGAGAGTTAGAAACATCGAAACAGCCAGAGAACTGAACATAAAAAATGTGATCCTTATACTGGAATAAGCCAAGAAGAATAACAGTGCTATTCCCATTAATGAAATAATTGTTGTAAGAGTAAAATCAAACTGGGCCTGCTGATGGGCTTCATATGTACTGAAGTGATCTCCTGTCATATTAAAATATACGTTACGATCATCTATCTTACCCTCTACCCATTCTCTCAGCTGAGGTGTAACCTTTTGCACATATGAAATATTTGTACTTGGCCTGTCAAGTTTGAATCCCATAACGAGAATCATTGGATCTTCTTCTGGAAAATGCTCTGGCATTCTAATGTAGTTCTCAAAGTGTTTGTTCTCGTTTTCGTTCAGTATTCGATTACTTATTTGTTTAAAAGAATCAATAGACAGACCTATTTCCCGAAGAACAGAAAAATCATAGTTAAGCAATCGATCAGGATTTTCTGGCAAGATTTCTTCTCCTATACTGAAATCTCGAATTTGATCAGGATTTAAAAGGAGAAGTCCTAAAGGACCTTGATTGGAGACAATATCAAAACGCACCATACTTTCAATATGTGAAAACTCTTCAGTGCTGTTAAATATCTTTTCTGCTGTTGCTTTGAGTGCTGTGATCCCATCTTGATTTTTCAAATCTGTTTTCAGTACAACATAAGATATATTAGATGAATTGTTGTTTACAGAAAAATCTTCATATTTCTGGACCACTGGATCATCCGGGGGTAGTATTCTCATGAAGTCAGAATTTACCATAAGTTTGGAAGATAGATACGCACCAAGTATCGACATTGAAATAAAAAAGGCAACTATTGGAATTTTGTAGTTATTGATGAAATTGCTTAATTGTCTCATAAACTCACCCGGAATCAATGTAAAGGTACACTGATAAAATCAATACGCTCTTTTTCTATTAGAAAATCTCTATGCTTGTCTTAAATTGTTTCATCTACGGAAAACAGGTATATTTCAGTAAAAAGCACCTGGATAACTCTCAGTATTCTAAAAATTAATCCCAGGTGCTCATTAAAAAATTTTAGTATATCACTTTAACTCTTCTAAAATGACCTCCAGCCCTTTTTGCAACTGAATGTCTTTATCAAAATCAATATTGGCTTCGGTGGTAGTCATTCCTTCATTAGAATCGATTATAGTTTCTGTTGTATCAACAGTAATGTCAGGCAAAATACCCTTTAAATGAATGTCAGAACCATTTGGAGTTAGATAATGAGCTGTTGGCAACCAGATCTCGCTACCATTTGACACATCATATACAGTTTGAACAGCTGCTTTTCCAAATGTTGTTGTCCCTATAATCGTTGCCAGACTATGATCTTTGAGTGCACCGGTAAGGATTTCAGAACCTGAAGCACTTCCTTCGTTTATCAAAGTGACAATTGGTTTGTCTTTGAGATATTTAGCTGCATCACTGCCCCATGATCGATAGATCTCTTTGCTTCCATCTCTATCTTCTATCGTTATAACAGTCTTACCGGCAGGCAATAGAAGGCTGGATATATTCAGTACACTATTCAGTAAACCACCGGGATTGTCTCTCAAATCGATAATCAAACCATCAGAATCAACAACTTCTCTCAGAGCTCTTGCAAACTCGTTGTAAGTTGGCTTACTAAATTGCGTTATTCTTATATAACCGATCTCTGCGTCTTCGTAATCAAATTGTGAATATTTAACTGTCTTGATTTCAATCTTTGCCCTTACGATGGTTATTATGAGTGGTTCTTCTAAATTATCCCTATAAACCTCTACCGTGACTTCTGTGCCAGGTTCACCTCTTAACAGATCTACCGATTTGTAATATCCAGTTTCCGCAACATCATGCCCATCTATAGTTACAATCAGGTCTCCTACTTTTAGTCCCGCCTTTCTGGCTGGAGAACCTTCCATCGGTGAAACCACTTCAAGACATTCATATTGAGAATTATATGTTACTACTGCTCCGATCCCACCATATTTGGATTCTGTGTCTATCTTGTTTTCTTGAGTCATTCTTGGTGTAAAATACCATGCAAAGGGATCATCCAGCCCTTTCATCGTTCCAGTAAGGGTTTCGTTCAGTATGTTGTCGTAATCTACTTTATCAATATCATAATAATTGTCTTCTATATAATTTAATATTTCAAAAACTGGTTCAAATTTGTCTCTCTTTTCCTGGTCTGTCAGATCTTTAAAAGCTCCTAAAGCAAAAACAACCATCAGTAATGATATTACAATTGAAATTCTTATTATGTTTCTCTTCATAGTCAATCCTCCTCAAGTTTCTCTGAATCCATATCCAAAAAAACTACGTTCTTAGATATTCACTAACTACAAATAAAATTCTTTCACTTAGACATAAGCTCTATTTTAGTTATTATTACCATTATACATTGTTGTGTTTTAATATCCTGATTTCTATATTCTTCTCAGGTTAATGAGATTCTCTATAAGTTCGTTTAGATTTGAAGTATCTCCTTTTTCATTTATTTCAAGAACACACTTTTTGGCATAGGTTTTGGCTATCATTTCAGAAATCTTTGAAAGTGCTGATATCACTGCGGAAACCTGATTGAGTATATCCGTGCAAGTTCTATCTTCTTCAATCATCTTTTGAAGACCTCTCAGTTGTCCTTCGGCTCTTTTCAACCTGTTTATCACTTTTTTCTTGTCTTCCGGTTTTTGCACCGTGCATCACCTCGAATCTTAGTATTCGAATGTACTGCCTCCAATGAACTCCCTTAATATCGATGTTTTTGGTATTTCTTCGAAAACTGTTAACGGTAAAAAATAATCGATGAATCTTAATAATCTTTTCGCTTCTGTATATTCCGGCTGTTTATTGTCAATTTGAACAAGTAATGGTTCTGCAAACATTTTTAAAACAGCCAGCTCGTAAATCAAAGCAGAATTAAACATCACATCAGCTTCTTCCTGGAATGGAAAGATATTCTCCTCTTCTCCTTTCCTTACATTTGCCCACATTCTTATGGTATTCTTTGCTGAATGTCCTCTAAATTTATAATCCCTTACTATTCTTCTTAAAAGGCGAACATCTGTTGTAGGTATTCTGTTCATATCATCAAGATTCATTTGTGTTAAGGCACTTACATATATTTTATACTTTTTTTCTTTGGGTATTGAACTTGTCAACCTTTCATTCAAACCATGAATGCCTTCCACAATTATGAGTTGATCCTTTTCCAATCTGGTTGGTTTGTCACGGTATTCCCGTTTCCCAACCTTGAAATGATATTTTGGTAATATAACCTCTTTGCCCATCATTAAATCAGTCATATTTTTATTAAATAATTCCAGATCAAGTGCTTCAATAGATTCAAAATCGTAGTTCCCATTTTCATCCAGAGGTGTCTGATCCCTGTTAACAAAATAATCATCAATAGAAATCTGCAAAGACGATATACCAAGTACTTTTAAATGCAGCATAAGTCGTTTAGAAAATGTCGTTTTTCCAGAACTTGAAGGACCAGCAACGAGAACAAGATTTTTCTCTTTGTGTTTTACAAGTTCATCAGCTATTTGCGCAATTTTCTTTTCATGCAATACTTCTGCTATTCTTAGCAACTCTACAGCTTCACTGCCACCCTTTGCGATTATTTCGTTGAGTTCTCCAGCTGTTTTCACTCCAAGAATACTTCCCCACTGTTCATGTTCCATAAAAATTGAAGCCAGCTTTGGCAAGTCCTCAAATTCAGGTACTTCATTTGGAGAATCATTTGTTGGAAGATTCAAAATGAAATAATCACCATAGGGTATAAGGTCAAACCATTTCAGCACGCCTGTACTCATAGGCATATATCCATAAAAATAATTCACAAAACCATTACAATAATACGTATTAACGGTGCTCTTCTTTCTGTATTTGAAGAGCAAAGATTTTTCTCTCTGATAATCTTTTTCAAAAAAATCGGTGGCTTCAAATTTATCCATAGAATCCTTAATAAATCTCAGATCTCTCTTAACAAAATCATTCATAATTTCCTTTACTTTTTTCAGCAGGGTTTCATCAACTGAATAATCCTTCAGCTCACAAACCAGGCCGGAACCAAGTGAATGATGTACATACAACTTCGCATCTTTGTATATTTTTCTAAAGGCCATCAGCATTATGAAAAGAATCCCTCTGGTATAGATTCTTAATCCATCGGTAGTTGTTAGATCCAGAAAGTCTATTTTACCGCCCTTTAATATCGGCTTTCTCAGTTCAAAAAGTGTATTATCAATTTTTGCTCCCATAATTGGAGAATCAAAGTATTCCTGATATCTGGAAGTTATTTCATGAATTTTTGTTCCGTAAGGTATCTCTTCCTTTTTACCAGTTTTTTCAAAAAAAATCTCAACAGTTTTCACATTAGATACCTCCTGAAGACTGCTTGACACTAACAATCTATAATGCTAAAATCATCATGTTTTGGGGTGTAGCCAAGCTGGTAAGGCATCAGAATTTGGATCTGACATCCGGAGGTTCGAGTCCTCCCGCCCCAGCCAATAAATAAAAACAAGGTGGCTTAATGGCCACCTTTTTTATTACTCTATCGTATCCGGCACATCGAGTTCTGGATTCATTTCATTATTCAAGTCCGAATCCAACTCAGTATCCATTTCAATATCCGTTTCCAGATCAGTGTCTGTGGTTTCTGTAGATTCTTCTGACGGTTTGTTTAATTCTTCCAGAACTAAAGTTATTCCATCAATCTGATCCTGTAATGCTTTATCTTCAGGCATTAATTCCTTTAATTCACGTAGATAACGTCTCTCAGCCATCATGTATAATTGAACTAAACTTTCTGATTGATCAAGATTCGATAGTTTTTTATATGTATCTACAATGAGAAACAGTGCCGAGATTTTTGTGTCCGTTGATGCCTCAGTGCTTTCAATAATCTTTTGATTCAATTCTCTCTCCATTTGATTCAACGGATATTCAATCAAATAATTTCTTGCCCGATTGCCAAAATACTGCTGGTAATAGCTCAAATAGCTCTGGTAAGTAGAAGGATCGTTTATTATTGGTTTCAGGTTCTGTTCATAGTAGTTTTCATAGTATCTATAAACAACCTTGGGATCATCAGGATCGATTTCATACATATATGTTATTACCTGTGGTGAATAGGGCATCTCTTCATAAAGGAATCTGACAACCTTTTCAAACCGTTTTTCAAAACGTTGCAGTTCTTCATCTACCTGTTCAAACATTTTTTGGGCTTCTTCTAATTCAGATATGCCAAGTTGGTTTTCATATTCAAACAGTGTCTGCGCATTTTGAAAGGTTGATAGTTCATTTCTATCATTACTTTCGTTCAATTCCTGGATTTTCTCTTCAACTTCTTCTGGAGTCATTGCTAAAACAGTAGAAGGTAATGTTTCTCTGTATTCAATAATATCTGTCAATTTACTTTTTTTATCTTCAATCTCTGATTTTTTATTATCTGTGATCTTTGTATAAAGCACTATTGGAAGATAACCTTCAGAAAGTACTATCTGACCATCTTCCATGAAGATTTCCTCTTCAAGGCTTTTATAAAAGTCGTTTAATTCTTTCTCAGATTCCTGGACCTTCTGGTATCTATCAAAAAGTTTCATCTCTGAATCATTAATTACATAATCAAAATTGCTTTCTTCTTTGTATTCTTCAAACCATTCCTGAAACTTCTGAATCAGATAATCATTCTTCACATCAGAATATACAGAGGATAATTTTAGTTCCTCGAAATTGTCAAAAGTGGTTTTTGAAGCTACCCTTATTAAGTGATAACCATATTGTGTTTCAACAGGGCCAACAATTTCGTTAGGAGTTGCTGAAAAAGCAGCTTCTTCAAATTTCTCAACCATATCTCCTCTATGTATTTCTCCAAGACTGCCACCGGTCATGGCACTGTTTGTATCTATCGAAAAATCACTGGCAGCTGTACTAAAATCTAACTCTTTAGAAACAATCTTATCTTTTATTTCATTGGCAGTCGCTTCAGAAGACACAAGAATGTGACTTGCATTAACCACTTCGTATTCTTTCTTTATATCATCTTTGTTTTCTTCAAAATACTCAGCAAGTTGTTCATCTACATCGGTGAATACATGATCTTTTACCTTGTTTACAAGTATTTGACCGATAATTGTATCTTCAACCAGAGACCGAAATGCTTCTATGGAACCGTAAATACTTATAATTTGATTTCTCGTATTTTCATCTGAAGTATAATTGTTAACAATTGAATCTGTTTGAGCGTCAAGTTCTTCCTGAGTGGGATAAATTCCTTCGTTCGCTGTGTAATATGTGAGTATCTTTTCTTCAATAAGGTTTTTCAGTACCATATGTCTTATTTCTATTTCACTTGGAACCTGTTGTGTGCCAAAATAGGCATTTACTTCCTGACCTTGCTGCCTTATATTGTCAATATTCTGTCTTGCCATTCGTTCAAATTCTGTTATGGTAACAAAATATCTTTCTTCTTCAAGAGGTGTTCCATCCTTTGTTAGATATGCAACAGAATTTTCATATGAGAGAGTTGTTTCAGGTTCTTCGTTACTCCGACCCCGACCTGTCAGATAGCTGGCAACAGACCACCAGATTACACCAGCTGCAAAAAGAATCGCTATCGTCCAGATGATGGGTACCTGAATTTTCTTCATTAAACCTTTCCTTTTCATAGCTCCAACTCCTTCCAGATTCTATTAAACTCATATAATGATATAACTTAATTAAACCATTATCAACCAATAAGGGGAGGTCGCTGTTTAGCACTTCCTCCCCTGCAATGAACGATTATATCATAGCTATACTGCTAATTAAATATTCATTTTCTGTAATCCACTTATATTTCCTTAGTGTAAACCCTAAAATCAATATCATCAAAGATGCTGTCGATCCACTCCAGTGTCTTGAGTTTATCTTCATCAATGTTGTCTTTTTCAAGTTCATTCTTCAGTTCTCTGAATCTATTAAGGTGTGTTTTAGTCTTGTTAACTGCATATTCTACTGTGGTTCCTGTAGTCATTATAAAAGCCCAGTCACTGGATTGAGCAAGCAACAATTCCCTGGCCATCTGATTTAGTACCCGTTCGTGTATACCATTTGCTTGATAATATTTACTTGCTAGATTTATCATGTTTTCAGCTGCATTATCAAGATGCCTATAAATCCATCCATTACTCCCATTTAGCCAGACTTCGTTATAACCATTTGCACCCCATGTGGAAACCGCGGGAGTTACTATCTGAACGCTATCAATTGTATCTATGACTTCTCGAGGTGTATGTGGGTTCAACTCTTCAGCATCGTCCATTTCTCTGAACAGCTGTTCAATAAACAGCGGTCCTTCAAACCACCAGTGACCAAAAAGTTCAGCATCAAAAGGAGCTGTTATTACAGGTGCCACACCATCGAATTCTTCCAGCAGCTTCGTAACCTGTTCTTTCTTCTTGTTGATAAAATCCCTTGCATGTTCCGTGACAGCTTCATGTGCTTCATCAATATCATATAGCTCCTTTGAATTAAGGTCATTTTCCTTTGATGTTATTTTATGATATTTTATTCCAGTATTACAGCGTTCCCCGCTTCCATCTATATAAGGTTTTATATAGTCTTCTTCTCTATCAAATCCAATATCTCTATAAAACTCTCTATATCGTGAGTCTCCAGGATAACCAACATCAGCACTCCATACCTGCTGACTTGATTCGGGATCCCTGGCAAAAACAAAAACGCCTTCTTCTGTCATTACTGGTCTGTAAACACCATAAGCCGGAGCAGGATCGCCAAACCACAAACCATGAGAATCTACAAAGAAAAAGGAGAGTCCGTGTCTTTTAAGATATTTATCAAGACCAGGTTCATAACCACATTCAGCGAGCCAAATGCCATCTGGCTTTTGGCCAACATGTCTCTTATATGCATTAACGCCAACTTCTATTTGAGCATTAACATTTTGAGGTATATGCATCATTAAAGGCAATAAACCATGAGTTGCATTACATGTAATAATTTGTAGATTGCCTTTACTTTGAAAATGAGCAAATGCCTTTGTCAAATCACCATCAACAGCCTTGAAATGTTCCAGTATATCTTCATAATCTTCCCTATAGTACTTTGCCATCTTATGTTTTAGTGGATTCTCATCTTTCGTGCGTTCAACTTCTTTATCTGCAAGTTCAATGAGTTTGTTCATGTACTCCTCATACTTCCGCTTTAAATCTTTGTTTGCGAACATTTCCATTAACGGAGGCGTTATGCTCATCGCCAGTTTGAAATTTATACCATCCTTTTCCAGGCGTTCAAAGACTTTTAGAAGAGGTATGTATGTTTCTGTTATCCCTTCAAATAACCATCTTTCTTCCATAAATTGCGGGAAATCAGGATGATTGATAAATGGGAGATGAGCATGAAGCATCAGTATAAATTTCCCTTTATTCATAGAAACAACCTCCCACTTAAATGCTTAGAAAGGATTTTTAAGTACTCTTCAGAAGAGGGATTCCCCTGTATTGAAGAAACTCTGCTGGAACCAATAAAGGCATTTTCTGTACTTGATCTCATGTGTGTTGGAGTCACCCTTCTTTTACTTTTACTGAGGTCAGCCCAGGTTTCATGTTTTCCATACTTCGGAAAATTTCTTGGAGTAGATATAATGCTAGATATCATTATTCTTTGAAAACCTTCTTCATAATAACCGATTTCTACAACATAGTTGGCCCCGGCAAAATCGACTTCAAAATACCAGTTTCCAGGGTAAGAGTTTATTGAAGCCTCTTTTGTTAAATTGGCATTGTTGCCATCGAAAATTATATTTGTTACATCATGTAATCTAAGTTTGAGCTCGAATTTTTCAATCTTCTTTTTTGTATCAACTGAAAAATCCCAGTAGACATAAACCCATTGTGGATTTATGGGAAGAAGTACAATTTTGTCTTTTTTATAGCTATCTGGCAAATCATATGCTTCTGGTTTAGAATGAATTTCGTGCTTTTCTTCATGTTTCTTCAGAACAGTTCCACTTGATGGTACTTCCTTATAAGTTTCATTTTTTCCGTTATCTATTTCTTCTGCCTTTTTCTTCAAAATCTTCACAAGATCACGCTTTTTCATGGTTCTTCTAAGCTTTAGCCCCAGCGATTTAGCGAAACTCCTAAGTTCTTGTATTGTAGGTGAAGATTCCAAAAACTTGAGAATCTTCCTATTTTCCACCTTTTATCCCTCCCATTTATATGTGTTCCAATCATAACATTTAAAAATTAGAGTTTACCACTGCTAAGACTGAATTAATTATAATGATTCATTATTTCTTTCGTTTGCTGTTATTTCCTTGCTTATATAACCCAAATCGTTCTCGGTTATCAACTTTTTTTCTTTTCAACATATCCATAAGATATTTGGAAGCTTCTTCCAAGGGAATATTCTTTTGCTCACCAGAATTCATGTTCTTTATTGAAATCTCGCCAGACTTTATTTCATTTTCTCCTAATATTATTGAAATAGGGGTACCAATGCGAGAAGCGTGTTTCAACTTGTTACCTACATTTCTATTGACTACATCTACAAAAACAGAAAAATCCTTTTCTCTCAAATACTCAGCAATTTTAAAGGACTCCTTTTTTGCCATTTCATCAATTGCAAGAACCGCGATATCAGGTTTTTCCTTGTTTTCAGGAGCAATCTCCTCTTTTTTGAGCAATAGAATTATTCTGTCCAGTCCAGCAGCAAAACCAACAGCTGGTACGCTTTTACCTCCTATTTGTTCAATGAGACAATCATAACGGCCTCCCCCAAGAATCTGATCCTGCCCTCCAAGCGTGTTTGATCTTATCTCAAAAGCAGTTTTTGTATAGTAATCAAGCCCTCTAACGAGTGATTCATCTATTGTAAAACTTATATCGTTTTCTTTCAGTAAATGAATGAGCTTATCGAAATGTTCTGAACACTCATCACATAAATAATCATGTATTGAGGGAGCTTTTTTCGCTATTTCTCTATCTTTGTCGCAATCCAGCAATCTTAGTACATTTGTCTCGTATCGTTTTTTACAGTCATCACAAATTTTGTCAAACTTTCCAGAATAATAGTTCTTCAGTGCTTTACGGTATTCAGGTCTACATTTTTCGCAACCAACAGAATTGATAAGTAGCTTAAAATCATTTATCCCCAGTGCTTTAACAAAGCTCACAGAAAAATCAATTATTTCAAAATCAGCTTCAGGATCCTCCGAACCCAATGTTTCTATTCCAAACTGATGAAATTGCCTCAATCGCCCCGCCTGTGGTTTTTCATACCTGAACATTGGTCCCACATAAAAAAGCTTTAAAGGTGAACCAAAATTAATGAACCCATTTTCAATATAAGCTCTCGCTATACTTGCAGTACCTTCAGGTCTTAGCGTAATTGACCTTCCACCTTTATCTTCAAAGGTGTACATTTCTTTTTGTACAACATCTGTATATTCTCCAACGCTTCTTTTGAAGAGCTGGGTTGCTTCAAAAATTGGGGTTCTAATTTCCTGAAACGCGTATTTTTTTGTTAAATCATAAATAATTTCCTCAACATAATGCCAGTAAGTTACTTCATCCATATATATATCCCTTGTGCCTTTTATTCTTCTGATCATGTTTTATCGCCCCTTAACGGATTTTTTATGGCAAAACGTGCATCTTTAGCAATTTTTGTTATTCCAAATATGATAACCAAGAATTCTAATCTACCCAAAAACATACCAGCGGTTTCTGTCCAGATAAGACCTAGGGGAGCATCCAGCCTGATGATTCCAACTGAAAGACCAACAGTACCTAAGGCAGAAGCAAACTCAAAGGAAGCGTCAGCAAGTGAATGCCCATATGACGCAACTATTCCTGTTCCTATACCAAAGGTTACAAAATAAAGAGTAAAAATTACCAATATTTCTCTTATCAGTGATGGCCTTATATATTGCCTTTTTTCGCCTTTCCAGATCTCGGTTTGCACAATTGCATTACGGGGTAAAAAGAAACCTTTGATCTCTGAAAAAATGACCTTAATTAAAGCAAATAATCTGAATTGCTTTAAACCACCGGAAGTAGAGTCCATATCTCCTCCAAAAATCATGAGAAGCGTGAGTAAATATAAACCGGTGTGAAATCCATTTGAACACCACCATGAAACAACTACCGTATTGAAACCCGTACCTGTGAGAGCCGATATTCCCTGAAATAAAGCGTGTCTAAAAGCTTCACCAATTCCCGAAAATATCATTGCAAAGGTTGTCACCAAAAGCAATGGCGTAAAAATGACTAAGATAATCCCCATAAGCTTTGGTTCTCCATTCTTCCAGAATGCTTTGAAATTACCCTTCCATAAGTGTAGTATATACCAAAACCTGTTGTTCCAAGGAACATCAAAATGATTGTAACGATCTCTATAGGTATACTATTAAATCCGCCTATTGAACTTGAATGAGTAGAAAAACCTCCCGTAGCAAGAGCAGTAAGTGAATGATTAAATGCATCAAAGCTGTTCATTCCTACTACTAAATAAGCAATAAAGCCCGCAATAGCATAGCTAAAATAAATAACAAGAATTCTACGAACTGAACTTCTCACATTGGGTACAAGATTATCTATTCTTCCCTCAGCGTGATATAAACCAAATCCCCCCGGACCCGCTATAGCTGACATCATTATTATTGCAAAACCTGCACCACCCGTGAACTGAAGGATACTCCTCCATACAAGATATATTTTTGGTATTGTATCCTCATTGACCATTGTTAACCCCGTCGTAGTCCACCCCCTTGTCGATTCAAATATCGATTGAGAAAAGTTCAGAATATCACCCAGATAGAAGGGTAAAGAAGAAAAAAAGATCCCGAAGGTCCATACAAGAACAACAATTATGGCACCTTCCTGAATGGTTAATGGGGTACCAGGTTTAACCTTATATGTTATCCCAAATGCAAGTCCAAATATCATAACTATTATGGCTGTATAAATAAAAGGTAGCATGTCGGAAAGCTGGCTTTCCGGATACCAGAAGAAAAAAAGCAACGGTAATGATATAACGATAGGGAAATAAGTAAAAAGTCTGCCAATGTAACCAAAAATAACTTTATAGCGTTCCTTCATTGTTAAGAGATACATTTAAACCTCTCCAAGCAAAACGGTGAAAACAGCTGATTGTACCGAGGGATCACTTAACACAATTAACGCGTCATCAGCTTCTATTGTCGTTTCACCACCTGGTATTATTACTTCGTCACTTCGAATGATGGCCCCTATTACGCTGTCTTTTGGTAATTCAAGATCCTTCAATGTTTTCGAAACTGCAGGTGAATCTTCATCCATTTCAACTCTGAACATTGAAAGTCGTTCAGAGTTTGGAATCAAGTTGGTTATTTGTTCCCTAAAAAGGCTATCTTCAATAGCTCTTGAAAGTATCTCCGTGGGACTGACAACAGCAGAAACCCCTATTTTTCTAAATACTTTTATGTTGTCAGGGTCGTTTACAAGTGCTATTGGACGATTTAATTTAAAGACTTTTTTCGCCAGCATACATGCAATCAGGTTATTCTGATCATTCGGTGTTAGCGCTACAAATAAATCATCAACATTTAATTCAAGCTGTTCCAGGACATGTCTTTTACTACCATCACCATTTATTATTGTGGCTTTTTTTAATCGTTTCGCGAGAACTTCACAAAACTCTTCATCTTTATCCACAATGGTTATTTGGTGCCCCTTATCCTGTAATCTGCGTGATAGATGATATGCCACTTCTGTACCAGCAATCAATACAATTCTCATTCTTCATCACGCTCATTGAATCCTAATCTCTCTTCAATATTTTTAACTGCCAGCATTGTCTGACAGATTATTTCAGTACCAAATTCAGACAATAGCTCACTATTGTTAGGATCTGTAACTCTTGCAAGCACACAGGGCACATTATAATACTCTTTTGCCACCATTCCAATCATAACGTTCGTATTATCATCAGAAGTAAGAACTAGTACAAAGTCAGCCATATCAACCTTGGCTGAACGAAATGTTTCCAATTCTGTGGCATCTCCTGTTATTGTAAATCCTGTAAATTAATAAAGCAGAGATTGAAAAGCGACTTCTTCTCTATCAACTACAACTACACTATTGCCAGTTCCTGATAGCCAGTTGGCTATTCTAGAACCCAATCTGCCACACCCAAAAATTACAACATAATATCCCTTTTTCTTACTGGAGCCTCTTAAAATAGGCATATTATTCTCTCCTAATTATTATCTTTTTCTTCTTTTTCCTCAAGAAGTTCTCTTGCTTCCTTGAAATTTGCATCCAGTGCGAGTGCTGCTTTAAGATACTTTATCTTCTTATCCTCACCTGAAACAAGAGCAAACAAATAATGAGGATAAGGACTGTCTGGAAAATCCTTTATTAACCTTCTGATCTCCTTGGTAGCCTTGCTTATTTTTTCACCTTTTATCAATCTTTCAATCTGTCTGACTCTTTTTTGGAGTCCTTCTTCAGCTCTTACACAATTTTCAAAGGCTTCGGTTAATTCTTGTGGCGCGAAAGGTTTGGTGATAAAATCACAAACCCCCATAATAAAAGCTTTTCTGATTATATCTGGCTTATCTAGTTCTGTAACTACAACAATTGGAAAAGAGCAACCCAATTCTTCAAGCTTTTCAATGAAGCCGAAACCATTCATCTTGGGCATTTTCAGATCTAAAAACATCAGTTCCGGTCGATCACCTTTCTTTATGCTATCAAGTGCTTCTTCAGATGTTGCGAATGTATATGCGTCATGCCCTTCTTTTGAAATAATATTTTTAATAAGCCTTCTTACATTTATCTGGGCATCTACTATAAAAATGTTAGCCATAGGGCTATCCTCCCAATTGCATTCAGATCAAGTAATTATAGTTTTTTAGGTGAATTGTTTTCTTATTCGCAAATGTATGACCAAAGTTATCACACTGCCAATTATAACTGAAAGATTGAATGAATCAACAGAAAAATGAAAATCCTGTTCTAAATAACCAGATAACAAGCTTCCAAGAAGTATCAAAAAATTGAATAAGCCCAACAAAGAAGAAAACATGGTACCAATAAGAAGATGTGCTGCCCTTCTTTGTGGTTTTTCAAGACTTTCGCGAAGTCCAAAGAAGTAGATACCTGCACCTACACCAAGTACAAGTCCAAAGATTATATCCTGTTCAGCATAAATAAGTCCTGTCAATGTGTTTAAAGCCATTAATGGATAAAGAATACTAAATATCCATAACCAACTGTTTATTACTTTTATGTTCATACAAACAATCTCCCTGCAAGAGATATTAACAAAGCTACTATATAAGTTAATGAGAAACTATAAACTACTGATAATACAAGATATCTATTTTCCCGTTTCATTTTTCAAAACTATAAGCATTGGCAAACAAGGCACATAAAGCAGAACAAACATCAAAAAAGCCAGTGCGTTAAACTGAGTCAAACCGGATTTCATAAGTTCAGCAGCTGCTGAAACGCCAGCCTGTGCAGATAATGTTAAAGTAGAAAGAGTTGAAACAATTACTTCTTTTGCAGCAACACCAAAAATCAATGAAGTTACCATTTCCCATGTAAAACCTATTGGAGCAAATATTGGCTCCAAAAAATGCCCTATTTTTGCAGCAAAGCTTTCTGTAATATTTCCCGGTACAGGATAGTAAGACAAGAACCAGATCACTATCGAAGCTATTAAAATAATACTCCCAGCTTTTTTTTAGAAAATGTTTTCCTCTATTCCATGTATATTGAATCAGAGATGAAATTTTTGGGGTTCGATATCTTGGCAGTTCCATAATCATCGCAGGTTTGCCTTTAAACAACAGTTTATTTATAAATATTGATGAAACAGCAGTTATAAATATGCTGAACAGATAAATCGAAAAAATAACTATCCCCGCTCTGGCACTAAAAAAAACACCTGCAATCATTATGTAAACTGGTAATCGAGCGCTACAGCTTATAAAAGGGGATACTATAGCCGTAACAATTTTTTCCTGTGGCTCACTTATCGATCTCGTAGACATTATTGATGTAACATTACATCCAAAACCAAGTAGTAAAGACATAAAGGAACGTCCACTCAACTTTAACGTGTACATGGCTTTATCAACAACAAATGCGGCTCTTGGGAGATAACCAGATTCCTCCAGGATACCCATTATCAGGAACAAAATGAAAATATTTGGAGCAAAAACAAGAACAGCTACAACGCCACCAACTATTCCTTCACTCAAAACATCAGCCAGCCACTTAATACTTATAAGTCCATCAATAAAAGAACCAAGAACGCCCAAACCTTCTTCTATCATTAACGCAAACGGCTCACCAAAAGTAAATGTAATTTCAAAAACAAGATACATAAAGGAAAAAAATATGGCCAGTCCAAGATACTTGTGTGTAAATACATGGTCCGTTGCCGTATTAATTCCCCACTTCTCTTTTCCTGGCTTTTTATAGGATTCTTTCAAAATATACTTGATGTGTTCATATCTCAGCTGTGAAATTTCGCTTGAGAAGTTGCGCTTCAAATTGATACCTGTAAGCTTACAGATCTCTTCATCACCTTCCAGCACCTTAATAGATAACCACCGACTGTCATAATCCTTCAGTTCTTCCTTATTTCTAAAAATAGAAGAAAGTTCTGTTATCTTATTTTCTAATTCTTTGCTAAATATATGATGTACATGAGAACTGCCTATACTGTACTTAAATATACCTTTTACAAAATCTTTTACTCCCTCACCCGTATAGGCTGACATTAGGAAAACAGGAATGCCCAGGTGCTGCCGAAGTTCCTCTGGATCAATGAAGATATTCTCTTTCTTGGCTTCATTTAATGAATTGATCGCGAGTATGACATCTCCTCGCATTTCAAGAACCTGAAATAATAGATAAAGGCTCCTCTCCAGTTTAACCGCATCGGCAATAACTACAACTATTTCAAGTTCTTCCTCAATAAGATAATCCCTGGTAATCTTTTCATCAAGGCTGTTTGCTCCCAAAGTATATGTGCCTGGTAAATCAACTACTTTAAAGGACCTGTTTTCTTTTTCCAGCTTACCAACGCGTTTCTCCACAGTTACCCCTGGCCAATTTGCAACGTATTGCTTCATACCGGTCAACAGGTTAAACACACTTGTTTTACCTACATTAGGGTTACCAAGCAGAGCAATGGTTCCAGTATATATTTTAGTTTCTGATTGTACAGCATTTTTTTATTTTTTTCTTTCATAACTGCTTTCTCTCACAAAAATCTTTTTGTACTTTCCAAAGGGTAACCAAAATTTTCCTTTATTGGTTTCGATAAATTTCCTATTTACATGGGACACCAGTACTCTTATCCTGCTTCCCGGGCTTATTCCCATCCTGTCGACATTTTCTCTAAATCGATAACCGCCACTTAAAAAATCAACAACATGTTCCCCTCTATGGGCAACCGAAAGATTTGTTATGTCACTCTCCACAGAAATTTCTGACGCCTGCGAATCACGAAGTGTTATTTCCGTACCTTTGATTCTGTAAACGGTAGGATCACCCAGCGGGGCTTTTCTTACAACTTCAACCTGCTCTCCAGGAACAAACCCAAGACCATACAGTCTTTCTGTAAACCTGTCAGGTAGATCTATTTTTATTATTTTCCCTTTTGCTCCTGCGGGAAGTTCAGATAAAGGACATATCATAACATCACCTTATTGAGATTTATTCTCAATAATTTTATCACACTCTCTAATGGTTAAACAGTACATAAACAAAAAAGGGGACTATAAAAGTCCCCTTTTTAACAAGTTGTCACCTTTTATTTATTTAATACTGAGGCATCTGTGGTGTCTGCTGCTTATCCTCATTTTCTTCGGGTTTGTCTATGACTGTAGCTTCTGTTGTAAGTAATATACCAGCAATTGATGCTGCATTCTGAAGCGCACTTCTTGTAACTTTAACAGGATCAATAATACCAGCTTTAAACATGTTGCAGTAGTCATTATTCAAAGCATCATATCCAAATTCAACATCATCTGATTCGAGCACTTTATGCACGATAACAGAACCATCAAATCCAGCATTGGCTACTATCTGTCTCATCGGTACATCGAGTGCTTTGAGAACAATTTTTGCACCGACCTTAAGGTCTTCGCTCTCAAGCTCATCAATGTATTTCTCAACAACCTTTTTCGCTCTTACAAGTACTACACCGCCACCAGCAATTATGCCTTCTTCTACACCTGCACGTGTTGCACTTAGTGCATCTTCTATTCTATGCTTTTTCTCTTTAAGTTCAGTTTCTGTGGCAGCTCCAACCTTAATAACGGCTACACCACCAGAAAGTTTGGCGAGTCTTTCCTGAAGGGTTTCCTTTTCATAATCAGACGTTGTTTGTTCTATCTGTCCTTTTATCTGAGCAATTCTCTGTTTGATTTCATCTTCATTGCCCTGACCGTCAACAATTATTGTGTCATCTTTCTTGACCTTAATTGTTCCTGCTGAACCCATATCTTCCAGTGTTACATTATCAAGTGTTAAACCAACTTCTTCACTAATTACTGTTCCACCGGTCAGTGTTGCAATGTCCTGTAACATAGCTTTTCTTCTGTCACCAAAGCCAGGAGCTTTTATAGCCATCGAATCAAGTGTTCCTCTTATCTTGTTAAGTACAAGTGTGGATAACGCTTCTCCTTCTACATCTTCAGCAATAATAACAAGAGGTTTACCTGCCTGAGCAATTTTTTCCATGACGGGAACCAATGATTTAACCGCAGAAATTTTCTTATCAGTTATCAAAATGTAAGGATCTTTGATAACAGCTTCCATTTTCTCTGGATCTGTTACAAAATATGGAGAAATGTAACCTCTGTCAAATTGCATACCTTCAACAAATTCAACATAGGTTTCCAGTGTCTTAGAATCTTCTACTGTTATAACTCCATCCTGTCCAACTTTATCCATAGCATCAGCTATAAGATCACCAATCTCAGGATCGTTAGCGGATATTGCAGCTACATGTGCGATATCATCTCTGCTTGTTAATTTTTTGGACATATTCCTTATCTCATCAACTGCTTTTCTAACCGCTTTTTCTATACCTTTTCTTATGAGTACAGGATTACCACCAGCTGTAACATATTTTATGCCTTCTTTAATCATTGCCTGTGCTAGAACGGTCGCTGTTGTTGTACCGTCTCCAGCAATATCATTTGTTTTTGATGCTACTTCCTTAACCAACTGTGCACCAAGATTCTCAAGCTTATCTTCAAGTTCTATTTCCTTGGCTATTGAAACACCATCATTTGTTATTGTCGGGGAACCCCAGCTTTTCTCAAGAACAACATTTCTTCCCTTGGGGCCCAATGTGATTTTTACAGATTTTGCTACTGCATCTACTCCTCTTTCAAGACCTCGTCTTGCTTCTTCACCATAATTAATAATTTTAGCCATTCTTTTCTACCTCCTTTCAGTCCTCAAGTTTTGCCAGAACATCGTCCTGATCAATAATAATATAATCTTCTTCATCAATCTTCAGTTCAGTACCTGCGTACTTGGAAAAAATCACCTTGTCCTTTGGTTTTACATCAAGGTCTTCAACTTCTTTTCCAACCTCAAGTACCTCAGCTTTCATAGGTTTCTCTTTGGCTGTTTCGGGTATTACTATACCCCCTTCAGTCTTCTTCTCCTCTTGAATAGGCTTAATTAACAATCTCGATCCTAATGGAATGACTTTCACGATGAAACCTCCTTTCGATATTCAAATTTTTTTAGCACTCTAACCTTAAGTCTGCTAATTTATATAATAAAGCAAGATAATACATTCTTCAATAGGCAAATTTTACAATTAACAAAAACTTCAATTTAATATTAGTGAAGAAGAACGTTTATAATCATTTTACTAACCATTAGACCCTATAATTTTCGTTTACTCTCCTTTTCTAGTCTACTAGAAATTTAACCGGTAATTTTACAATTTAATTTTATGATTCTTTCTATTATCGTATAATTGTAACAACTTATATTAATCCTTTTAGAGAGGAGAATATACGATGAAGTTATTTTATATCTTGATCTTTTTTTTAGTTTGTGTTTCAACCTTTTTTTCTTATGGATTATTGAAGTTCCCGAACGCTGATGTTTATTACGAAACAGGATATAAAGCAATTGCTGAAAAGGCTGGAACGATATTTGAGGAAATAAGGCCTCTGGCAATAGATCTGGTTGGCAATGATCCTGGAAAAATTAATATTGTTATAAAGGATATTGGAACTGTAACAAATGGCTATGCTGTCCCTCAATATCATAAAACTATTGCAATATACACGTGGCCACCAGATAGCTATATAGCAATCAGATTGAACTCAGTGAGCTGGTTCAGACAGGTTATAATGCACGAATTCACCCATATAGTTCATCTCTCTTACATATCGGGTGTTAATAGATTTCTTACTAATTTCTTCACCGGTTCAGAATTGCTGTCACCACAATTCTTTACTCCTTTCGGTGAATCTGTAACCTTATTGGCAGAATCCTCCATACATTTTGCTGAAGGCAGATTAAATAATCCGGTATGGAGCAGGGGCATGTATTTATCAAGTATAGAAGGTAATTATTTTCCTGATCTTGCTTATGCACTTGCAATAAATGATGAAGATTATAGAGGAGGATTTCTTTACTACAATTATCCCGCTGGATTCTATGAGTACCTGATCAATATGTATGGTTTATCAAAAGCCAAAAAATTTCATTCCATAGTTGCAAAAATGCCACCGATCCTTGGTGTTATTATCGCCTCAAACAAAGCTTTTGGAAAAGACATTAATATTCTATACAACGAGTGGAAAGAAACCTTGTCTAATAAATCTCCGATCAAACAGAGTAAATTCAAAGAAATTTATACAGTAAAAAATGGAAACATAACAGATATTTGGTCAGATGATAAACTGTACCTTTCTTATGCAATTATGGGTAACGCTTCATCCTGGGATAATAAACATAGAATCAGCATAGCTTCTCTAAATGAGAAGGGCAAAACTTCAATAGAAATCAATGGTGCCCTTCCATTAAGAGCTAAAAGCGATAATGGCGTATTACTTACCATGCAAAACAATATTGAGGGGAGTGAATATACACGAACGCTGTGGAAAAAAGATGCAAATGGATGGGAAGAACTTTTCAAAGGAAATATCACTGCATTTGAAATAAATAATAAAGATATTTATATAGCCTATTATGATCAAAAAAATGAAAGCAGTACACTTTTGAAGAACAATTCAGTATTCCTGGAAACAGAGTTTCACATTAAAGACATCGAAATATCTGACGATGGAGAAATCGCGCTTCTTGTTGATAATGAGCAAAGACAGGGAAGTATAGCATTGATAAAACTCGGTGGTTTAGAGCTTGTTTTAGATGATCCGGTTTTCAAAAGTTCCTCCATTGAATGGTTCAACGGAAAATTAATCTTTCCTGCTGCTTACAATGAAAAGTATATGGATGCCTATGCTTTTGATCCTTATACAAAAAGGCTTTTTCAGTTAAGCGAAGGATTGTTTCTAGAGAAGATTGTTTACTTTAAAAATAAAATATATGCAATAGGAAACTCTCTTAAAAGTAAAGGTATGGCTGTTTTTGAGCTGGAACCGCTTGAAAAAGATATTGCTATCCCGGAACTCAAAAATGCGGATCAAACAATTACTGTAGACTACGAAGAAGGTAATTTTGGACTTAATACAGCCAGATATTTCATAAATCCGGTAATTCATTTTCCTTTAGTAAGTTTTGGAAGCGATGGCTGCAAACTGGGGGTTGGCACCATACATACTGATCCCTACGAAAAACACAGATTGATACTTAGTGGAGAGTATGATAGCAACAGCAAAAATTTTATATTTAATGCAGATTATAATTATAAAATGACAAAAAGATTATCAACCCAATTGAATGTTGAATTAACCCTCCCTTCATCAACGACAGGAACAGTTTCTCTGGAATACCTTGGACTTGATAAAATATTGAGACCTGGAATAACACTTAATGGTGCTCTTTCACTCCGTTACAATATTGGAAGTAACTTTGAAATTGCTTTAAAAAGTGTGCTAGCCGGAGATCAATGGAATGTCAATATCAACCCCTACGTTCATCTTACTGAAGATTCGGTAATCCCAGAATTATCTTGTTCAATCTCAATGGCACCGACATTAAACACTTTGATAAAGGGATCATTTAGTACTGATGAAAAACGCTGGACAATCTCTTTACTTCAAAATATTCTTGATATTCATTCTGGTAAAGTTCCCTGGCTTTTTGTATCAGAAATAGCTCTTGGTACAAGAATTAATGGAGTATCAAGCAACTTCGATAATGGTGTTCTATATGTAACCACCGGAATAAATGATACATGGGGTTTTGGCATAAGATTGTACCCAAAGGTTGGTATTTCTATAGATGATGTATTAACAACTTCTCTGTTCTTAGAACTAAATATGCAACCATAAAAGATAGTAAAAATTCACCCGGGCACTTTCAAAGTGCCCTTTTTTATCATAATAAACAAAAATACTATAAAACAAATAATTCTTGTAAATGTAAAGTTTCAAGTCAAATTTTAAGCAGGACTTTATATCGGGTATTAATTTTTGTTATAGTATTAGTGAAAAACATAACAAAAGGAGGAAACAAAATGTCTGATGCAAAATTTAGAATAAGAGCTACTTCAGAAAACGCAACAAAAACAAAAGTAAAGGCGAGAAACTTCGAAATGATATTGGACGAGCCAGACCAATTTGGTGGTACAAATGAGGGAGCCACACCGGTTGAATATGTTCTTGCATCTCTCGCAGGTTGTCTAAATGTGGTAGGCCATATGGTAGCAAAAGAATTGGATTTTGAGATAAGAGATCTTTCATTTGACATTTCTGGACCACTAAACGCAGACAAAGCTTTTGGTAAAGATACAAAGGATAGAGCAGGCTACAAAAACATTGATGTTACTATCAAGATTGATGCCGATGCTGATGAAGATATATTAAACAAGTGGGTAGAAATGGTTGAAAGCAGATGCCCTGTTTCTGATAACTTACACAACAAGACACCACTTAATATATCTCTAAAAACCATTGTTGAAGCAGAATAAGTAGAATATTTTTAATTGACTGCCCCCTTTTTGGGGCATTTTTTTGTTAAATAAACCTGGTTGATATCAGCAAAAGTTAATAAATATATTGAGAAATACTCACTTCATCACTTTTCAGAGACTCTAGGTACAACTAAGTAAAAATAGAGCCATCAAATCACATTTTGTTATTAGGAGAGTTAGTTTTATAATGTATACGTTAACGATAACTGTTAACGATAACGTAGGGGGTAGCTATGGGTAGAGTTACGTTAAAAGATGTTGCTGAAAAAGCTGGGACATCAATGATGACAGTATCAAGAGTAATAAATAGGAAACCCGGGGTTGGAAAAGAAACCCAGGAAAAAATCATAAAGATTATTGATGAACTTGGTTACAGGCCCCACGCTGATGCCCGTGCTTTACGTAGCGGAAAAACAGGTCGTATAGGTGTTGTGGTGTCCGATATAAGAAACCCTTTTTACGCTGAACTGGTAGGGGATCTGGAGGATCTTGCTGAGGTAGAAGGTTATTCAATAATTGTAACAGATACAGGGCGTAAACTGGAACAGGAAAAAAAGGCCGTAGCTGATCTTACAGAAAGCGGTGTTGATTCAATAATAATAGCCCCTGAAGGTTACAATGTTGACCATTTGGTAGAAACAAAAAAATTTGGTACTTCGGTAGTTATTTTCGGTGTTCACTGTCAAAAACCATCATTACCCGAAGTCTGGATTGATGAGATTGAGGGCTCTAAACAGGCAGGGAGCTACTTTCGAAAAAAGAAGATTAATGATGTAGTTCTCATAATGGGTAACCCCAGAAAATTCACAACAAGAGGGCGAGTAAAAGGTTTTGAAAAAGGCTTTGGAAAATCTGTAAACAGAAAAAATATTTTTTACCACCCTGTAGACTGGAAAACGGCTTACAACACCGTTAAAAATCTTAAAAAATTACCTGAAGCGATTTTTTGCTACAACGATCTCATGGCTATGGGTGTTATTAAGGCACTGAATGAAAGAGGAGCTGTAATAGGTAAAGATGTACTGGTAATAGGATACGATGATGTTTTTTTCGCTGAATTAGCAGGATTAACAACGTTAAGAATCCCCAGAAAAGAAATGGTAAATAAAGCTTTCCAAATGGCACTAAATGGAGGTCAAGAAAAAGGAAGATACGTACCTGAATTTATTATGCGCAAAAGCGCTTAACAGGAGGTGGATTTTGTGAAAAAGCTTTTACTGATTGTTTCATTGTTAATGTTTGCTCTGGTATCACTTGGAGCCAGTGAGTTGGTTATCAATTCCTATATGTCCGACCCGGCACCGAGGAAGGTTTTTGCTGAACTGGTTGATCAGTTCAGAGAGGAGCATCCCGAATTAGAGGTTACTGTAAATACTTTTGCTCACGAAGACTTCAAAACTTTACTCAGAACATGGTTGAATTCACCGGAGGCACCTGATGTTGCAACATGGTTCGCTGGTGAAAGAATGAGATATTTTGCAAGTAAAGGACTCCTTGAACCAATCGGCGATATCTTCGAAGGTGGATTTAGAGCATACTTTCCTGAAGCATTTAGAAGTGCTTCTGCATATGAAGATGAAATATACTTCGTTCCTCAATCATGGTACTGGTGGGGCGTGTACTATCGTAAATCTGTTTTTGAAGAACTCAACATCCAGTCACCAATAACCTGGTCTCAATTTATTAAGGTTTGTGAAAAACTCAAAGAAAACGGATACATACCCATAACAATCGGTACAAAATATCTCTGGACAGCAGCAGGCTGGTTTGACTCTCTAAATATGAGAGTCAATGGAATCGAATATCACATGGATTTAACCAATGGTGATATTCCTTATACCGACGAAGGAATGGAAAAAGTATTTGATTACTGGAAAGAATTAATTGAAAACGACTATTTCATTGATAACCATACGTCATACACATGGCAGGATGCTGCAAATTATTTGTTTACTGGCGAAGCTGGTATGTATCTCATGGGTCAGTTCATAAAGGATGTTGCCCCTGAGAACATAAAGGATGATCTTGACTTCTTCAGATTCCCGATAATCGATGGAGAAGTTGGGCTGTATGAAGATACTCCGATTGATGGATTTATGATTCCAGCAAAGGCAAAAAATAAAGAAGCCGCGAAGACTTTCTTGAAGTTTATAGCTTCTAAAGAAGCCCAGCAATATTTTGCTGAAGAACTTGGAAGATTGGCAGCTAACAAGAATGTCCCTGCACCAGATGCTCATGCTCAAAAAGGACTTGAGATGATTCTCGAATCAGATGGTGTAATGCAATTCTATGACAGAGACACAAATCCTGAAATGGCAGAAAAAGGTATGAACGGATTTGTAGAGTTTATGGTATATCCAAGAAGACTTGAAACTATACTTAAAAATCTTGAAATGCATCGAATGCGCATATACTCTGAATAAGCATTGTTTTAATCAATGGGGGTTTGTAAAGCCCCCATTGTTTATTAGTTGAAATGTTGGAGGAAATTTGATGATAGCAAAAAAATGGGTCCCATATGCTTTTCTAGCTGTACCTTTAACGATGTACTCAATCTGGGTGCTTTATCCAATAATCAGTACTTTTGTATTGAGCTTTACCAGCTGGGATGGTGTATCACCCACTATCAAATTTATTGGATTAGAAAACTTTGTAGAATTGTTTAATGATCCGTACTTTGGTGTGTCTGTTATAAACAACATAAAGTGGTTGGTTGGATTTACAGGTGTATGTGTTCCACTAGGTTTGTTAATTGCAATGCTACTTGATCAGAAATTCAAAGGTACAAAAATATACAAGACCCTCATTTATTTACCAATGACTCTTTCTTTTGTCATTATCGGACAGATCTGGTTCTGGATCCTTGAACCAAGGCACGGAGCAATAAATACCATTTTAAACATGCTTGGTCTTGAGTCCGTTGGTTGGTTGAGTGATCCAAATGTTGTAACATATTCTTTGATTTTGGCAGCATCGTGGCGTCAAATATCCTATGCCATGGTTATTTATCTTGCTGGTTTGAAGCAGGTTCCAAACCAACTAATTGAAGCTGCGTGGGTAGATGGAGCAAATGCATGGAAAAGGTTTATCCATATAATCATTCCAATGCTAAAACCTGCTACTGTAGTTGCAATTACAGTAAGTATAATAGACTCCCTAAGAGCATTTGATATAGTTTACGTTCTTACCAGAGGCGGTCCTTTTTATTCCTCTAGCGTAATGGCAAATTATATGTACATACAGAGCTTTCATAACTACAGAATGGGTTATGGATCTGCAATTGCAGTAATACAGTTCCTTATCACACTTGGTTTTATTCTGTTCTACATGAGGTATGTGCTTAAATCGGAGGAAGAACGATGAAAAAACTGCTTATTTTCTATATTCTGGGCACACTGATCGTGTTGCTGTGGGTTTCACCTTTTATGATATCCTTTTTCACCTCAGTAAAAACAATGGATGAACTCATGGTAGAACATCAATGGTGGTTACCACCGGATATATGGCACTTCGAGAATTATGTCACAGCTTGGACCGATGCAAACATGGGAAGGTACTTTTTGAATACCTTTATAATAACAATACCTTCAGTATTGGGTACCCTTTTTCTATCAAGTCTCGGTGCCTATGCTCTTGCCTGGTACAAATTCAAACTATCAAGAATATTGCTGATGGTATTTGTTGGAGGGATGCTGATACCATTTCAGATGCTCCTTATACCTGTTTACAGGTTATCACTAAGTATGAACATATACGATTCTTACCAGGGCGTAATATTGTTCCATATCGCTTTCCAGCTGGGTTTTTGCACATTCTTTTTAAGGAACTTTATGAAAACAATACCTTCAAGCATTTTTGATGCAGCCATGATTGATGGAGCATCACATTTTCTAATATATAGAAAACTGGTTTTGCCACTTGTAACACCTGCAATGGCTGCTCTTGGCATACTTGAGTTCACGTGGATCTGGAATGATTATTTATGGTCGCTGGTACTCATACAGAGTGATAAATACAAACCTGTTACTCTGGGACTGGTAAATTTACAGGGTCAATGGGTTACAAGCTGGAATGTAATGGCTGCTGGTGCAATAATTGCAGCTGTAGTACCTCTGATTGTATTTTTAATGTTCCAGAGATACTTCATAGAAGGCCTTACAGTCGGGAGTGTTAAAGGGTGAAGACCAAACTTTACGGTGTTTGTTATTATCCCGAACACTGGGAAAAGGACAGATTGTCAGAAGATATTCGAATTATGAAAAACATAGGAATAAATGTTGCCAGAATAGGAGAGTTTGCCTGGTCAATAGTTGAAAAAGAACCAGGAACATATGATTTTTCATTATTTGATCGAGTTATCACCGGGCTACGTAAGAACGACATATTAGTTATCATTGGCACTCCAACTGCGACTCCCCCTGTTTGGCTCGTAAAAAGGCATCCCGATCTACTTCAAAAAGACGAAATGGGAAATACACGGCACATTGGAAGTAGAAGACATTATTGCTTTAACTCCGATAGATATTTAGAATACGCAGAAAAAATAACAGAAGCTTATGCTAAACATTTCTCACAATTTGAGAATGTGATTGGCTGGCAGATAGACAATGAATATGGCTGCCATGAAACAACTGTTTGCTACTGTGAAAATTGTGAAAGGGCATTTAGAAAATGGCTTAAGAAGAAATATGCTAATATTACTGAATTAAACAGGTCATGGGGAACGGTATTTTGGAGTCATTCATATAGTAATTGGGAGGAGATTGATCCACCATTGAAGACGGTATCAGATGTGAATCCTGCTTTGTGGCTTGATTATCAACGTTTCTCATCTGATTCAGCCATAAATTTCCACAAAAAAATGTCCAAAATAGTTAAGGATTATTCAGATCTACCTATCACACACAATCTGATGGTCAATTTCACTGAGATAGATTACAAAAAACTTTCCAGTGAAATAGATTTTGTGAGCTGGGATAACTACATACCCGGAGAATATGATCATGATTTACAGGCTATGAATCATGATTTGATGCGTTCATTAAAGGATCGTAAATTCGTTGTTATGGAACAACAACCAGGCAGGGTTAATTGGAGAAAAATTAACGAATTTCACAAACCAGAACAGCTGGAGTTCTGGATAAATCAGTCATTTGCACATGGAGCAAATGGTACGATAATTTTTAGATATCGACAGCTTCCTTATGGATCAGAGCAGTTTCACTCGGGACTTGTCGATTATTCAGGTGAAGTGACTTCAAGAGGTGAGTCATTTAAAGAAATAATCGAAAGAAACAATAAAATTGAATTTAACTATCCTGAAAAGGAAATCGCCATTTATATAGATTATGAAAATTTTTGGATAGATAGAACACAGGGAATAAATAACTATTTCGATTTATTGAACAATGGCATATTTCCTATATACAAAGCTATAAGAAGCTTCGGTTACAATGTGGATTTTGTGTTTACCAATACAGATCTATCACCTTACAAATTAGTAGTAGTACCATCAGCTTATTATTTGAACGATTCATTTTTAGAAAAACTATTAACTTTCAAGGGAAAAATTTTGATTACCGCAATGACCTCTTTAAAGGATGAAAACAACAATATAAAAACCGAAAAATCAAAACTTTTTTACGAATTAACCGGAGTAAAAATCAAAGATTTTGGTGGAATCAATACAGTCGAAAAGCTTGTTTACAATAATCAAAGCTTTGAAGCTTCATATGTTTGTGAACTGGTCAATGCAACAGATGCTGAAATAACTGGAAGTTTCTCATCTGGCGTTTTTGAGTCAAGTCCAGCAGTTACTAAAAAAAATAATACAATGTACGTTGCTACTGTACCTAACCTAAAGTTTTCACAAACCCTTCTAAAAATGTTAGGTTTCAGATCAAGAAAGTCTTCTGGTGTGGAAATAGTTATACAAAAGGATGGTTCATTTCTCATATTAAATCCATCGAAGAAAAAAATTAGCACAAAAGTTTTTCAAAATGAGCTGGAAATTGAACCATATCAATGTAAACAAAAAATCTCAACGGATTAACTGCCATAACAAAATATATCACGTAATCCCCTAACTAAAACACTTATATAGGATATAATCGAATGACCAAATATTTAACAATATTTTCTTGCCATATACAATTTGATATGATATAATTGTTTTTGTCAATGGAAGGAATCTCAGTTATTACAGAGAATGATACTGATTTGAACTATCAAAATAAGTGATTGATTATGCTTTCCAAATTACGACTGAATTCCTATTAATACATTTAACAACATTCAGACAAATGCTAGATTACTGAGTTTTTCAACCCAGAACGTTTTTATGTACCACGTTTTTGATTATAGGAGGTGTTTCATATGTTAACAGTAGCAACAAAAACCGCAGTTGATATGTTTCTAGTAGAAGACAGCGATGATTTTGATGATGCAATAAATAAAAACACTCTTGTAGAGTTTTTTTACGAACATCTTGGTAAATTTGGGGATCCTAAGAAAGACATTGAGAAATCAATAGATTACGCCCTTTCTGAAGAAGAAGGAAAAGGTGGGTTCATATTAGTTGCATGTGAAGAAGATGAAATTGTAGGAGGAGTTATAATAAATGATACAGGTATGGGAGGCTACATACCCGAACATATACTTGTGTACGTAGCTGTAGATAAGAAAATGCGCGGCAAAGGAATCGGCGGAGAACTTATTTCGAACGCTATTGAAAATTGCTATGGTGATGTGTCACTTCATGTAGAATATGATAACCCAGCAAAGAGACTTTATGAAAGAATCGGTTTTGAATCAAAATACGCTGAGATGAGATTTTCTAACTAACTTTTAACTGATATAAAAAACGCCCTGGAAGGGGCGTTTTTTAGTTTTTTTATTCTTTTATCCCTGAACGCACAAGACTTTTAACAAATAAGTCTTGAAGCGTGAAAAATACAATTAATGTTGGAATTACAGCTATCATAGTCCCTGCCATAATAATTCCCCAGTTATTTGCTGATTCTGCATCTATCATCATCTTTACTCCAACCTGTACTGTTTTCATTTTATCTTCCATAGTTATTATAAGAGGCCATAGATACATATTCCATGCATACACAAAATTTATTATCGTGGCTCCTCCAATAACTGCCTTTGAGAGTGGCAAAAGAATCTTTATGAAATATCTAACAGGACCTGCACCATCAATAAGAGCAGAATCTTCCAGAGATTTTGGTATAGTCAAAAAATGCTGTCTAAGCAAGAAAGTGTTTGTTGCACTTGCCATAAATGGTATGGTAAGTGCCCAATATGTATTAACCCAACCAAATTTGCTCATTAAACTGTATAAAGGAACAATCATAACTGTTTCAGCAGGCAAAAACAATGTAGCGAAAAGAAAACCAAAAGCAAGTCTGTTACCTACAAATTTGAAGTTCGCAAAGGCATATCCTGCTAACGTGCCTGTAAATATCTTTCCAGCTGTTATTAGTATTGCCACAATAGCACTATTTAATAAAAGTCTTCCAAAGGGTACTGTATGAAACGCTTGAACATAATTTTGCCATCTAAAAGCAGTGGGGAAAAACTTTGGTGGAAAAGAAAAAACAGCTGAAGGAGGCTGAAGACTTATAGTTATAGCCAGTATTATTGGCATAATGAATATAAAAGATATTATCGCAAGAACTGTCATTATTATAATTGTATTCATTCTTTTACGAGTAGAAATTGTCATTCAAACCACCTCATTGATAATGAACTCTGCGTTCGCCAAATCTAAAATAAATTATAGTAACAATAAACATAACAACAAACATAATTACGCTTTGTGCTGAAGCCAGGCCCTTTTTGTGAAATGCAAAAGCATCAAGATATAATCTGTAGATCATGTTGGTTGTATAGCCTCCAGGCCCTCCACTAGTCATAACATCAACGATAGCAAAGGAACGGAACATTGTCGTAACGATATTCATGATCACCAAATAAAATGTTATAGGCGAAACGAGTGGAAAAACAATTTTCCATACCTTTGTCATCATACCTGCTCCATCTATTGTGGCCGCTTCGAGCAGATTTTTAGATACATCCTGTATACTTGCTACATAAAAAATCATAGAATTAATATTTTAAATTATAATAGCTTATAAAAGTAACACACTACTTAATTATCATCTTTCTCCAATCTTCTATAATTTTTCAATATTGATAAAGCCTTTAGAGTTAGTATTCCCTGCCACTCTTTATATGCAGGTTCCATTTCTTTTGTATAGTAACTCCTTCCCCAGGGCGGCTCTATTCTTCCCCTTTTCTCAAGCATCTCTATGATAAAATCCGGATTTTCATTTATTTTTTTGTCTGAAATTGAGAATCGTTGCTTTTCTGGTGATTCTACAAAATAAATAGGTTGTGGTACGTATTCGTGCCATCTTGATGAATCATATACTATAACCTGCACAATCGCGTCAGTTATTTTCTATTTTAGCTGCTCATTCTTATCATTAAGAACTTCAAACAGTTTTAAATAACAGAAAATTTCATTCTAAGAATTAAACTCTTCTTTGTTCACTATATTATTTATCGCGATATCAACAAGTTTTTCCACATCAAGTTTGTCTACATACTGAATGCACTTAAACAAATAAGCAATAATTTCTGCAGATGGGTTTCCCCAGTTTTTATCAATGACTGTTATTCCTGTTTTTTCATCAAAATGCCACCAAGGAGCATGTGGGTAATCGTTAACTTTTCTATTTAGTGAATACCAACCATTTCTTCTTTCATTAAAAGGGCCTTCAAAATATCTGATCGCAGAATTAATCATTTTTTAAGCTCTGGCAGTTTTATCAAATTCCTTTAAATGTCTAACTCCAAATCCTTAAATCCGGTTCAATTGCGTTCCCAAATCCTCCATCATCAATTTGAAATTTTTCGAGTACATCCAGTACGTTTTTCTCATCTTCGTTAAAAAAGCGATATTCTAAATAATTCTTTTCCAGTGGTCTTGCATTTCCTCTGATAAAGCTAACCGCTCTGTCAAAAGCATTCCTGTTTAAATATCTCATATTGCCCCTCCTGAAATATTTTCTACTATAATAATATACCTCAAACAATGAACTCATTACATTTAAGTAATGTCAAAATTTCGCAACAAGAATCATCAACTTAATGTTGAGAGGAGAATGAGTATGAGAAAGAAATTAATATTGTTCCTCATGCTACTTAGTGCTCTATTTGTTTTTTCTGATGGAGTTTTGATACCACCTTCAGAGTTTATCCCACCAACACCAGATCATACACCACGTTTCATAATGAACTATCACAATGTAAAAATCGAGATCGATAAAGGTATTGCGAAAATTACCATCGAGGAGGAATTTGAGAATCCTTATGATTACCCACTGGAAGCTATGTATCTATTTCCTGTTCCACCAGAAGCAGTTATAAATGATTTTCTTATGAAATCAGGAGATGAGGTGTTAAAGGGTAATGTGCTTCCTGCAGATGAAGCAAAAAAAACGTATCAGGATATTGTAGCCAGAATGAAAGACCCGGCTCTGCTTGAATACGCAAATAACAGGCTTATCAAGCTTAGTGTATTTCCTTTCGAACCGCATGAAAAACGCTCTTTTGTGATTGAATACATTCAAAACCTGGAAATAATCAACGAAGCATATGTCCTTCAGTATCCGTTAAAGATCGAAAACCAGTTACTTGAACCAATAAGAAATATCAGAATCAGAATTATCGATATGAATAATGAGATAGCAGACATATATTCACCTACTCATTTTCTAGAAAGAGCTGGAACCGATAATACTGAATGGTATTTTGAAGACAAAAATTATTCACCAAATAACGATTTAAAACTTGTAATGACACCTTTGGAAGAGGAAATCTCTTCTTCATCCCTTTCTTACTGGGACATTCAAGAAGATAAGGGTTATTTCTTACTTAATCTAATTCCAAGAATATTTGAAAAAGATGTAATACCCAATGATATTGTA
The DNA here is from genome assembly GCA_034660555.1 of Thermotogota bacterium. Lineage (GTDB taxonomy): Bacteria > Thermotogota > Thermotogae > Petrotogales > Kosmotogaceae > JASMTM01. Next base: position 92,725 of record JAYEJL010000165.1, read on the forward strand.
TTCGTGATGGATACATCAGGTTCCATGTCAGGAGAAAAAATCGAACAGGCTAAGAAAGCATTGATAAGAATTCTGCATATGTTGAAGAGGGAAGACAGATTTTCTATTGTACTTTTTGACAGCGATATTAAAGAAATAACGGGAGGACTTCAAACTATAGATAATGTACAAACGTACATCAAAATTATTGAAGATATACAAGCAGGGGGATTAACCAACATCAATGATGCTCTTTTAAAATCGGTTGTAATTCTTTCTAATGATTCCCAGAAAAGATTCAAATCCATCTTATTCCTTACTGATGGAGAACCAACCGAAGGAGAACTTGTACCAAATAATATTATAGGAAATGTTAAAAATGCAATAGGAAATAAACCAATTCATCTGTTCGTATTCGGTGTTGGTTACGATGTTAATGCTTCTCTACTCGACAGACTTGCAGGAGATTCTTCAAAAATACAGTATGTTGAACCAGGCGAATATATTGATGAAAAAGTCTCCGCTCTATTCACGAAAATCGAAACACCAGCCTTAAGTGATGTCCATATCGAAATAATTGGTCCGCAAATAGACAAGATTGTTCCAGGTAGCGTATTTACTTTATTTGCTGACACTGCTTTTAGAATAAGCGGGCTATTTAAAGAACCGGGAAAATTAATAGTAACAATAACAGGTAAAAGAGGCGAAAAGGAACATACCTATGTTTATAGTTTTGATTTGACAATGAATTATGCAAATAACTTTGTGTCTGTATTATGGGCTCAAAAAAGAATAGCACAACTCGCAGATAGATACAGATATGAAGATCTAAATGAAACTCAGTTAACAGAAATTGAAAATGAAATTATTTCTTTGTCCAAGAAATATAACATAATAAATGAATTCACTTCATACTTGATAGCACCTGATAGAGTCGCAGAAGAAATTGAATTTAGCAATATCATGGGAACTGGAATGACTTATGCTTCAAAACCATCTCCGGACAAGACTTCACAGGTAAAGAGCTCGAAGGCAGTATCTGAAATGGCACAGGATCAAATTCAAGAGGGTGAAGCTGATTTTGTGTTTATTGACAAAAAGCTCTTTACAAAAGACGAGTCAGGCGTCTGGTATCAGGAAGGTTATGAAGATTCAGAAAACGATGAAATTATTATAAAAGCATACAGTGACGTTTATTTTCACTTAATGAATATGGAAAATTGGATTATGGACTTATTCTTGCTGGGTGATGAAATCAGATTCATTTACAATGACTATAAAATTTCTATAACAAAAGAAGGAATAGAAGCAATTGTAGATTTACCCGAAGAATTAAAGTAGTACACAATTTCGTAATAACTGAGTTAACCTATCCATATATCATAGACTTTAGTAAACCAGATGATATCCTATAATGTAATCATTCAAAACTCTCATTCTGTTGAATGAAAAACATGCAAAAGGTGACAGACATTGGTATTATTTATAAAGATCGTTCTTATTATTGATGTGATAATAGCTACTCTGGCAGGAATAGTATTCTTTGCCAATAAAGCATTCAACGATCGTGTGGAGAAAGAGATTAATGAATTATTTGAAAATGTATCAATTGGAGGCAAAAAGGTAATTACACAAGCAGATCTTGAAGAACTTCCCGCTTCAGTAAAAGACTGAATGCATTTTGCAGGAGTCATTGGCAAAGAAAGAATAGATACAGTAAGATTAAAGCAAAATGCTGAAATGAAACTTAAAAAAGATAAAAAATGGATGCCGGCAGAAGCTGAACAATATTTCACTACTCACCCTCCTGCATTTATATGGAAAGCGAGGATCAAAGCAGCTCCATTTTTTCATATCGTTGGAAGGGATAAATACACTAATGGCGAAGGCAACATGCAAATAAAAATTCTTTCTCTATTTACGATAGCTGATTCCAGTGGAAAAGAAATGAATCAGGGTACACTGTTACGATATCTCGCAGAAACAGTTTGGTTTCCAACTGCAGCCTTGAGTAACTTCATTAAATGGGAAGAAATTGATGATAACAAAGCAAAAGCTACAATGAACTTTGGGAATACAACTGCTTCAGGAATTTTTTCGTTTAGTGGTAAAGGATGTGTTGAGAACTTTACAGCTCAACGATACAAAGAAACCGACGGTAAGTATTCACTTGAAACATGGTCAGTAAATATGTTTAAATATAAAAAACTGGACGGATTTATGATACCAACGAAGGGTGAAGTCACCTAGAAGCTCAATGATGGTGATTTCACCTGGTATAGATTTGAGATAACAGATATGGTATATGACGAAATTGCCACAAATTAATGTTCTCATTAAATAAAAGCCAGCTGAAAAGCTGGCTTTTTTACAATATCACAATTTCTTATTGGTTCATTTAACTGTCATTCATAGCGAAAATATTTTATCCAGGGAACAATGTATTTGCCCGTTTCTATGAAACCAAATTTTTTGTAGAAAGGTACATTTGATTGCATATAAGTACATCTGGCTCCATATCTTCTCATTCTATTCAGTCCTTCCTTCAACAGCTCGGAAGCAAGACCCATTCCTTGATGCTCAACATGAGTTCCAACAGGTTCAAAAACAGCGTATTCATTTTTTTGATCAACCCATATGGTACAGAAAGAAACGTAATCACCATTGGGAGCCTTAATAAATAAATCAAGATCCTTGCGATAGTCTGGTGCTTTTTGCATCTCCCTCAACACCGAGGGAGGTAACCATTTTGAGAGAGGATATTGTCCTCCAAAGGAAAGCATTTTGGCTTTTCCTCTCTTATAAGGGTTATCCTCTTCTTCTACACTCATTAATGTATAACCTTCTGGTAATTTCATTTTCCTGGTTTCGTTGATCTTTATACCGCCGACTCTGTCTGCAAGGTTTTCTTCAATGTAGTCGATTATTTCACCATACAGATGAAAATAGTCAGGATGAATCTGTATCCATGCTTCACCAGGCTCTTCATTCTCGGAATGAGCTGCAGCAACAATTCTACCATCTTCATTTTCCCATATACCTATGGTCTTTTCCCAGAAATACAATTCATCACGAAAATAATGCTTCGGTCTCGTTGGGACGCCAAAATACTGAACATTGTAATGGTTGTGTGTAGGAATTACCTGAAATCTGCAAAAATTCCATCTGTCAATTAACCAGTTAAATGGTCCATTGTAAAGCGAATAACTGTCGACTAACAAATCTCTTATCTTCATGTAGTCCTTCTCGGGAACATACGATCTCTGCCTTACGGTCATAAGCTTCTCCCAAACCCAATAAACTTAAAAAAGTGTATTATAACCAAAGTTTGCTTTTTCACATCTATTCTCCAGTAAATGAAACATTATCAACCAAAATATAAGGCAGTTCACCTATAAACGTCTGTTCTGTTTCATCAGATACTGCCACAACATTGCTGAACATCTCAAAAATCTTCGTTCCCATCATGACACCCGTTAGTGGATGAGCTCTCTGACCATTTTCTATGAACCATCCCCCCTTTACTGTTCCGGAAACAATGCCATTGATTGGATTAGCATTCCCGCTGAAGCGATTTATGAAAACTCCTTGATTTATACTTTTTGTTATTTCTTTAAGTGATTTTTCCCCGGGAATCTCAATATTATGCAATTCTATGGCTGGAAGTTCAGAGAAATCACCGGATGCATGCCCGGTTGATTTACAACCAAGATGTTTTGCGCTGTAATTATTATGAATAAAGTTTCTTAATATTCCATTTTCAATTAAAGTAATCTTTCCAGTTGGGGTTCCTTCTCTATCAAACACAGTGGAATATGGTGAATTATCTACCAGTGGATTATCCATAATCGTGAGCCTTTCATTTCCAACAGCTTCATTTAATTTATTATGAAAGGGACTTCTCTTTCTTAATACATGCTCCCCATTCAGCAAAATACTCAGCGATTGACCAAACAGAGCTGCTACCACCTGTGGACTTAGGAGGGCCATTCCATTAAATGATTTGCATGGATGAGCACCCAGTGCATTTATTACAGAAGAGGCAAATTGTGTGGCTGTAGAATTGAGTTTTTCTTCAATATTCTTCAAATTTGTACTAACACCAAATCTATAATCGAAGGATGAAATATCTTCGCCATCAATGGCCATCCCAAATAATAAATATGTCAACATTGTTTTTTTCTTCTTTGCGCTGAGCCCCAGCGTATTACCTATTTCATCTTCGATTACTGTAAGTTCTACATTTGCCGAATCAAGAGAAATCCTTTTATCATACTCCTTGGCTGTCCTGAAAAATGACCTGGCCAGTTTCATGAGTTCAGGCAAACGATATGATGCCATATCTTCAGAGTAAAGCCCTTTTAATTCAGTATAAGAAGAAGCGGGAGTCAAGACATTTCCGATATCCTTAGTTCCCATATCTGAGATTAAGGTTGCTTCATTTGTAATTTTTTCAATTGACTCGTCATTGAGCACATTTGTTGAAGAAAATCCCAGCTTGCCATCTTTAATCACTCTGACTCCAATGCCTTCCACTTCGTCTTCGTGCAATGTCTTCAACTCATTTTTCTCAAAGAAAATTCTGACACGTTTTTTTGAGCGAGAAAATACTTCAATATCGTAATTTCCCTTTTTTCTTATCCTGTCAAAAATGGTCTTTATGATTTCATTCATTATTTTCTACCTCCGATCCTAACCTTGCAGCGCAGGTGCGGTCCCCCTGCATCTACCTTTGCAGGTTGATGTTTGCCACAATAACCGGCTCCCAGAGTAAAAAGGAAGTCATTAGCTACGGCATCAACTGATTTAAGAACATCAAAGGCTTGCCCTGAAATCGTTACCTCTCGCAACGGTTCAGTAATCTTACCATTTTCGATTTTGTTGGCTTCTAAAACACCAAACATAAATTCAGCATTGGCATCAGCCTGACCTCCACCTCCAAGTCCTTTTAAATATAAACCGTTTTTTGTTGAGCTAATAAGGTCATCTACAGAGGATTCGCCAGGCGCTATGTAAGTATTTCTCATTCGAATTATAGGTTCGTCGGAATAATTGAATGCTCTTGCGTTTCCTGTAGGTTCAACATCAAAAATTGCTGCAGATTCAGCATCGTGTAAATAAGATTTCATAACTCCATCTTTTATTACTTCCACTTTCTTTGGCTTATTACCTTCATCATCAACCAACACCATACCTGTTGCGCCATCCCAAAAATTAGGTGTGGGATCATCTACAAGCGTTACCAGTTCACTGGCTACCTTTTTACCCAATTGTCCCTTTGCTGCAGAACCACTAAGTACAAAATCTGCCTCTACCGTGTGTCCAATGGCTTCGTGTGCTAAAACACCAACTAACGATGGATGCAACACAACGGTGTAAATTCCACCTTCAGGTGATTCTTTTCCCAATTTTGTTAATGCTATTTTTGCAGCTTCCTCAGCTGTTCTTTCATATGATCTATCTTTAAAGAGCTCCTTCCATCCTCCAGTAGCTCCAAAACTCGCATATCCCAGTTCCATATCGTTACCGTCAGATGCAAAAGCTGCAACCCTGAAGTCAGCCTTCCTGTCAGAATAGGTTATTTCAGTTCCATAATTGGATACCATCATTTTTTCATCAATAATTTCAGTATACGTTGATGATGAAGAAACGATTTTTTCACTCACAGATTTCGTTTTTTCAGCAGCTTTCCTGACCAAAGATATTTTTTCATCCACTGAATGATTTTCCAGCGGATCTGTTTCAGGGACAACTAATGTCCCTTTGTTAGGAAAAAAACGTGGTTTGCTGTACTTGCCAGGTTTATCCTTTTTTCCTTCTCTGGCAGATTTTATAGCGCTGTTAATGGCTTTCTTAATATCGTCTTCCCTTATGTTGCTGGTACTTGCAAAACCCCAAACACCTTCATACCATACTCTCACACTTATCCCGGAGTATTCTTTAGTCGACGCTTCCTTTAGTACATCGTTATCAATGTAATACACCCTGGATGTTCTTCCCTGATACTTCAGAAGCACTGGAAAAGAAGTTTCAGGAAGCAGACTTTTCAAAAACTCAATCATTACAACACCTCCATAATCACGTTAACAAAACTATAAATCATTCCACATTTATGTATAATTATACATGTTAATCAATGTCAATTTTTAAACAAAAGTTGGTGTTTTTTGCTCTAATCAGCCAACAAAAATATTTAAGAAAGGTTGATACCAAATGGTTGATGTATTTGTTTCACCGTTTCTGGAAGCCAACAGTTACATTCTTTCCATAGAAAAAGTGTTATTTGTAATAGATGCAGTTAGAGGAATTACACAGTTCATTAAAGAAAATTACCCGAAAAAAGAAATCGTATTACTACTAACCCACGCTCATGTGGACCACATATATGATATACCACAACTCAAACCTTCAAGAATATATATACATGAATCTGATAAAGAGATTCTGAAAGATCCATCACTGAACCTTGGAAGATTGTATGGATTTGATGAACTTGATTTAGCCAGCTTACCACTGGTGAAATCAGAGGCATTTTCAGATGAATGGACATTTTTTCATACCCCCGGTCATTCTCCAGGATCAAGTTGTTTTCTATTTAACAACAAATACCTTTTCACCGGCGATACAATTTTTCCCATTTCTATTGGAAGAACGGATTTTTTAGGTGGCGATAGGGTAGAAATGGAAAAGTCATTGTTTTTTCTTAAAAGAATGCTGGTTAAAAACCAGGACCTTCAGATATTTCCCGGGCACGGGCAAGAAACTTCCGCAAAGGAAGTTCTTGAAATCAACCCATTTTTAAAAAATATCAGAATTTAACTTTGTAGCTTTTCTTCTCCGATCTCATACGCGCATTTTGGACTTTCCAATATATCCAAAAAACGGGGGAAACGAAAGCGTTTTTTTCCTTCGTTATTTTGCCTATCAATTTAGATGCCAATTTAGCACTTTCGTTGAACGCAAAACGTGTAAGCGCTGTATATTCTTCCTGAACTTCTTTGGTTTCATAAACCTTTTGAAATAAATTATTCTGTAATGCTTCAATAGATTTTCTAACATACTCTTTTGTTTCTTTGCTCTTAAATAAGTACTTTCTGTACAAATCTTCCCATTGTCTCCAAAAAGCAAGTCCTTCAGGTTCGTTTGAATATGGTAACGTGGATCCTGTATCTATTAACCAAATGGGTTTGTATGTTGAAATACATGGAGCACTGGTCCCCGTAGCCCATACAGTAGTTTTTTCATCAATTTCGCATATCATCGATGCTGTGGTTTGATTTGAGATTAAACCACCCCCATGCATACAAATGTTTTTCATTGAACCCTTCTTTAAATTTGCATCGTACTGGTGATCTTTAAGAAGTTCAACCAATTTTTCCGGGCTAATATCTGGACTTTCATCCCTTATAAACGTTTCGGTTCTTTCTTTTCTCTTATCCGCACCACTAAAAAACGTGTACATTTTATTACCATAGGCTTTCGAAAATTCAAAGTCTTCTTCACTCTTACACCAATTCTTATCCACTGCATGTTTTACTGCTTCCGGATGAATAAGATCAAAATCATTACCAATGGTCAACGAATTGGATATGGTACAAAGATCTACTGTTCTCTTTGCTGCCCAATATTCTCCTGCAGTTTCAAGCAGCCAACCTTCCTTATTATCAGCTATAAGAAAAGAATTGTGATAATTGAGTTCGCCGTAATATGCACCATTTCCACCCTGACCGTATTCTTCAAGGAGTCCTATGATTACTTTCAATGCTTGCTGTGCACTGGAAGATCTCTCAAGAGCCATTCTTAACATATCCATTCCCAACAGGCTTTTTTCTTCTACGGGTTCTTTTGTAAAGACTGCCTCGTTTCCAATAGCTACACCCTTATCGTTTATACCCATTTCTCCTCCCCATATCCATGACGGTTTTGAAAGGAGTATGCCATTGATTCGATCCACCTGTTTTACCTTAATATACGTTGTTTTTACATAATCTTCCTCCGGTTTAGAAGGAGGGAAATACACCATCGCTTGGGGTTCATTTGGGTGTCTATCACTATTTTTCGCAAACAGCGTCCTGTTTCCAAGTACCTTTTTTCCAATAAAAATCGTGTCACACAATGATTTCAGCTCCTATCATAAATCCTGTATCAAATGCTTCCAATAAACTCATGAATTGCAGCTAGATTTGCTTCCAGTGCATCTCTGCTCGGCAAAAAATCGATCCAGCTAAGAGAGTACGTTTCATACAGATAATCTGAAGGCCAGGGATAAATGTTTAGTGAATATTTTTCAAGAGAAGTAACCGCTCTTGGCATGTGAACCGCTGAAGTAACTAACAAAACATTCTTCCAGTTGTTATCTTTACATGCTTCAGCAATAAATGCTGTATTTTCCAAAGTATTTCTGGCAGTACGATCAACGATAATATCTTCTTGACTGACTCCCCATGAAATGAGAGTGTTTTTCATTATCTGCCCTTCTGAAGTTGCTTCACGTCCCAAAGGTTTTCCTCCGGTAACTATAATTCTTTTGCCGGTTTTTTTGTAAATGTTGTAACCTTCCATCAGCCGATTAAGCGTGCTCTGATTGGTCTGCTCTCCATAAGGCGTTTGAACGATACCTCCTCCAAGAACTGCAACAACATCTAAATTAATAATTTCAGAAGGTCTTAAATACTTTGTTTCAAGGGGTTTTAAATACAATCTTGCTCCGATTCCTGTGGCAAGCAAATAAAAGAACAGGCTAACTAGCAACATTGCATAACCTATCCTTTTAGTTACTGGAGATTCAGCTTTTTTTATTGTCATAAGTGACATTATCAAATATAAAACCACCAAAATTCCCGGTGGTGAAAGTATCATTCCAAGTATTTTTTGAATGTAATACATAAATTCTATGACTTCCCTCCAAATACTGCGATAAGTTGCGATATGTTATCCGTGACAATGTAATCACAGTGATCTTTGACTTTAAGTGCAAGCGCCGGGTCGTTCAATGTCCAGAGAAGTATTCTGATTTCCCAGTGCCTTAACAAATCGATTAACTCAAACCCTTTTTCCAGTCCAACTTCATCAAATATTTGAACAGGTAGATGCAATGAATAAGGATTATATCTTTTTATCAACTCTTTAAAATATTCCAGAGGATCATCAGTCTTTGCCCTTTCATCAATAAGCATTCCTATGTGAGCCTCGGGAACATTATTCTTTAATACTTCAAGGCATTCGTGATGAAAAGAAGAAAAAATCGTTCTGTCAAGAGCTCCAAAACTATTAACCAGCTGGCCAACCAATGGTGCTGCTTCCACATCCTTAAGTTCTACATTTATTAATGAGTCATCGGGCATTTCAAGATAAAGCATTTCCAGTGTAGTAAGGAGTTCTTCATTAATAAAACCTTTTTTCTTTAGATATTTAAAAGATGTTTCTTTAACATTCAATTTCTCTCCAGTGATCTTCTCCAGCTCGGGATCATGGGTGAGAACCATTGTAGAATCCTTCGTTAACCAAACATCGGTTTCAACACCATCTGCTCCTACCTGAATGGCTTTTATTAGTGAAAGTAAAGAATTTTCTCCACAACCAGCACCCATTCCTCTATGTCCCAAAATTCCTGGCATAATATCGCCTCCAGTAAGCTTAACTTAATAAATTCTTTAATTCAGAACGTTGTCTAAAAGAGAAAGCAAGCGTATAAAGTTGTTAATCATTTTATATGCTTATAAATAACGATGTCTTGTTTTTCACAGACCCCCTTTAAAATTTTATAATATTAAATGAAGTACACAGTACATTATAATATTTTAGGAGGCTAGAAAAAAGTGAGAAGGCTCACCGATCATCCTATACTTTCCTTTAGAAGGGGCAAAAAAATTACTTTTTACTTTGAAGGACAGGAGCTAAAAGCTTATGAAGGCGAAACGATAGCTGTAGCTTTACATGCAAATGGTATCAAAAACTTGAGAAAGACTCCCAAAAGAAAACGCAATCAGGGATTTTTCTGCGCAATTGGAAAGTGCTCATCTTGTCTTATGGAAGTTAATGGAATACCAAATGTAAGAACCTGTATTACACGCGTCAAGGAAGGTATGTCAGTTAGAAGGCAACAGGGAAGAGGTGAGATAATTGACTGATCTTCATGTTCTGATAGCTGGTGGTGGACCTGCAGGACTCGCTACAGCAATAGAAGCTGGTAAGGTAGGTCTCAATGTACTGATTGTTGACGAAGGAATAGAACCAGGTGGTCAATTGGTAAAACAAACCCACAAATTTTTTGGAAATGAGAATTTCTATGCTTCCGTACGGGGATTTGAAATAGCACAGGAACTTCTTAAAGAGATATCGAATATGAAAAATGTTGAAATTTTACCCGAATCAACTGTTATTGGTATTTATGATAAAGGTATCCCGGTTCTTAATAGAGAAACCGATAGGGTTGATCTTCTGAAGCCTGAACGAATAGTAATTGCAACCGGTGCATCAGAGAAATTCCTTCAGTTTGAAAACAATGACTTGCCAGGTGTATATGGCGCTGGAGCTGTTCAAACATTAATGAATCAGTATGGTATTTTACCGGGTGAAAACATTCTAATCATCGGTTCAGGAAACATTGGTCTTATTGTAAGTTACCAGCTGGAACAGGCTGGGGCTAACGTAAAAGCTATTGTTGAAGCTGCAGATCGTATTGGAGGGTATGAAGTTCACGCTAGAAAGGCAAAAAGACTCGGTATACCAATACTTTTAAAGCATACTATAAAAAAGGCGCTGGGGATTACTCAGGTTGAAGGTGCAGTTATTACAGAAGTTGATGAAAACTGGCAAATGATTCCCAGTAAAGAGAGAGAATTTGTTGTGGATACAATATGTATAGCAACGGGATTGACACCTTCCGTTGAACTTGTTTCCCAGGCAGGTGGAAATATCAAGTACATACCTGAACTTGGAGGATATGTTCCAGAAAGAAATATAGACATGAGAACCACTGTTAACAATGTTTTCGTAGCTGGTGATGTAAGTGGAATTGAAGAAGCTACAACAGCTATGATTGAAGGAAGAATAGCTGGATTAAACATTGCCAGAGATTTATCAAAGAAAATCGATGAGAACAGATTGAATGATTTAAAAGAACAGATCAAAAATTTTAGAAGCGGTCCTACATCCCAAAAGGTTTGTAGCGGACTACAAAAACTTGGTTTCACAATTGAGAGAGAAAAATTTGTAGAAAAAAACGATGATGACTTCAAAAAATATGAAGGCAAAAAACGACCTATCATAGAATGTCCTGAGCCAATTCCATGCAATCCCTGTGAAACAAGCTGCCCCGTTGGGGCAATTACTGTTGGAGAAAATATTAACAGTATTCCCACAATAGACTACGAAAAATGTACTGGATGTGGTATTTGTGTCTCAAAATGTCCGGGGTTGGCAATATTTATGATTCAGGAGCTACTGGATTCCAACAAAGCCATAATAGGTATTCCGTATGAATTCTTACCACTTCCTCAAAAAAATGATACTGTTTACGTATTATCAAGAGATGGCGAAATACTGGATACTGGTGAAGTTACTCAGGTGACAGATTTTGGAAATAAATCACCTGTGGTATATGTAAAAATAGATAGGGAACACATTGAGGATGCCAGACACATAAAACCAGTGACTCATTCGAGAAACGATTATGTATGTCGCTGTGAAGAGATAACTGTTGAAGATATTGAGAAAGCAATTGATGAAGGTTACACAGATTTTGAAGAATTGAGGAGATATTTAAGAATAGCGATGGGTCCCTGCGGTGGTCGAACGTGCAGACTTAACGCATTGAAGATACTCTCAAGAAAAACTGGGATCCCCGTAGAAAAATTGGATCCCGGTAATCTTAGACCCCCAGCAGTACCAACAACTTTCAAAACCATTTCAGAAGGAAGTGAAAAAAATGAATAGCGCTTCTGCTGTTATTATAGGTGGAGGAATAATCGGAACTTCAATTGCTTACCATCTATGCAAGAATGGTATAAATGATATCGTTCTCCTTGAAAAGGACTATTTATCAGCAGGATCAACAGGGCGTTGCGGAGGTGGGATTCGTCAACAGTGGAGTGAAAGGCCAAACGTTAGATTGGCCATGAGAAGTGTAGAGCTGTTCAATAAATTCAAAAAGGATATTGGAATGGATATTGAATACTATCAGGGTGGTTATCTGCTTTTAGCATTTACTGACGAAGAGGTTGAATTGTTTGAAAACAATGTAAAAATGCAGAAAGAGGAAGGATTGGATGTTAATTTTCTTTCGAAGAAAGAAACTGCAGAAAAATTCCCCTATATAAACACCTCTGATGTAAAAGCAGCAGCATTTTGTTCATCAGATGGGCATGCAAATCCTCATCTTGCCACTATGGGATATGCCAAAGCTGCTGCAAAACGTGGAGCCAGAATCTTAACCCGCACAAAAGCTACTGACATAGATGTTTCTAACAACTCAATAAAGGGAGTAAACACAGATAAAGGTTACATAAAGACATCGCTGGTAATAAACGCAGCGGGTGGCTATTCTCACGAAGTGGGTAAAATGGCTGGTATAGACTTACCAACAGAATCATACAGACATCAGATTTTTGTCACCGAACCAGTTGAACACCTTATGGATCCTCTTGTTATAAGCTTTGAGAAAAATTTCTATATAAGACAAACCAAATCTGGAAACTTTATTATGGGACAGGGTGATGAAGATGAAAAACCCAGCCACAACGAAAATCCGGGCTGGAGATTTCTTACTGAAATGACAGAGAAGATGCCCAAATTCTTCCCGTTTCTAAAACAAATGAGAGTTCTAAGGCACTGGGCAGGACTTTATAACATGTCACCCGATGCGCTTCCAATAATTGATAAATCATCAGAAATAACTGATTTCTATTATGCGGTTGGATTCAGTGGACACGGTTTCATGCTTGCTCCCGCTGTGGGAGAAGCGATGGCTGAATGGATAGTACACGGAGAAACTAAACATGTAGATATTTCAAATCTTAATATAGAACGTTTTGCAAAAGGTGTTACAAGAGAAAAAAACGTTGTTTAAAGGAGGTATTAGAGATGACAGAAGCAAGTGATTACATGATTCTGCCACCATTTAAAAATGAAGGTTACATTGATCCATCAAATCCCGAAGTAAGGAGGAAAATGAAAGAAGCCCTTGATAAGGTGAGCAATGAAAAACGTCATTTTGACCTTATAATAGGGGGCAAACATCAGAAGACAGACAGAGTTACTGAATCAAGAAACCCAAGTAATCCTTCAGAAATAGTGGGTACCGTTTCCAAAGCAGACAAAAAAATTATCGATTCTGCAATGGATGTTGCCTGGAAAACCTTTGAAACATGGAAGCACACCCCTGTAAAAGAACGTGTTAAACCATTTTTAAAGGCTGCTCAAATAATGAGAGAAAGGCGTTATGAGCTCGATGCTACCATGATTCTTGAAGTGGGAAAAAACTGGATCGAAGCTGATGGAGATCTTGCAGAAGCAATAGATTTTCTGGAATTTTACGCACGTGAAGCAGTAAGATATGCTTCACCTCAACCGGTTATTCAAATACCACCGGAAAAAAACGAGCTTGTCTACATACCTCTGGGTGTTGGAGCCGTCATACCCCCATGGAATTTTTGTAGCGCTATCATGGCAGGAATGACAACTGCAGCAGCGATTTCCGGAAACTGTGTTTTACAAAAACCGGCAAGTGACGCTCCGATAATTGCAGCAAAATTTGTTGAGATACTTCATGAAGCAGGCTTACCTGAAGGCGTCATAAATTTTGTTCCCGGTAGCGGTAGCGAAATAGGAGACTATATTGTTGAACATCCAAGAACTCGTTTCATTTCATTCACAGGATCAAGGGAAGTTGGTTTGAGAATAAATGAACTCGCAGCCAAACATCAAGAAGGCCAGAAGTGGTTAAAACGAGTCGTTCTCGAAATGGGCGGAAAAGATGCCGTAGTTGTTGATGAAACAGCTGATCTTGAAGCTGCTGCAGAAGGATGCGTGACCTCTGCCTTTGGTTTTCAGGGGCAAAAGTGTTCTGCCGGTTCACGGATCATTGCTGTAGAGTCAATCTATGATAAATTACTCGAAAAAGTTGTTGAGAAGTCAGAGAAAATCAAAGTTGGCGATGTAAGAGATCCTGAAAACTGGCTTGGACCTGTTATAAATGAAGGTGCCCAGAAAAAGATCATGAAATATATAGAAATTGGCAAAAAGGAAGGCAAAATAGCCTGTGGCGGAGAAACTGTAGATGATCTACCTGGATTTTTCATAAAACCAACCGTCATAGAAGGTATCAAACGTGATGACAGAGTATCACAGGAAGAGATCTTTGGACCAGTTACATCATTTATCAAAGCAAAGGATTTCAATGATGCAATGAATATAGCTAACAGCACGGAATATGGTTTGACAGGTGCTCTGTACAGCAAAGATAGAAACAGAATTGAGAAGGCAAAAAAAGTATTCCATGTGGGTAATCTTTATTTCAACAGAAAATGTACGGGCGCTCTGGTTGGTGTCCAACCCTTCGGTGGATTTAACATGTCAGGAACCGACTCCAAAGCCGGAGGAAGAGACTACCTGTTGTTATTCCAGCAGGCAAAATCCATATCTGAAAAAATATTATAAACTGAACCCTGCTTAAACAAAACGGTGCCTTGAAGGCACCGTTTATTTCTTTTTTTACAAATTATCTGCTAGATTATTTACTGACATTTCACACTACTGAACAGTGTAGCCTGCAATTATCAAACTAATGTTTATCAATGTTCCTCCAAGACCCCAGAGGGCTGCTGAGCCTTTTCTGGCTCTTTTGTAGGATTCAATATAGGTTGAAATAAGTCCTGGTTCATCAACAAGCGATTCTATATAAATCAACCTTTCATTAGGAACAGAATAATTTCTCACAAATGAAACTACCGGTGTCAACACCGGAAAAAGAACACCCAAAAACAATGTGCCCAGTTTTCTGACATCCTGCCTAGCATGTTCCTTTGCCAGTGTTCTTACCTTTGAAGCGCTTATTGAGCTTGCACAGAGCATAGAAGCAAGACCGATAATTAACAAAATTACGACGAACTTCTTCACATACATCTCCCCCTTGATAATTTAAAAACGGTACCTTTCTCAAGGTACCGTTTCAACCAATCAAATTATTTAAAACGTCACTGTTACTCCAATCCATGGAGCCGGTATTGGAATAATTGCTGTTAATACTCCCCAGAAGACATTCAGTCCACCTGACAAATAAAGATAATCAAAACGTGAGTCCTTCATAGGAAGTGGGTATGTTATACCCGCTCCTGCATTTAAACCCAAAACCAGTGCGTTGGGTCCAACTTCCCAGTAAAAATTAACTTTTTCAGGTTCCACGGGATTGAAATAACTTCTCCAAGTATAACCAAGGATTGATATTCCCTGAACACTCGTAATTTGACCTGCTTCATTAAGCTTTGGCCAGCCATACACTATCGTATCCCATCCTGCCCAGGTTAATTTACTTTCACCTACATTTGCCTCTTCAGCTGAAAACGCACACACTGCCATAACAGATAGAACAAGCATCAACAAAAGTACTTTTTTCATTCTAGCACCTCCCCTATAATGATTATTTATTAATCTCTAATGCATACAACTCAAATTTTAAACTTTATATAAACAAAAAACCAAATATTTTCTGTTGTCTATCCAACAAAATATTCTTCTGGGGCCAAAGTTTAAAGTTTATACAAAAATAGAACCAAAAACAGTTATGGTCTTTTATTACATTGCCTAGAAAGTTACAGCAGCACCTATCCAAGGATAAGGAAAAATAATGTCATACAAAATTTCTGAAAGATCCCCAGTTAAAAAACTCCAGGCAGATATTGTAACACGTAAACCTCCCGTAAGATAAAGATGGTCAAACTGCCCACTCTTTAATGGGAGAGGATATGTTAGTCCTACTCCAGCTTCAACACCAAGAAAAGCTGCATTTAAGCCAGCCTCCCAGTAAAAATTGACTTTTTCAGGTTCCATTGGGTTAAAATAATTTCTCCAGGCATATCCTATGAGTGATATTCCTTGAATACTTGTTATTTGACCTGCACCATTAAGAGTAGGCCAGCCATATACTATGGTATCCCAGCCTGCCCAGGTAAGTTTACCGTCACCAATACCTGCTCCATTTACTGCAAAACCGAAGGTTGCAAATAAAGAGATTAGAATAACAAATAGCAATGCTTTTTTCATTAAATAACACCTCCTACTAAAAATTGTTAATACTATCCTCAACAGATATTTTAACGTGTTTTGCCTTCAAAAACCTAATGCATTAAAAAGTTTAAGTTGAAAAAAACAACTACATAGTTTCTTTATAACAAATTAAGTTATCAATAACATCGAATGACGAGTTAATTATTCTTGCAGTCAGTCCCCAGATATCCAGTTTTGGCATCCTATATAGTAGTGTATGTTTACCTGCAATTTGGATGTTCTCTGGACTTGACTTTTTTAAGTATTCATAAGAAACAAAAAATATGTCCACAATTTCATCTGTGTTCAAAACAAAGGAAGTTGATAGAATTCTAGTAGCAAAAGGAAAAACTTCTATTGATGTAGTTATCGTCTGATTTTCTCTCAAAGGAATGAATGAATTTACACAGTCTACATTTGCACCTATTTCCTCTTTTAGTTCTCTTTTAGCAGCATCAATAGGAGTTTCTCCCTTTTCTATAAAACCACCAGGAAAACTAATCTGTCCGGGATGAAATCTGAGTTTTCTTGATCGTCTTGTAAAATAATGTGGTATTCTTCATTTAATAAAACCAATGGAACAACAATAGAAGCTGATTTCAACTAAACACCCCTTCTCAACTGTATATTTTACAGGTATCTTATTAAATCTATATTATAATCTTTCTACTGGCATATAATGGTAATGGAGGGATAAAATGAGAGCTGAAATAATAAATGTCGGAACCGAGATCCTTTTAGGAAATATTATCAACACAAACAGCGCTTATCTATCGAGAAAGCTGGCTGAACTTGGTATAAATCTATACAAACAGACAGTGGTAGGAGACAATATGGAAAGGCTTATAAACTCATTAAGCGATGCACTGAACAGCGTTGATATCATAATTACCACAGGAGGTCTGGGTCCAACTCAGGATGACATTACTAAAGAAGCCGTGGCAAAATGTCTAAACAAAGAACTGGTTCTTGACAGTGAATCCTTGAAGCAAATTGAGAACTTCTTTATAAGTCGTAATAAAAATATGAATGAATATAACAGAAAGCAGGCTTACTTTCCTGAGAATTCTATAATTCTTGAAAATACTGTAGGAACCGCTCCAGGTTGCATAGTTGAGAGCAAAGAAAAGACGATTATTCTTCTTCCAGGGCCACCACATGAAATGGAAGTAATGTTTGAAAATAACGTGTTCGAATATCTAAGTAAAAAGAGCAAACAGATAATTCACTCCAGATTCCTTCGATTATTTGGAATCGGTGAAAGTGATGTTGTAAAAATAATTGAAGATCTTATAGAAGAACAGGATAATCCAACAATCGCACCTTATGCTGATGGTTATCAGGTATCCTTAAGAATCACAGCACGTACAAAAGAAAAAACAGATGCCATTTCGATGATAAACAGAGTAGAAGAAAAGATACAAAAAAGATTGGGTGAGTACATTTATGGAAGAGACAATGAAACACTTGAAAGTATGGTACTGAACGTTCTCGCTAATAAGAATAAAACAATTGCTTTTGCCGAATCGTGTACGGGTGGAATGATTTCATCAAGAATCGTAAATGTTCCAGGAGCCTCCAGGGCATTTGTTGGATCAGTAATCGCCTACAGCAATGAGATCAAAATTCGTGAGCTCAACACTCAGAAGAAAACCTTAAGGAAATATGGTGCGGTAAGCGAAGAAACAGCAAAGGAAATGGCCAGAGATATCAGGAGTTCCTTTAATAGTGATATAGGAATATCTACAACAGGAATTGCAGGTCCTACAGGTGGCACTCCTGAAAAACCCGTTGGAACGGTTTATATAGGGTTGAGTTATGACAATAAGGTGGAAGCTTTCCATTTTCATTTTAAAGGTGACCGTAATAGAATTCGAACACTCACAACGTTTCATGCTCTTAATATTCTCAGAAAATATCTCTCCAGCATTTCTTAATTACTTATTACTGTAGTGTTTAATGACTGTTATTATCTGACTAAATATTACTGAAAATCCGTCAAAAACACTTCGTGCTGCAACCTAACTCTCCTTCAATCAGGTTTATTATCGTAAAAACGGAGGTGAGTACATTGAGAAATATTGTGCTGATTATAATTATCTTGATCATGACCTCTGCTGTATTTTCATCAGTCATTTATCTTGGAACCGGTTACAACGAAATATCTGAAATCACTTATGATGGCGAAAAATGGATCAAGAATCAACATTATTGTCCACCGTTAAGTAGTTCTGGTGTAGAAACAACAAGATATCTGTATGTAAATCTACGTGACCTTGGTTTTTGCATTGTTGATAAAGAAAATATGGTCGTACTTGAACAAATTGATACTTTTCATGCAGAAGACATTGCATTTGACATCAACAAACTAAAATTCTACATAGCTGATGGAGTTGGATTGAGTGTTTTCTTTTTAGAAAGGCCATCAAAGGTATGGAACAGAGGTATAATTCATTTAAGAGGATGGATAAGTCAGGTAGAGCTTCTTGGTGATTACATCGTTCTGTCATCTTTATACGACGGAATTTACCTGCTTAGAGAATGTTCAGGTAATTTTATTTTGCTTGATTACTTCGGGCGAACCTATGAGGATCCTCTGGAACAACCATTAATGACACTCAGTATAAGAACATATGGTAGAACAATCTACGTGGCAGCGGAAGATGGCATTCATCTAATGCGCGTCAGTGCAAATAAACTGTTCCATGAGCTGAAATTAACAAACACAATGAGTATTGATGTAGCAGTAAACAGCTCATACATAGCAGCTGCAGAACCACTACAAAAACGCGTATCATTATTTCTTACTTCATCACGTGAAAAAATAGCAGAGTTTCTTTATCCAAATCAACCAACTGCAGTTCACCTAATAGAAGATGAAAATACAGGTGAAATCTTTGTTGCTACCATCGTTGCAGGAGCAGGTTTAATTATTGATAATATTACAACTGGTGATAGATGGACTATTGGCGGAAGCTACACAGGTTTTATTAGAAAAGTATCTGTGCAATAGTAAATTATCGAACCAACAAAATGAGTAATACCTATTATCGCTGCCGGATCAAAAGATATAATGCCATTATTGTTGAGAAAGCTGTTACTATAGGAGTTAAAGCATGAATGGCCAATGTAAGCCTATTGGTAAATCTATCAAAACTCAATAACCTACCTGTAACAAACAATGTAACAACAGA